>JBBARF010000058.1:0-21263 GCA_040399925.1 Bacteriovoracaceae bacterium
CTCTGTCATCTCATAAACAGTTACCTTCATTGCAGGTTGAATCTGTCCTTCAACTTCTAAAGGAGGTAAAACCTTAGAATAAATACGGTTAATTCTCAATTTTGTTCCCGATAATAAGATATGCTCTTCTTCATCACTTACAGTGCTATATTTCCGAATATCTCTAGCTGATTTGGCGTTTATAATCAGCACTACGCCATTTGCAAAGCGTTCTTCGGCAACGGCTTGACTTAATGAAGTGCTGACATATCTTGGAAGCTCATAAACATTTCCCACTGCTAGTTTTACAATGTTCCCTTTACTGTCTCGAAGTGGTGAGGAACCACGATACACCTTTACTGACTTCAGGGGGAACCGCTTGAAGATGGCCTCTAATAGATCTGGTCGTTTTAAAGAGCCATATGTTTGTGTATAATCTTGAAGAACAATCGTTTCTTCGATTGAAAGACATGATTGCCATGGACCAGTTTGATTAAATCCAAGATGGTCTTTACATTCCACTTCATTACGACAGATGTTTTTTATTCCACTACTAACTTTTTTTAAATGTTCTTTTGTCGGAATCGAATAGCCTTTGCAATCTTCTTTGCCCAATACGACCTCGGGAATTATTGAGAGAGCAATTAAAACAAAAACCAAAAATGACGACTTCATAAAGTATCCTTTTAAAAACTGACCCCTAGAAACAGAGAGGTTTTGCAGTTATGGTAAGCATTATTCATTGAATTTGGATGATCTTACAGATAGCGTAAATAAATGACTTAGTAGTGTCTAAAAAAGTGACAATGACTTGTAAGTGCCCAAAGTTGCGAATTCCAAAGAAGGCTTCAATGAGGTTAAATCGATGAGAAATTTGATTGTCTTGGTTCTTTTTGCAGCTTTTTTTATCGCTGATATTTATTTTGATCAAAAACAAGGGATCCCTGCGACCCATCTCTGGCACGAGATTACCCTGTTCCTTATCGCGATTGGTGCCATCATCTGGCAAATTGTTGTTATCTTCAGGAAGAATTCACATATCACCTCTTTAAGTGGAGAACTCTTAGAAACAAAGAAATCTTATTTGGAGTGGAAAGAGAAGGCCCACGACAGTGCGCGTGAGATTGGACAGCTGATTGATGATGAATTTGCTATATGGCATTTGTCTCAAAGCGAGAAAGATGTGGCCCTACTCCTCATAAAAGGCCTTTCCATGAAAGAAATCGCTGAAATTCGTCTGACGCATGAGAAGACTGTCAGGCAACAGGCGACCAGTATTTATAAAAAATCGGGGCTCTCGGGCAGGCAAGAACTTGCGGCCTTCTTCTTAGAGGACATTCTAAGTCTTCCAAAATAGCCCTTTAGGACGTATGTCGGATTGTTAATTGGCATCTCTCTTCGGATACTGAGTATGTTTAAAGCTTAAGTTTAAACAAAAAGGTATCCATGAACTTCTTGTTTTTGATTTTTATCTATTGTTGGTCTACCGCCTCTTTCTCCATGACCCTCAATGAAATCACCACCACCGCAACGGAAAGATCATCTTCTTTGACTGCTCAAGAGATGGAGGCGCACGCATTACAAAGTGAATCAACTCTCAAAGGCAAATGGCAAAATCCCCAAATCACGGGCCAGTTTGGATCATTAAAATCGGGAAGTGTTCGGGGGTCAACAGTTGAAGTCAGTGTGACGCAGCCTATCCCTTTATCGGACAAGTTTTCTTTACGTAAAGAGATAGCTTCTCTGGCAGTAGATAATCAAAAAAAACAAACCGCTTTTTTTAAAGAATGGGTCGCACATCAATCCGTTCTAGCGACATGGAAAGTTTATGTGGCCAGTGAGCTCTTGAAGCATGGAAAAGAGAGAACGAAGCGTCTAGGACTTGTCAAAAAATATTTAGAGACCAGACCAAAGGTAACCATTCGCCAAAGAGTGGAATTATCAATCATTAGCTCTACCCTGGTGCAGTTAGAAAGAATGCAGGACTTAAAAGAACATGAATATCAGATCGCCAAAAGTGATCTTGAATTCTGGTTAGGGAAAAGCTTGAATGAATCGGAAATCCCTTTTCATTTGCCTGATGCCTATACCTTCATTAGTGACAGACAACTAGATACGACCAAAGACATCGAACTGGCGCAAGCCAAAAACACCGCAAAACTAGCACAAATTGATTTGGAACTCGCTTCTAAAGAAAGACGTCCGGATTTGTTTTTGGGCGGAGGCTACAGAGTGGAAAATGTCACGCCTGAAAACCATTTCTCCTATGCCATCGTGGGTTTAAATATTCCATTATGGGATACAGGTAGTAGCCGATTGGATGCTGCAAAAGTCAGAGAGAAGAGAGATCAGAAAAATCTTGAGGCAACAGAAAAGAGGCTCATCCTCAAACATCAAAAACAAATTGATCTCGTCCGGTACAGTATAGAACAGCTCAAAAGATTTCCAAAAAAATTCATCCAGCAGAATGAAAAGGCGATCCATGAAGCTGAAGTTGGTTTCCGCCAAGGACTCTTAGATGTAAATACTTTTATCCTCGCTGAAACTCAATCTCATGAAGTCATAGATCAGGTTTATATCTCGTGGGTCAACTATCTTGAAAATCTAAGTACACTGCAGCTCATGAATGGCGAAAAATTAAACTGGGAAAGACACTAAGTGAAAACATCTCTTTTGGATAAAATGATTGATTGGTCTTTAGCCCACAAATTCTGGGTTATAAGTCTTACCGTCCTTTTTGCTATGGCAACGATTTATAATGTGAATGCTCTGACCGTGGATGCCGTCCCAGATATTACGAACCTGCAGGTCGTGATCAATACCAAAACCTTGGGACTTGATCCGGAGAAAGTAGAGCTGACTGTTACTCAGCCCATTGAATATGAGATGATGGGCCTACCTGAGTTGCATGATATGAGATCAATTTCAAAATTCGGTTTATCTCAAATCATTTTGATTTTTAACGACGGAGTTGATATCTACTGGGCCCGTCAGCAAGTTTCAGAAAAACTTCAAACAGCTATTTCTCAACTACCCGCCAATATTCAGCCTGAACTTGGACCTATATCAACCGGTCTCGGTGAAGTTTACATGTACTCTCTTTCTTTGAAAGAGAATTCTCCTTATCTTTTAAAACCTCATAAGGAGCAAATGCTTTATTTGCGTGAAATTCAGGATTTTCAAATCCGCCCGCAGCTCAGAAAGATAAAGGATATCGCAGATATTGATTCCAATGGGGGACTTAAAAAAGAGCTCCACATAAATATAAATCCGCATCTGCTGATCCAGTACGGGCTTACGATTGATAAAGTTCAGCAGAAATTATCAGGACTAGGGGAGAGTTTTGGTGGGGGGAACATTGAAATTGATAAAGAATCTCTCATTATCAAATCAACGACCGCCCTGGATAAAGAAGCCGACTTTGAATCTATCAGTTTGGCGCAAAAGTATAATGGATCAAGAGTTCTCTTAAAAGATATCGCAACAGTTTCAGTAGATGCAGCACCACGCTTCGGGAGTGCAACCTTTAACGGAATTGAAACCGTTTTAGGAACTGTTCTTATGAAAAGTGGGGGCAATGGCAGAACTGTGAGCCAAGTTGTAGAAGAAAAAATAAAAGAAATTAAAATTCCTGATGATGTTCAGGTGACTAAACTTTACTCGCGCGCCTTCTTGGTGAATTCAACTCTCAAAACGGTGATAAAAAGTTTAGCAGAAGGGGCATTCCTTGTTATCGTGATTCTCCTTTTAGTTTTGGGACATCTTAGGGCCGCTCTCATCGTGTCTGTCATCATTCCTCTCTCTATGCTTGGAACAACTCTAGGAATGCAGTTTTTTGGAATCTCCGGGAACTTAATGAGTTTAGGGGCCATTGATTTTGGTCTGGTCGTGGACGGTGCAGTCGTTTTGGTTGAGACTCTGGTTGCTAGTTTCATGATGCTTACAGATGATGAAAGGGCGCACTTAAATAAAGATCAGATTGTTGGTCTTAAGGCCAAGCAGGTTATGCGACCTGTAGTTTTTGGACTGCTCATGATTATGTTTGTTTATCTTCCCATCATTTCCCTTGAGGGTGTTGAAGGCAAGATGTTTAGGCCCATGGCATTTACTGTCTTAATGACTCTCGGGTGGTCATTACTGCTAACTATATTCTTAGTTCCTGTTCTGGTTTCTCTTTTTGTTAAAATACCAGAGCACCGGTCAGAAGAGGAGCACGAGACCTATTTATTCAGGAAGCTTAAAAACTTCTATCAGCCTCTTCTCATGAAACTAATTGATCGACCGAAAACACTCATCATCTCTGGGCTCGTTCTTGCTTTATTAAGCTCCGTAACTTTCCTCCAGCTTGGCTCTGACTTTATCCCTCAGCTTGATGAAGGAGATCTCGTTTTAAATCTCACGCGAGATTCAAAAATTTCATTAACTGAATCGTTACGCGAGCAGGGAGAAGTTGAGAAAAAGATTGCAACAATACAGGAAGTCGATTTTGTCTTTTCCAGACTTGGTACACCAGAATCTGCGACGGACCCTATGGGTGTCCATCTTGCCGATACCTTTATCATACTCAAAAAAGATCGCGACACTTGGACAGTAAAAACAAAAGAAGAAGTTTTTCAAAAAGTTAAAAAGGGAATCGAATCTTTAGGATTTAACCAAGAAATTAGTTCCACTCAACCGATTGAAATGCGATTTAATGAAATGCTGGAAGGATCCAGGGCCGATGTCTCGCTGAAAGTGATAGGTCCAGATCTTCACTATTTGGTTGAAGTCATCGACGGTTTTGGCGAAAAAGTAAAAAATGTTGAAGGTCTTGAAGGTGCTGAGATGGATCCTTTAACAGCACTGAGAAAAAGTCGTGTGGTCGATATTCGTCCTAAATTTGCTGAATTGGCCAAGCTTGGGATGTCGCTCACAGAATTCAATCAAAGTATCGTTAGCTTCATGCAAGGAGTACAGATGGGGCAATGGATGCAAGGAACAAAGAAGTTCCCCATCATCATGCATTTATCTGAAGAGAGAAGAGAAAATCTTAAAGAGATACGAACGCTTCCCATCGGTTTGCCTGATGGTGGATCAATTCCACTTGAACAGATTGCTTATGTCGAAATCATTGATCAGGTAACGACGATTGCTCGCACTTGGGGTCAGCGGTATGCTGCACTTTCGCTTAATATTTCGAATAGAGATACGATGAGTTTTGTTGGAGATGTTAAAAAAATTGTTGCCGAAAATCCTGTGAACAAAGGACATGAGCTCTTTCTAGGAGGGCAATTTAACAATCTGGAACGTGCCAAAAAAAGACTTCTGATCATTATTCCGCTGACTCTTGCTTTGATTATCTTTATCCTTTGGAGAGAATTCTCCTCCTTTAAAGATGCTTTAATCATTTTTCTCTGTGTGCCCTTTGCAGCATTTGGAGGGGTCTTTGCTCTCTACCTGAGAGATATTCATTTAAGTCTTTCTGCGGCCGTTGGATTCATTGCCTTGATCGGTATAGCCCTCTTAAATGGTATTGTCCTGCTGACAATCTTCAATCAATTGCGAGAACTTGATCCTCGTTTGGCGATTAGAGAGATCGTCATTAAGGGAACCCTTTCTCGATTTAGACCAGTGATCATGACAGCACTCGTGGCATCTATTGGATTTATTCCTATGGCGTTAAACACCGGACTTGGCTCTGAGGTTCAAAAACCATTAGCCTCGGTTGTCATAGGAGGGATTCTCTTTTCAACGATGCTGACTCTCATTTTATTTCCAGCAGTCTACTTACATTTTCACAAGAATAAAGGTGCTTAAAAGAGCTCGTTGATCCAACCTACGTGAATAGATTTAATGAAGCGGGGGTGGAATTGTTTTAACAGGTAAGGTGATTTTGAAGATACAGCCTTTCTTCGGAAGATTTTGGACTTCGATTTTGCCATTGTTTAGGAGTATTGCTCTTTGGGCGATGGTCAGACCTAGACCCAATCCACTCTTGTTTTTATTATGTTTTTCAAAGGGTTTAAAGAGATCCACAGTCTCGTTTTTTAGACCTCCACACTCATCTTCCACTTCAATCAGGATGTCGCCCTCGATGATCGAACTTCGAATTTCGACTTCTCCTCCTTGATGAGTGTATTTGAAAGCGTTTTGAATTAAATTTGATAGTGCAGAATAAAGAAACTGATGATCTACTTCAACGACTTGATCAGAATTGATAACTGTTTTGATTTTAATATTTCTATGTTTAGCTTCAATCTCCTCAGTCGTGAGAATCTGATTCACTAATTGTTTTACGTTCACCTGTTCTGGGTGCGGTTTGAGATCCACTCTTAATCGAACTTCTATAAGCGATTGATCAATAAGTGTTTGCATTCGCTCCAAGCTTGTATCCAGAATCCTGCCTGTGTTCCCTGAGAAACCCACCGTGCCTTGTTTGATCATTTTGACCGAGAAATTGATCGCCATAAGAGTATTGCGGAGTTCATGGGCCAGAAATCCTAAATGTTCGGCTTCTTTATCTTGAACTTCAGTATCTTTTTGTGACTGAAACTCAGTTACTGCACCGGCGATCGCTACATCTAGACATCTATTCAGATCATGAAATTCTTTAGCCGAAATAATCGAATGTTTTTTTGAAGCAAGCTCCGTGATGGACTGGCACATGGAGCCATAGGCATGGACTGCGTAGGAAAGGGTATAACCTAATCTCATTAGCTCCGCTCCATGCTGGGCCGCTGTTTTGGCCAACTCCGCTTCATTCGGTCTACCGGAGGCCACCGCCATTTTTTCTTCATCATTTTCTTCTGCTGCTTTTGTCATTTCCTTAGAATCTTTAGGAACAGTCAGAGGTTCATCTTCTTCCAGACGGAGAATCTCTTTCAGCTGATCAAAAAAAATGGGCAGGCCCTGTCTTAGTAAAGTGGAAGTTGGATTTGAACCCGCAAGCTCCTTAGTTTTCTGTTCGGTCAGAGCTAGAATTTCAGTTTGATTTGTGTTTAAAAATTCAAGAAGCATAACTCCACCCTTGGATTGTCTGTTTTTTTTACAATATGGTTTATGGAAAGGGGAAACATCTCAATTTAAACTAAAGCTTGATAGATCAAGTAGGTTGTACGAAGTAGGTTCGCCGATTTACTCACTTAAAATGGGGAGTCAAAATTCTTTTTAATTTTTCTTAAGTCTGGCTGCGATTGAAAAATTCTTAGCTCCCGCTTCACGCGCGATATCCATAATCGCCATGGCAAGATGGAGTTGAGTTTCTCCATCACTCTCAAGTATAACCGCGTCAGTTTTTAAATCCTTAAGGGATTTTTTGACCAGCGATTTGAGCTCTTCTTGTTTTACCGGTACTCCCTGGAGGCCAATCTCTCCAGTTTTAGACAATGAGATAACCAGTGTGGCATCAGTTTTGTCACTGACAGCATTGACCTCTGGTAGATTCACGTCCATACCGGATTCAATTGCCGCTGATGAACTCACCATGAAGATGATCAGCAATACGAGCATGATGTCGATAAGAGGAGTCATGTTAATATCGGAGACGATATCTGACTCGTCATTATTGTTTTGATTCATGGCCATATATTATTTCTTGTTTTTACGGACGATAAACATCAGCTCAGCAACGTCTTCTACCTTATGACGAAAGTCCTGAGCAATAGCATTCACTCGCGTCTGAAAGTAGTTGTAGAAAAGAACTGAAATAACCGCCACACCAATACCAGCAGCTGTTGCAATCAGTGATTCTGAAATACCTGCAGCGACAACGCTGAATCCACTCTTGCCGGTTGCACCGATGGCCTTGAATGAACTCATGATCCCCATAACTGTCCCGAATAGACCAATGAAAGGCGCCGATGAACTGATGGTCCCTAAAATCCAGAGATTCTTTTTTAAGCTACTATTCGTTTCCGAAATTCTGCGGCCAAGTTTTTCATTGAGCTCTTCTTTACTTGAATATACTTCTTCCAGAAGAACCTCGTGAGGTTTGGCCAGAGCAGTGGGAGCATTCTTCAACGCCGTCCTAAAATCTTCCAGTTTTCCAGACTTAATCGCGGTATTAATGTCAGTATCGAGCTTTCTGTGTTGCATAGAAAAAGAACGAAGAAAGAAAAACTGATGAATGGCTACCGTCCATACCAAAACGGAGAAGATGAAGAGGGGGTACATAATAAATCCACCCTGATGAAACAGATCCATTGCACTCATGTGAAAAATCCTTAGAGAAATATCAATTTTCAAAATAGTATAAATGAAGAGAAACGTAAGTGACAGACCCACAATTCAGATCTTTCGACCCTCTTTCAGATACGTAGTAGCTGGACAGAGGCAGGTCGGATCCCCAATAATTTGGTACATGGGACTGGCTTAATGATAAGTTAACGCTGCGCTCGAAGGCTTTTTCAACTTTACAGTGAGAAATAAAACCTTAATATTAATTGCAACTTACTTGCAATTAACTGATTCAGGACTTTATGAAACTCATCATATTTACTTTAGTTTTCTCACTTTCTTCTTTTGCTCACGAGGACGAAATCATTCTTCCCAATGTTGAGGTCGTAGGACATCAGGAAAATTCAAGTCTGGTTGATTTCATTCCTTCCATCACTAAAATACAAGGCAAGGAACTTCAAAAGAAAAGACAAACAAGTTTAGGGGATACTCTTCAAAATGAAGCAGGTGTTACCAGTACTTCTTTTGGACCGAGTTCTTCTCGTCCTGTCATTCGTGGTCTGGATGGTGATCGCGTGCGCATTTTGCAAAATGGTCTGGGAACTCTGGATGCTTCAACTCAAAGTCTTGATCATGCTATTTCGGTAGATACTCTGACTCTTGAATCCATTGAGATCGTGCGTGGACCGATGAGCCTTCTCTATGGATCTTCGGCGGTGGGTGGAGTGGTGAATCTTGTGACTAATCGGGTTCACTCTCGATTTGAAGAAGGTTTTCATTCTGAATTTATTTCTCAGGCAGAGACAGTGAATAAGGGAACCAGCCACGGGGCCCTCATGAACTACGGTAAAAACAACTGGATGGTTCACATTGATGGATCGACTCGTAATCTGATGGATCAGCGGATTCCAAAGTATGCTCGCTCTTCAAGAGAAAGAAGTGATGATCCACTTCCTACTGGGGAATCAGAAGCTGAAGGGAAGCTTCCAAATAGTTTTAACAAGCAAGATAACTTGGCTACAGGTGTTTCTCGGATTTTTGATAAAGGTTACCTCGGAGTTTCTTTTAATCACTTCCAAAGTAAGTATGGATCGGTCGCCGATCAAGAAGTGATGATTAACATGACTCAGAATCGTTTTGAACTTCATGGTGAGTACAAAACAGGTGGATTGTTTGAAAAGGTTCGGATTAAATCGGCGCAAAGTAATTATCTTCATAAAGAAATTGAAAATGGGGCCACTGGTACTCTATTCAAAAATGAAGGTAATGAAACGCGAGTCGAAGGGATCAATAAGAATGGTAAACTTTCGGGAGTGAGTGGTATTCAGACTCAGATTTCTCTGTTTCAGGCTGAGGGAGATGAAGCCTTTTTGCCAAAAACATCGACTCAGAAATATGCGCTTTTTACTTATCAGGAACTGAAAAAAGATAAACAGACTTACAGTGCGGGTGCTCGAGTTGAGCCAACGATGATCAGTAAAAAAGCTTCGACAAATTTTGGAATCAAAAACGAGAAAAATTTTACGTCGATGAACGGATCTTTAGGGCATCAGTTCCGCTTTAATGATGTGAACTCTTTATCCTCATCATTTTCATTTACTGAGCGCGCTCCCAATTTTCAGGAACTCTATGCCGGAGGAGCGCACTTAGCGACGGGAACTTTTGAACAGGGAGATACTAAACTCACTAAAGAAAGGGCCTATGCAGTTGAGTTAAGTTTCAAGCACCAGACTAAAGGCCATCAGATTACTGTGAATGGATATTCTCAGGCCTTTAATAATTTTATTTTCTTAAACCCTACTGGTGCGACGGATGGAGGAAGTGGACTTCCTGTTTTCGAATACGGTCAGGCCAATGCTCTTTTTTATGGAGCGGACCTGGAAACTAAAAATTTATTATCTGAATACGACGGTGGAACTCTGAGCCTCGTGAATAAATTTGATCTTGTTCGTGCCAAGGATACAAAGACGGGAAAAAATATTCCCCGTATCTCGCCTCCACGTTTTACAGCGGGTCTTGAGTACTCGAAAGATAAATGGTCATCAGATATAGAAGTCCAATATGTCGCTGATCAAACTAAAACTGCCGTCAATGAGACAAGGACGAGATCTTATTATCTCACCAATATCGGTTATCACTACGATATCCTTGGTGAAACAACGGCCTTAAGTATCTTTACCAGAGTAAGAAATATTTTTGATGTTGAGGCGAGATCGCATATCTCGACTTTAAAGGAGATTGCTCCACTTCCGGGAAGAAACTTTATTCTGGGATTGCAGTTACAAATCTAATTAAGAGCATTTTGAGCAGAGGCCAGTGAATTCTAGGTGATGCTCCATATCTGTATAGCCAAGTTTTGAGATCATCTTACTAAAAATAGTGATGTCACATTTTTCAATGAGTTTGATGTCTCCGCATTCTCGGCAACGGACATGATGATGATGGTGATTGTGTTTGTGACCTTGCTCCAAAGTTCCTATCTCATAACGAAAGAATTCTTCGCCGAGATTGATTTCTTTAACAAGGCCTTTTTCTTTAAACTGAGACATGGCCCTGAAAATAGAAGAGATATCACAAGACTTACCCGTTTTATGATGAAGTTCAGATACCGAAAGTGGTGAAGCCGATTTTGCGAGCAGGGAGAGGAGATCAATCTTGATGGTCGTGCGATTAATTCCGTGACTCTTGAGAATCTTTCCAGCTTCTTCAGTGGTTAATTTTTTCTCACAACAACTGTGTTTCATGGGAAGAGATTATTATATTGTTATCTTGTAGTCGACGGGAACTTTAAAAGTAAGAACGTCTTTCCCTAGTTCACTTGGCAAGGGCGGGAATTTGCCAACGTTCCGAATGGTTTCAAGGGCGGCTTTTGTTAAAGTATCAAATGAGGCCCTCTCGATAATTTCGAGGTTCATTAAATTTCCATCTTTATCCAGTGTCACCTGAATCAGAACACGACCTTCCTGGTGAAGGGCACGGGCCATACGTGGGTAGTGCTTATGCTTATTGATGATGCTTGAAAGAAGAGTATTGTAGCGCGCCTGAGGGGTATTGACTCCATCAGGAGATCCGCCATTTCCATTTGAATTACCTAAACCGTCAGGAGACCCACCATTACCAATGGGGCCCGTGACAGTGGCCGGGATTGCGGCTACTTCCTGATTAAAGGAAGCTGCAGAAGATGTTGATTTAAGCGCAGGTGCCTTTGTGATGACTTCTTTTTTAAGGACTTGTTTGGCAATCCCTTGAGTTCCGAATTTTTTTGGAGATCCAAAAGAAAGGGCAAAAGGCTGAGAAGTTTTGACCATTTCTTGACGATCAGTTGAAAAACCAATGAAAACCAACCCCGCAATGTGCGCAGAAAAACTAAAAATCAGGATCATTCTTAAGGACTTAAAATGAGAAGGCATAGCTGAATAATGACACAAAAATGACCCCAAGGCCTTTGAATATTGAGATAGGGTTAAATATTCATTTAGGGTGGCGAAAGAGCTTTCTATTTGGTTAATATTACGTCTATGAAATATCTTTTACTTCTGAGTTTGTCGCTTAATCTCCATGCTGCCAATGTTTTGGTCATGGGGGATTCGCATTCAGCCGGGCCTTTTGGTTGGACACTAGATAAGGAATTACGGGCCGCGGGTCATACCGTGGGGACCTACGCCAGCAGCAGTTCAGTGCCGGGATGGTTTCTTGATTCGACTCCTTCGAAGTGGGGGATCTGGACCAAGGATGTGAATGGAGTAGTTAAAGAAGTCCTGTTTAAAACTTGGGGACCGACCCCAAATTTTTATGAAATTTCAAAACAAAATCCCCAAGTCGCTATCATGGCGTTCGGTACAAATTATGTGGGTAAATCTCAAGCTTCCTCTATGAATGATATGAAAAGATTTCTGAATGTGCTTAAAGAGACAAATATCAAATGTTACTGGGTCACTCCACCTGAAACTCGTACCTACCGAGCGCAAACACTTACTCTTTTTCAAATGATTAAAGATACCGTTGGTACGGATTGTGAAATTTTTGAAAGTCATAAACGGACTCATTATCCAGCAACGGGTGGAGACGGGGTTCACTACTGGACTGGAACGTTGCGGACTCAGGCAGAACATTGGGCACAAGAAATCGTCAAAGATTTTAATTCAAAGTTTTAGCGAGCACTAAAAATTCTAATTTTGTTTTCGGAAGACCAAAGCGCGGATCTCCTTCAGGAAAGGGTTCTCTCTGTCCGGTGAATTTGTAGCCTCGTCTTTCATAGAAAGCGATGAGCTCTGTTCTTACACTGATCACCGTCATGCGAATGGTTTTACATCTCTTCTGCTGGGCCAGCTCTTCCACATGTTGTAAAAGAAGTTTACCGATACCCTTGGTCTGAAGCTCCGGATTCACTGTCAGCATGCCTAGATAAAGCGTGTCTTTAGTTTCAAAATTTAAATACACACAACCAAGGATGGCTGAATCCATCGCCAGTTCCATCTGACTGGTAGGGCCTTCAATCATTTCCTGAATTTTTTGAGCGTCAGTGCGCTGCCCTCCTAAAAGATCCGCTTCAGTGGTCCAGCCTTTTTTAGATGAGTCTCCGCGATAAGCCGAGTTTACGAGGTCAGCGATGAGAGTTGAATCTTGAATGGAAGCTGTTCGAAAAGTAATCATAGGGGGATTATGCCTAATCCCCCTTTGATCGTTAAGACTTTTTATTTTTTTAAGTGTGGATATTCTCAGTTTCCCAATTTCCAATAAAGAGTATAGATTTATCAAATTGGCTTAAGACTGAGATTAAAAAAGGCATGACATGAATCAGGTTAAAGGTGTGATTTTTGATATGGACGGCGTAGTGGTGGATAATCACCGTTTTCATTTTAAAGCATGGATGGAGTTTGCTCAGAAATACAAATTCCCTCTGGATAATCAAATTTACCGCGATAAATTCAATGGAAAAACCAATGCCGATCTCTTTACCATGATCTTTGGTGATATTACTCCCGCTCAAATTAAGAGCTATGCCGATGAAAAAGAAGGTCTCTATAAAGAGCTTTATGCCTCGGAGATGAAAACGCACAAAGGGCTGATTGATTTTCTGGATTACTTAAGTAAAAAAAGAATCAAAGTGGCCCTTGGAACCTCCGCTCCTCCGGAAAATGTGGACTTTACACTGGATGGTCTTACTATCAGAAAATATTTTCCGGTCATTGTTGATGGCAGCATGGTGAGCAAAGGCAAGCCGGATCCGCAGGTTTATCAGCTCTGTTGTTCCCGTCTGGGTCTTGATCCAAAAAATTGTGTGGTGTTTGAAGATGCACTTTTAGGTCTTGAGGCCGGAGAGAGAGCGGGATGCAAAATTGTTGCAGTGGCGACTTCTCATGAAGTCTATGAGTTGAAGTCTAAAACAGAGAATATTATTTTTGATTTTACGGAAGCTCGAAAATTTATTGAATAAGTTTATTTCGCACATCGAGATAAATCTGCTTTACCGGAAGTTTTTCTTTGGATTTCTCCAAAGATGAATAAAGCAGAACGAGGTAAATTCCGAGATAAAGGAAGTCGTTGCTGATTTTTACTTTTTTCTGTAGGAGAAAATCGGTAATTTTGACCAGAGAGTTTTTAAAGCCCTCAAGATCAAAAGTCATCTCTTCGCCAAGGCTGGCGCCAAACTGATCTTTAAAAAGATCTGCGAGTTTTTTCTTATCTTCGGCTGACCAATCCTTGTCTGCCAGACCTAATTCAATCAGGCCCTGATGATAAAGCTCTTCATTGCCTAGATAAAATCCATCATAAATATTAATCAAACCTTTTTGGAAGGGGTCATTAAATTTATGCCACAGGCCTGTAGGATGCCACTTGAGAATTTCATTTTGGTTGGAAAAATTGTGAGCTCGAAGATCAAGGAATACGCCGTGAGGCGAGAACAGTTGAGCGAAATAAAGAGTCAGCCAAGTTTGGGCAACACTTTTATTAACCGTCAGATTTTCTTTTTTGAGATCTTCATGGATCAGTTCTACAGGTATTGGTGAAAGAAAGGTTGTTTGCTGTTTGAATAGTTCAACAAAACCTTCTTTATGCATGAGCTTTTTAGTGAGTTTTGGTATCTCTGACGCAAGTTCACTCCACTCAACGGCTTCAAAAAGCACCGTGGGAACATGCTTTAGTAACTCTTTCAGAACACCCGGCAAAATTCTCATCAAAAACATACAGGGATTATGCTACACTCGGTTGGATGAAGAAAGTCCTTATTGCGGGTGCCAGTGGATTCATTGGGCGCGCGTTAATTGATCACCTCCTAAGTACCACGGATCATAGCATCGTGGCCTTATCCCGTGTGGAACGTAAATCCAGTAACCCTCGTTTGGAATGGCGAAAGTGCGACATGTTCTCACTCAAAGACATCACCAATTCCATGGAAGGTTGTGATCGGGCCTATTATCTGGTTCACTCCATGCTTCCTTCCGCATCTCTTTCTCAGGGAACCTTTTACGATTTTGATTTGATCATCGCTGACAATTTTGCTCGTGCGGGTCGTAAGCATAATTTAAAACACATTATCTACTTGGGTGGAATGATTCCAACCTTTGAAACTCTCTCTTGGCACCTTCGAAGTCGTTTAGAAGTAGAGCAGACGTTGATTAATTCAGGAATTAAAACAACGGCGCTTAGAGCAAGTATCATTGTTGGTGCAGATGGTTCTTCTTTTTCAATTCTTCAGCGTCTAGTTGAGAGATTGCCTGTTATGATTTGTCCCGCTTGGACGAAAACGAAAACTCAACCGATAGCCCTTGAAGATGTTTTAAAAATTTTAACTCGGGCCCTCGGTGATGAAAAAATCCAAGGAAAAATATACGACATAGCAGGCCCAGATATTGTGACTTATCAAGACCTGATTGGAATAGCTTCTCAGGAAATTCGTAAAAATCACAGGCTTTTCACTCTTCCTATCATACCTCTTGAGCTTTCTCGATTTTGGATTACCTTGATCACAGGGGTTCCTAAAAATCTAGTTTATCCACTCGTTCTCAGTTTAAAGCATCAGATGCTTGCAGATAAGAATATGGCCTGGCCTTATCCTGAAGATTCCATGACGCCACTTAGAGTCACTCTAGTGAAAGCTCTCAGAGACCATGTAGAGATATCACGAGTAGGATATGTGCCAGTACAAAAAGATGTTCGCTCTGTTCAGCGCTTGGTCTTGCCTCCACATAGAAATGCCGATTGGGTTGCGAATGAATATTTTAATTGGCTTCCAACATTCTTTTCTACTCTTGTTAGAGTCACTGTAAAAAATAATGTTTGTACCTTTTATCTTTTTCATCCTTCTCTTGTTATTCTAGTTTTAGAAAAAAATATTGATCGAAGTACTCCTGATCGTCCACTTTTGTATGTTGTAGGAGGAATACTTTCTGCCAAGCAAGGCCGAGGACGCCTTGAGTTCCGTGAGGTTTTAGAAAAAAAATACGTTATCGCTGCTCTCCATGAGTTCAGACCATCGCTCCCTTGGTATGTGTATAAATACAGCCAAGCACTCGTTCATCTTTTTGTTATGAGAGCGTTTGGTGAACACCTGAAGTGGATCGTGATTTCTGATACAGGAGTTAATTCATGAAAGTTCTAGTCGCTGGGGCCAATGGTTTTGTTGGTCGCGCTCTGATGAAGGATTTAGTTGAAAATGGTTATGAGATCTATGCACTCGTAAGATCTAAGGATAAGGCTTTTGCAAAAGAGAAAGGTCAAAAAATTCATTGGCTCGTCGGGGATTTGCTCGAGGCGGACAAACTTCCACATTTACCCAAGATTGATAAGGCGTTTTATCTTGTTCACGGTTTGAAAGAAGATAAGGCAAGCTTTGAATATTACGAGGCCTTAGCCGCTGTAAATTTTGTAAACTGGCTCAGATTATCTTCGACTCCTTCAATAATTTACTTAGGTGGTCTTGGGATTACTAAGGACAAACTATCTCCTCATTTGCGTAGTCGTCATCTCACGGGATCAATTCTTGCGGCCAGCGGTTTTCCAACGATTGAATTCCGAGCTAGTATTGTTCTAGGGGAGAATTCTCTTTCTTTTGAAATGGTCAAAGCAATCTCTGAGAGAATTCCGTTTAGACCAGATTTTAGTCTTCTTAATCAACCCTGCCAGCCAATAGCCCTTCCGGATTTAATGAAATACTTTGAAGCCTCTCTTCAGTTGAAAGTTGAAGGCCATAAAATTTTTGAGATTGGTGCTCCTGAGACAACGACTTATGGCGAGCTTCTGGATCTTTACTCAGAACTAGCTAATTTGAAGAGAAAAATTATTAAGGTCCCTGAAGTTGAAATAAAAGTTTTGATGAAGGCCCTTGATTATTCACTCCCAGAACTTGCTGATGTCGGTAAAAAACTCGCGCAGAGTTTAGATTTTCCAACTGTTGTAACTAATGAAGATGCCAAAGTTGCTTTTCCTGAAATTCATCCCAAGTCTCTTCGTCTGGCGATGGATCTGGCGATGGCAGATTCTAAAACTCACTACAAGCCACTTTGGGAGAAAGATTTTTTGAAGTCGCTCCTGTCGGATAAAATTTTGACTCAATCGGGACTTTTTTCACCAGAACTCTTAAGGAATTTAGAAAGAGTAACTAAAATTAAAGATATCCTTACGAGAAAAACATGAACCAACCCATCGGCATTTTTGATTCAGGTCTGGGTGGACTTACGGTCCTAAAAGTTTTGGCAGAAAAGTTTCCTCATGAATCATTCTGTTACTTAGGTGATATCGCGCGTCTGCCATATGGAAATAAATCTCCTGAAACAATTCGTCGTTATGGTTTGCAAATTTTGGATTATTTAAAAAATCAAAAGGTCAAGGCCTTGATCATAGCGTGCAATTCGGCATCTTCAGTTTTTTTGGGTGAGAAAGAATATCTGGGACTGCCACTTTTAAATGTTATTGAACCCGGATCCGAACAAGCTCTCAAAGTTGCCGTGGATAATAAGATTGGGGTGATCGGAACTTCGGCGACGATTCGTTCACATGCCTATGAACACACGCTTAAAACTCTGCGGCCCGAAATAGAAGTTTTTGAACAGGCATGCCCGTTACTCGTTCCGCTGGTGGAAGAGGGGATGGTGGATGATGAAATCACTCGGGCAATTGCCGAGCGCTATCTGGCAGGCCTTAAAGAAGCTAAAGTAAAAACAGTTATCCTTGGTTGCACCCACTATCCGGTTTTAAAAAAAGATCTACAAAAGGTCTTAGGTCCAGAGGTTAATTTGGTAGAGTCGGGCGAAGTTCTCTCCGAGCAACTCGAGTACCTCTTTCAACTAGGTAGAATTCCAAAAGCCATGGGATATACCCGACAAGTAAGGGTCTGTATTACAGACCTGACGGACCATTTTGAGAGACTGGCCAAGACTTTGATGGCACCTCAAGTCATCCATGAACTGGAAAAAATTATCCTCTAAGTTTATCCCTCAATATTCCTGATCTTTTCTCCGATAGGACTTTAGCTAAGTTTCTATGCCAGAGAGGAGATACCATGTCTGACGATAAAAAAAATGTAGTAGATTTTAACAAAAAACGTGCAGAGTCCATCGAACAAAAACGACGGTCTTTTGAACGAGTTGTCTTCCAAGAATTTCTTGGAGTCTACACAGTTGTTGATGATCAGGGTTCAGGCTTTCCGATTAAGCTGGTAGATATTTCAGCTGAAGGATGCCAGTTCCAGTTACCTTTCAGCCTTAAGGCCAAGAACCAATTCAAGGCCGGCACCGAAGTTACTTTAAAACTTTATTTCACGAAGGGTTCTTACCTTCCGGCCGTTGTGAATGTGCGACGCGCTTCTGAATATATCGATGAGAAAGGTGATGCGTGGCTTCGTCTGGGTGGAGAATTCGATACATCTATCCCGAGTTTTCAGGCACTCAAGAGCTTTATTGATTTCATCTATCAGTATGCTGAGGCTTCTTGCCTTGATAAGGGTGAAAGCAAGGTCTATTTCCTTTAATCTCTGTCACATTTTGACTATGATAAAGACCTCCTTTGGAGGTCTTTTTTTTTATGAAACTCGCCATTCTGGGATCGGGTCCCGTTGCCCTTGAAGCTGCTCTAGAATTTCATCACCTCGGTGCCGCGGTGACATGGTTTAATGCGCCCGAAATTGAACCAGAGAGTTTTTTTTCTCGGGACTATGGGGATTGTGTAGGCCCGCACGGGAAATCATTTCTCGCTGAAGCCGGTATTGCTCTTCCTAAGTCATTGAGCTGGATGAGTTTTAAAGAAATCGTCATGCCTCCATTAGAAAAAGTTTTGAAGACCCATCAGGAAGTTAAGTCCCACGCGGTTGTTTCGGTGACTAAAAGATTTCTTGGGGAATCGGAACAGATAGAAGGCAAGACTCGTTTTCTTGATCTCTTCCGCATCATGTACCAGATTAATCCCGAACGTTTTATCAACGAGCAGAAAGAAAATAATCCTGAAACTTATGAAAGACTCTCATCTGAATTTGTTCAGTCGCTGCAATCAACCATTGAGATGTATGAAGATTTTGATCTGGTGATGGATTTTCGTCGTAAGACTAAATCAGGTTCCCTCGCCCTCACCGGTAAGGCCTTGGGTGAAGCCAGAGTTTCAAAAGATAAGGTTCACTACGGTTTTGAAAGTTTACAAAAATCGAAGAGCTATTTAAAAAATGATCAGATCAGAGAACTCGCTCTTATAGGTTCAGGCACTTTGGCCGGAGAAATCCTGATTGAGCTGAGTGATTGGTTGAAAAATCCTCATTCACGTTTATTTGTCGTGAGTGCAGAGGCCCATCCTTTTGATCACTATCTCGCAACTGTTGAAAATGATCGGACACAGGTCCTTCGTTCGCTTTTTGATTACATGGAAGCGGAGTTTGAAAAAGAAGTGAATGAGTTTCACGCCAAACTTCGTGAGTGGCAGGAATTGGATGATTTCGTTCAGGCCAAAAAACCAAAACCAACAGAGCCCATTCCTCGTTTAGTTTTCTTCTCTGGTCACAATGCTACGGCGATTGATCAGTTGATTGATAAGAACCGTATCTTTCTTACACTTGAAAAACCACAGTTCCGTCCCGGATTAAAACAGCCGGACAATAATATTTTAGAATTAAAAACAATTGGAGTTGATGAAGTACTGGTTGCTTCTCCTCTTAAAAAACCTGAGATTTATATCCCACTGGACCAGCATGAAGTTGGCTTCTTTACTCTGGCGTCTATAATGCCTACGGTGAAGGATGGATTTTCTCTGGAGCTTATTCAGTTAAAAGGTATCACTCATGAAGTATTTAAGCTTTTTAGCCCTGCTGACACTCATTAGTTGCGGCTCTGGCGAGACTCGCCAGAATATCGATGACAATGCATACAGAACATCAGGTGTAGAACAATTCTTTTTACCAGAGTTGCCAAATTGGGCCAATGCCTCGTCTGCTGGGAAATGTTTTAAATCATCTTCACTTCATTATCTGGATTTTGCGAAACTCTCAGCAAGTTACAAGCTGGACTATGTTCAGATGCTGGAGCTTCAGGCCCAGTTTAATCAAAAACTCGAAGACTACTTTAGATCAAGTGCTCAGCGTTTTTTAAAGCCCGTAGAAGAGGCGAGTTTCTTCTCTAATACTCTGGAGCAGGTACGTGGTGGCATTAAGCAGTTCAAGATTCCACAGGTCAATGAAGTAGAGATTGTCTGGCTCGAGGGTTACCTCGCGAAAAACGACGCCGCTGATCTGCGCAAGCTGGCCGCTAAGGGAAGATTTGATTCGAAACTTCCGGTTCTTTATAGCAGCTGTCACACCAAACAAAGCCTCACTCAGTGGATTTCTGAAAATGATTTAGATCAGGTCGGATTTTATCTTCTGAGCTCTGAATACCTCAGCCCTTATTCCAGCGAAAGCAAACTGGATGCAGGACTCAAACTTGAAATTACAAAATTATTTAATAGCGGAGTAAAACTTGTCTACTTCCCAGAACAACCACCAATCGAGTTTGTCTTACCATAAGGAGTTTTTATGTTTGGCACGATGAAAAAAGAAAAGTCTTCTTACAAAGAAGACGTTAAAGGTCTCTCTGCTATTTTCAAAACAACTTTAGGAGAGTTTGAAATCGAGCTTTACCCTAAAGAGTGTCCAGAAACAGTCTGGAACTTTGTAAACCTAGCTGAAGGTAGACAAGAAACAGAAAAAGAAGGCCCCTTTTATAACGGTTTGGTCTTCCACCGTGTAATCCGTGGCTTCATGATTCAGGGTGGAGATCCCGAAGGTTCAGGCCGCGGCGGTCCGGGTTACCGTTTCGTAGATGAGTTTAATCCTAATCTTCGTCACACTTCTGAAGGCATTCTTTCTATGGCCAATGCTGGTCCAGGGACAAATGGCTCTCAGTTCTTCATCACTCTAGGCCCGACACCACACCTTGATAATCGTCACACTGTGTTCGGTAAAGTTGTTCGTGGAATGGATGTGGTTAAGAAGATCGGTGATACACCGGTTGGAGCTGGTGACCGTCCTAAAACTGATGTGAAAATTGATACTTTGGAAATTGTTCGTAAGTAATGTTGAGGTTTTCTCCGGCTTTTGAGTCGGAGAAAACTGATTTCATGGTCTAGATCGCCATTTTAAGTAAAGAGTGAGAGCAGGTCAAATTGTGACTTAAAGATCGGTCATAGATTTTGAGGTTAGTGCTCGCTCTTCTTTTTCCACGTCTGTAACAATTTGATAACGATTAAGATACAAGTAATAAAAATGCCATTTTCTACGATAAAAGTCTTGGCCATTGTCAGATAGGATTTCAGTTCTACCCCTAGATAAAAACAAGCAATAATCCATATGATCTGTGAGGGAATCATGATGGCATAAAATCTCTTTGGCGCAAGTCGAGATACTCCAGCGATCAAGGCAACAAGTGGGCCGGGTATCAAAAAAAGGATGAGGGCTGAACTATATTGAAGCCACTGAGTCAGAAGGTCTATCTTCGAACCTGCGGCCAGACGATGTTTTTCCATCCATTTTAAACCGCTTACGCCATGTTTTATTCCAAACTCATACCCAACTGAACATTGGAAGATGGAGACGATGATCCCGAAGAAAAGAAATAATGGTGGTGATATAAGAGTTGAGGTCAACATAAGGTGATGCAGAAAAGGACTGAGGA
>JBBARF010000059.1:0-21149 GCA_040399925.1 Bacteriovoracaceae bacterium
TTCATGAAGTTTGTAATTACAAACTTCATGAAGCCAAAAACACTAAACTTGGTGATGAAATTCAAGAGCTCGAAAAAGCTCTTTCAAATAAAAAATCAACTCTCAAAGACCACTAGTTACAAGAATAAAAAGTCATTTCTTTGATCGCCGTACGGGAACCAAGTTGTTTCTGTAGATCCCATACTCGAGGTTCCGACCAGTCGGAATCAAGAATAAGAATTTTCTTCCGGCCTTTAGTTACGAATGCTCCAGCAGCTACAATCACGTGACCTCCACTGGCCCTCTGGCCCGTTATACGGGGAACCCAAAGTCTTGGATCTCTGTTGCCTGGATTTTCATAGTCACTAACTTCATAGGTCGACGTAACCATATCTGACCCAGTATTAAAATCAAACATCACAGGTTTTCCAAGTGAAGCTTTGTTATAAAGAAACTCTGCCGCAAGTTTAGGGTACTTAAATGTTTGTGCCTTACATTTAAATCCAAATCTCACGCCAACAGCTTTCATGATTTTATCTAACTCGGCAATATCCGAGATGTAATAAGACTCGATTGAGGTTTCAAGAAATCGCATTCGTCCTCTCTCACTAATCATCGTCTCAATCAGGTCAGCTGATCCTTTAAAGCCCACAGTATGCATCTGTCTCCAGAAGTGAAAGATGGCATAGGCCGCACAAGTCTCTCCACCCTGGTCAATGGGTTGAACAATTTCATGGAGCCGTTTATTTGTACTAAATTTTACTGAAGGCGCATCGATCATATAGATTTTAGTTTTTGCCTCATCTAGAAAAAGATATTCTTCCCCTTTTTCTCCGCCAACCATCTTGCCTAAAAAAAGTGAATTGAGTGTTTTTCTATTGTCGCTAAAATTGAGTGAAACTTTTGAACCAATCCCTACATCGTAAACTTCGCTTTTAATGGCACCGACCACCCTAGCTGAAATAGTTGCAGAAAAGATCTGTGACGAGAGTGTGAGGGCAAAAAATGGGATAAGGTAGAGTGTGTTTTTCATGTAAGCTGAATATCATTTCATATTCAGCTTACAAATTTGAAGAGTAAAACTTATAGGTCCTCACTAGGAGATCGAAACGATCCGTCCTACGAGGTCATAATCAAGAACTTCAGTGATTTCAACTTTAACGATATCTCCGGCCTTGGCGACACCATCATTGATGATGACTTTACCGTCAATATCCGGTGCCTGACCTGCGTGACGACCCTGAAGCAAGAGTTCTGTTTCGTCGTGCTGACCTTCAACCAGAACATCAATCACTTTACCAAGGTAGCCCTGGTTTAATTCACGAGCGATTTCTTTTTGAGCTTCATAGAGTTTTTCAAAACGCTCATCGATAACTTCTTGAGACACTTTATTTTTTAAACGGATAGCAGGAGTGCCCTCTTCGTCAGAATACTTAAATACTCCTAAATGATTAAAGCGGGCCGCTGTAATCCCTCTAAGGAGAGCTTCAAAATCTTCTTCTGTTTCACCAGGAAATCCTACGATGATAGAAGTTCTGAGAACGATTCCAGGAATCTTTTCTCTGAGGATTTTAATCTTTTGATGAATCACTTCTTCAGTTACACGACGATTCATTCGTTTAAGAACACCATCTGCAAAATGCTGAACTGGCATATCAAGATATTTAGTAATTTTAGTAGAACTCGCCATAAGATCCATAACGTCTTCAGTTAGATCATCTGGATAGAAGTAGAATACGCGAACCCAATCAATCCCTTCAACTTTCTCTAAACGGGAAAGAAGTTCGTAGATCATCGGATTTTTGCCTTCTTGTTTCCCGCCGCCTTCAAGGTCTACACCGTAATCAGAGAAGTCTTGAGAAATAAGGTTCAACTCTCTTACGCCGGTCTTAGCTAGATTCTGGGCTTCTACGAGGAGAGAATCAACTGAACGTGAACGAAGTTTTCCACGAAGTGTCGGGATAATACAGAAGGTGCAGTTACGGTTACAGCCTTCTGAAATCTTCAACCATGCCATGTAGTAGGGAGATGTATTTAAACGTGGGTCAAATTCTGTATGAATATATCGAGGAATTTCTACGAAAGATTTCTTCTCCAGTTTACCTTCTTCCATAGCACGAAGAAGTGGAACGATTTTATGATACTCACCGGTACCGATAAACATATCAACTTCAGGCATCTCGCCTTCAAGCTCATTTGAATATCTTTGGGCCATACATCCAGACATCACAAGTGCTTTACACTTTCCATCTTCTTTATATGAGGCAAGATCAAGAACAGTTTCAATTGATTCAACTTTAGCGGCTTCAACAAATGAACATGTATTAACGATAATCACTTCAGCATCTTCAGGATTTTGAGCGATGGTAAATCCATCAAGATTTAAATGGCCCAACATTACTTGTGAATCCACGAGGTTTTTTGAACAACCAAGAGATGTGAAATAAAGGGACTTTTCCTGGAACTTTTTTTCAAGATTCATGAATACACCTATTTAAAGCTTATGCTGGATGGGCATTTCTAGAGGATGGGGATGGAAAAGTCTACAGACGCTCACCCTAAACCGTATATTTAGGTCACTATACTGTAAAAATAGACCCGGCCATGGAGTCCGATCACGCAAAGCGGTATAACTAAGTCCATGAATGCTCAGATAAATAGGATCGCCCACTGGGACCTACCCCAAGTACTTCGATTGGCCGGCCAGCTCGGTTATCCCAGTCATGTCAGTGAACTTGAGAAGAGATATATCGAACTGACTAAGCACTCACATCACTCCATCTTCAAATACGAAGAAGGCGAAAAAATTATTGGATGGATTCATCTGGAAACAGTATTTGACCTGATCGAAGAAACTAAACTAGAAGTTAAAGCATTAATTGTTCATGAGGATGCTCGAGGTACAGGTGTAGGACATGCTCTTATCGAACATGCAAAATTGTGGGGAAAACAGCAAGGTCTACATACAATTTATCTAAGCTGTAATATACTTCGGGAACAATCACACGAATTTTATAAGCGGGAAGGATTTTCCCTTACTAAGACGTCACACTTTTTTGAGTTAAAATTATAAGTATATGGGTTACATCAGAACAGGATTTAAAAAGGCGAAGCCGTTAGCGAATACAATTCGCAACGTGGTCCTATGGGGCACATGCGGATTCTTTGCTTTTACAATCTTATTTGCGGTGATGTTGAAGTGGTTCCCGGTTATTGCTACTCCACTCGTATTTTTAAGAACTGCGGAATATGCTTTGGATGGTAAATGGATTTCAGTCCATAAAGACTGGGTCTCATTAGATGAAATTTCTCCGCACTTACAAAAAGCCGTTATAGCCTCAGAAGATCCAAAATTTCTGGATCATAATGGATTTGATTTTCAGGCCATTGCCAAGGCCCTAGACGCCAATAAAAAGCGTAAGATTAAAATGGGCGCCTCAACCATCACTCAACAAACTGCTAAGAACGTTTTCCTATACCCTTCAAGGACTTACCTTCGCAAAGGGCTTGAGGCCTATTTCACTGTATTGATTGAAGCTGTCTGGGATAAACGCCGTATCTTGGAAGTTTACTTGAACGTGATTGAGCTCGGGCCAGGCATCTACGGTGCTGAAGCCGCCTCGCAGTTCTATTTCAAAAAACCAGCTCATAAATTAAGCCTAGGTGAGGCTCAGTTATTTGCGGCCATCCTCCCAAATCCAAGACGCTGGAGCCCAGTTAAACCAACTAATTTTGTTCTAAAACGCCGTAATTTCATTCGTAGAAACTTGGTTCTCCTTGGTCATTCTTATTTTAGAGAGCTAAACGATACATAGCCTGTAAGTTTTACAAGTTCCGCCTTCTGCCCCTATTCTCCTCTTAACATAAATCCATGCGAATACTTGCCCTACTCATCCTACTATCCACTGGGACCGCCTGGTCTAAATCTGAAGCTAACTGCCAACAGGTGGATGGTATTTATAAGAACAGTTCCTTGGGAATGGATCGCTTGAAATTTGAATCTCTTGTAGATATCTTTTCGTTTAATAACGCTAAAAATTTTTCTATAACCATCGCCGGGGAAGATCTCTTCTTTAACCGGACATCGATTGATGTGAGTAAAAATACGAAGATGAATTTTATGATGCTTGGTAAGGGCATGAGCCGCATCGCCGTAGTTCAGATGGACAGAACTCCCAATGCTGCATTAAAGGCAAAAGCTTTCTACGGGAACTTAGTGATCAATAGTCATGTGACTGAATGGAATGGCATAGACCAGAAATCTACTTTGCACCGATTTTTGTCTTATAACTTCTACTGTACGTTTTAGTCTTTTAAGTAAAAGCAACCCACAGACTGTTTATTTCTCATCGATGCATTCAACACCATAAAAGCAACTTCAACTCCATTACGTAGACCGATGAGCTCATCGTGAAGTTGGGCATTCTTGTAGAATTTTGAAATCTCATCATGAAGTTCGATAAACATTGCACGAGCACGGGCCAGACGGTTTTGTGAACGTGAAAGACCAACATAGTTCCACATGGTTTGTTTCAAAGTCATCTGATCCTGAGCAATCAGTGCCAGATCAATTTGTTCATCCCCTTGGCTCCAGTCTTTGATTAGATTTAGCTCATAACTGGTGGCAAGATGGATTTCTTTAAGAATATCTTCGGCTGCGATATAACCCCAAGTTAAACCTTCGAGCAATGAAGTTGAAGCGAGGCGATTGGCCCCATGAAGTCCAGTGGAGGCAACTTCTCCAACAGCATAAAGCCGCTTGAGATTTGTACGCCCTTTCAGATCTGTCTTCACACCCCCACAAGTGTAGTGAGCAGCAGGAACGACCGGAATCGGCTCTTTGGTCATATCAACTTTATTATCGAGACAATATTGATTGATCGTTGGAAAGCGGTGCTGAAGATATTCAGCTGGCTTGTGAGTTATATCAAGATAAACACAATCCTCTTTCATCTTAATCATTTCTTCCAAGATCGCGCGTGCCACAACATCGCGGGGAGCAAGTTCTGCATCCGGATGATACTTTTTCATAAAGGCTTCGCCTTTAGAATTAACCAGACGTCCACCTTCTCCTCTAACAGCTTCTGAAACGAGGAAGCGACGATGTGAAGAGCGGTTATAGAAAGTCGTTGGATGAAACTGAATAAATTCCATGTTTGAAACATAGGCCCCAGCTCTATGGGCCATGGCGTGACCATCCCCTCGAGCACCTTCTGAATTGGAATGGTGAAGATAAAGAGCACCAATCCCGCCTGTGGCAAGAATAGTAACTTTCGAAAGAACTTTACGCACTTCCTGATTGTTTTGATCGAGAAGATACGCGCCCAAAACCTGATTCTCTTCGTAGCGTTGCTTAATATCAACACCGTGATGATTTGGCGTAATAAGATCGATGGCCGTATGAGATGTATGGAAAGTAACGTTGGGAAATTTTTTATCATCCGCAAGATAGTTCAGGAGTGATATCTGAATTTCTTTACCCGTCATATCCCCGTTATAAATAATTCGATCTCGTGAATGAGCAGCTTCTTTCGTAAAGAGTAGTTCACCTTCCGCATCTTTGGCAAAGTCAGTGTGTGACTTATCAATAAGAAGCTCATCAATAATTTCAGCCGAACGAGTCGATAGAATTCTGGCCGCTTCAATATTTGAAGTGAATGAAGAAGCCTTTGAAATATCGTTGATCAAATCTTCCTGATCATTGAGATTTTTAGGGCTATAAATAATCCCACCCTGTGCCCAAAACGTATTTGTGATTTCAGGTTTTTTCTCACGGGTAACAATTGAAATTTTAAGATTCTTTTCTGCGAGTTTAATCGCCGCTGATAAACCAGCGATGCCGGTTCCGATGATGAGAACATCTGTATTAAAATCTTTCATTGCGGCCTGTACTTTAATGAGAGGTCTACACGCGGAGCTGAGTGTGTAAGAGCCCCAATACTAAGAGCATCAATCCCAGGTATCAAATAATCAACTACTGTTGAAAGTTTTAATCCGCCAGAAACTTCAAAGGTCATTCCAGATTTTTTCAATTTTATGGCTTCTTTAATCAAGTCTGAAGAAAAATTATCCAACATGACATGAATAATATTAAGTTCGATCGCCTCTTTCAATTCATTAATAGTATGGATCTCTGCGATGATATTGTTGTAGAAGGCGCCTTGTTTTTGAAAGAAGGCCAGAGCGCCTTTTAGCCCACCAAGGGCCGATTTATGGTTATCTTTAATCATCCATACATCAGTTTGACCAAGGCGATGATTGTAGCCACCACCAACTCTTACTGCATGTTTTTCAAGGTTACGAAGACCAGGAGTGGTTTTACGCGTATCTAATATTTTTGTTTGTGAATTTTTCGCCAGCTCTACATAGGCAGCGGTGTAAGTTGCAATAGAACTTCCATGCTGAAGTAAGTTAAGCGCCAAACGTTCACCAGTCACAGCGACTGCGAATGGAACCGCTGTTGGAATCTCGATCACTTCGCCTGCTGCAAATTTTCTTCCTTCCCAATCTTTTAAGAAATGGAAAGCTTGGGGATCAACTCCAAGAGCCGCGAATGTGGCGGCAAAAAAATCTGTCCCCGCAAGTATCAGAGGGCTCTTAATATTTAAATAGAGTTTAACCGGATGAACCGGAAGGCTGCGGGTATAGTAAAAGTTTCGATTGAGATCATCCTCTTCCAACCAGGCGTTGATCTGCGGAATGAGGCTCAAGAGAGAGAGTTCCATAGTGTGCAGATGTACTCCTTTTGGAATGTGGAAGCAAGGAATTCTGTTTTTTGCGCTGCTTCGTATTCGAGGAATTACTAAAGCTTAACTGTGTGACCTTGGGCAAGGAAATTGCACGAGGAGGTCCATGACTAAAACCTGGCCTCTAACCTTCCTTATCATTGGATTCTTTCTTCAGGCGGTTTTAAAGACTCAGGACGTACGCTCCCTGACTCCATTCTATAAAGCTGATGCCGTCGTTAAGCTCCATTACTTTTCAGAAGCCCAAAAAAGCCTGAGCACTGAAGACAAAGACCTATTAAAACTTTGGGAGTCTTTACTTACCGGCAGGTCTGGACCGGTTTCAAAATGGATGAAGGAGCGCTACAAATTGTTAGGGCTCAATCACATTTTTACACCCTCGGGTTTCCACATAAGTGCGGTTCTGTGGCCCGTGAAACTTTTCCTTAAAACACAAAAAATGCAGCTCGGACTTTATCTCCTGTTAGGACTGGGATTTTTCTTTCTTCCTGGTATGTCAGCACTGAAAAGAATGCTCACTATAAAAAGTAGTCAGACAATTTTTGGATTCAAACTAGGATTTATTCTAGCCGTCATTTTTGATCTTACTTGGGGAACTTTTCAGGACTCACCACTGGGTATGACTTATAGTTTGATGTTTTTAGGATTGATCTACTCTGGAAGAACTGGATTGGTTTTAGCTTTTTGGATTTTTCTGGCCCAGATGATGATCGGATATTTTCAAGGTACTTTTATTTCTCCATTCCTTATCATCCTAAATCCCGTACTAAGCTTACTTTTTGGAATCATCATGCCTCTTTTGCTTTTACTCTCCTACCCGCTAGCGCAGTGGCAGATTTCGCTAGGACTCGGAATACTGCGAGGGATTCAGTATCTGATTGATTGTTCCGCAAGCCTGGTGCAATTTTTTCCACAGTGGGAGGTTCACTTTGGAATGGTTTTTGTTATTGTGCTTTTCAGTCTCAGAAAGTGGAAAATGTTGGGAGTATGTCTACTGTTCGTTACGGGAAGTTTAAATCTTGATTTATCAAAACGACCAACGCTAGCATCTAAGGAATTTTATCCGCAAGGAGGATTTGTGATGTCATTTGTTTCGAAGAAAGGATTGAAGGCTTACTACAAAGACGGGAAGTGTGAGGCGATACTCAGTCAGGGCCAGTGGTATGAAAGGTGCTCCCCAATTAAGGGGAGCACACGAAAAACTATGAAACTTTCATTTCTTTGATGAGCTTATCGAAAGTCTTCTCTTCACGAATTGCATACATTAGATTTTTCTTAATGCTTTCGTTTGATTTGTAGAATTTAGAAATTTCTTCTTTCTTCATTCCTGACTGAGCAACCATTTCTTCGATCTTAACATCAAGGTCAGCTTCAGTTGCTTCGATGTTATACTTGCGACCAAGTTTATCAAGAAGAAGACCAGAGCGAACCTGGAAGAGAGCTTTAGAAGTTACGTCTGCATCCCATCTTTCAAAGTAGAGAGTGATCATCTGATCATTGAAGCCTTGTTGCTTCAAAGTTTTTTGAAGATCAGCTTTCACTGATTCTTTTTGATCTTCGATCAATGCCTTAGGAACTTCGAATTGGTTTTCTTCAATGAGTTTCTCAAGGATTTGCTGTTGAAGTTTAGATTGAACTTCGCGTTTTTTCTGAGTTGTCATGCGTTCTTTATTTTTCGCATTAAAATCAGCAACTGACTCAAATCCGAACTCTTTAGCAAGTTCATCAGTGAATTCAGGGAAGTTTTTGTTTTTGATTTCGAGAAGATCTACGCTGAAAGTAACCGGAGCGTTTTTAAGATCTTCTTCGTGATAATCGGCAGGGAAAGTAACTTTAATGTCTTTCTTGTCGCCTTTTTTCATACCGATCATTCCATCTTCAAATCCTGGAATGAACTGACCAGTGCCAATTTCCAGCATGTATTCAGAAGCTTTCATGTTTTCTGGTTTAGTACCGTCAGCTTTAGATCCTTCGAAGTTGAATACAGCGAAGTCACCTTTGGCAAGCTTGTGGGCAGCATCTTTAACTTCTGCAACTTCAGCTTTGTTAGCGAGGTAGTTCTTTTTAAGAATATCGAAATCTTCTTCAGTTACTGCTTCAGATTCTTTTTTGAAAGAAAGCTTAGAGTAATCTTTTAGTTCGATTTCTGGAATGATTTCAACCGTTGCTTCGAAAGCTACTGCCTGAGCTTCGTACTTCGTGTTACCGAATTGTGGGTAACCGATAGCGCGAATGTTTTCTTTTTTTACGGCCGTATAATATTGATCAGAGATGAAACGGTAAAGAGCATCGTTTTCGATCTGTGGTCCGAAAAGCTTTTTTACCATTTCAAGTGGTGCTTTACCTTTTCTGAAGCCTTTAAGATTTGAGTTCGCTTGTTTAGCTTGAAGAGCTTCTTTAATCTCTTTAGTAAGATCGACTTTATCGAAATTAAAAACTAGTTTCTTCGTACAGCCGTTAACATTTTGAATCGTATAAGACATGAAAATCTCTCTTTTCTAGAGTGTAAAAAATGAATGTTGAGTTTTAACATAATGGGCGAAAAAGTCAAAGATTTCAGTAATTGACGCAAACCATATAGAGGCCTTCCGGAGGCGCAACCGCGCCTAATCTTTCCATCTTAACAGATGAGAGCGAAGACTTGAAAGTTTCGAGTGAAATTTTGCCTCGCCCCACGTTCCAGACAGCACCCATGAGCAAGCGCACCATTTGCTTAAGAAAACCACTTCCGACGATGCGGAAGACATAATGGGCCGGAAGCATGGTCCATGGACCTTGCGGAACTTCCAGAATTTCGCAATCAAAAATTTCACGAATGTTACTGGCGACTTCTGTTCCTTCACAAAAATAATTTGTGAAGTCATGAACACCTATCAACATTTTGCAGGCAGCTCGCATCGCCTCTACATCAACTTCAAAGGGATTGTTCGCTATAAGGTCGTTCTGTAAGGCCGTATGGATTCGATGAGAAGTAAAACGATAATGGTACTCTTTTGAAACTGCATGAACCGTTGGAAAAAATTCAGCATCAGATAACTCGCCATGGATGACTCGAATATCATCAGGAAGATTACCATTGATCGCCTTAACGAGTTTTTCAGGATCGATCTCCAGATGAATACTCACCTTAGCCACCTGTCCCAATGCGTGAACACCGGAATCCGTACGACCAGCACCTAAACTTTTAATGTCTGAATTTTTTGAAATCGTTACGAGAGCTTTATTCAGCTCACCTTGAACAGTTTTTCCCGCACCTTCGGGCTGAACTTGCCAGCCCAGATATTCAGTACCCTTGTATTGAATGATGAGGCGGTAATGATGAATCACTTTTCAGTTTCAAGTTCCAGATCTTCTTTCCATTCAAAGATCCCCTGAAATTTCGTTCTGTGGGTAACAAAATAAATAAGCGAGATTCCCACATAAGCTGTGATGATGACCGGAATCATGATCTCTTCGTAAATAAAGAGAGAACCGATGATCAAAAAGATCATGAACAAGAATTGTTTTTTATGACGGCTAACCCATTCAGAGTTCTTGAAACTTGTGAAAGGGATATTGGAAATCATCAGAGCTGCATAAAAGAGAATATAAATGAGAGTGACAGGTTTATATTCAACAATTTCAGGAAAGTTAAGAGAGAGAAGAATCATACTGATCACAGCCGTTGCTCCACCAGGAATTGGAAGACCTTGGAAGTAATCAGACTTCACGCGGTCAATATTGGCATTAAAACGGGCAAGTCTTAAAGCACCACAAAGAATAAAGAAAAAAGCAGCAACCATTCCAGGACGACCTGAATCTGATAAAAATCTGAAGTAATAAACAATCGCTGGTGAGACCCCAAATGAAACTAAGTCACTCATCGAATCGAACTGCTCACCAAAACTAGATTGAGTGTTCGTCATACGTGCAACACGACCATCGACACTGTCGAAGATGGCACCCAGAACGATGAACATACACGCCTTGTAAAACTCTCCATGAAATCCGTAAAGGATCGCAATAAATCCGCAACCCAAATTGAGCGCAGTAAAAGTGTTAGGTAAGAAGTAAGCCCAGCGGCGGTTGTCGATCATCATAAAACAATCCTTATTGTACGTCTTTCAGGGCAGCAATAACGGTCTGGCCAGGAACGATCGTCTCTTTTTCAAAGACTAAAATATCACTATTTTTTGGAAGGTAAATAATCAATGTTCCCCCTAGTGGATAAAAACCAAAGCAAGCGGCTCCTCGACCACGGTCACCAGATTTCAGCCATATAGTTGGTCTTTTACCCAAAGTCGTATCGATAAAGCGCATCAAAGTTTTTGTATCATTGCGTGACGTAAGGGTTAGATCAGTATGGGAGAGCTCTTCTGAAGGACGATAGAAAGCCTCTGGCCCTGCATTTCTTGCAACTCGTTCTCCAGGTTGCGCTTTTAGATATGAAACCTCACCCGCCATAGGAAGATAGAGACCTTTTTCATCCCAGAAATTCATCGAAATGCGAACTTCCTGTGAACCATCAGAGGTCTGTCTTATTTTTTCAACATAGCCATGGACCGGAGAAAGATAAAGTTCCCCGTTAGGTTTAGAAGTGTCTCGGTATGGGATGGAAGATCTACGAAAAATATAACCGATAGCAAAAATGAGAATCGTTATCAAAAAAATGATTAATAACGAAAAATGAGTCCAGCTGTAAAAGAGAACAAATAGTAGACCGTAGTTCAAGCTGGCCGGTAGAAAAATGATTTTTTTCATGTGCTGACTCGAAACTCATCTTCCGGTGCCCGGAAATAAAATGATTCTCTGTGAGGTTCATTTTCCAGAATATGTTTAAAAACAGTCTCAGAAGATTTTCTCAAAAGATCTGACGTTGAAACAAAGTTTTTAACCAGACCAATTGAAAGAGTATCAAGGGCAGATTCAGAATGGATAAATAAAGGCAAGGTCAGTTCTTGAAGTTTTTTTTCGACGTCTTTCGCTGCAAATAATTCACTCTTCACATCATTGTCGCGCCAATTATGCAGGAAGTATTCCCCCTTATACGCTTTAGTAAACCATGCGCCTTCTTTATGACCGCACATCAAGGGAATTTCATAGCTGTAAAAAGAGAAGTGAGGAATATCAAAAAATTTAAAGACGTCGCAAAGACCTTCAGAAAGCCTGAGGCCGGTATAAAAACCAGGACCAGAAACATTGAAGAGAGCACGACTGTCTTTAACTTTGAGTTTATGATCTTCAAACATTTTGTAAGTTTCAGTTTGAAGAATGGCGGAAGCTTTTTGGTTCGTAAACTTTCTAAAGTCTATCCATCTGAAATTATCATCCAGGATCCCGAGGGTGATGTCATAGGTGGAATCGACAAATAAAAAGCTCAATGATTAAAATAACCTGGTTATGTCATTAAACAGGGCCACAAAGATCAAGAAGAACAAGAATGAAACCCCAAATTTCTGAGCGATTTCAAGTTTGCGACGAGAGAGTGGACCTTTATTAAAAGTTTCAAAAACCAAGAACATGATATGCCCACCATCCAAAACAGGAATCGGGAATAAATTAATCACACCGAGGTTAATAGAGATAATCGCCATCAATCGGAAGAACATCGACAAACTGATGTTAAACGAATCTGAAGCAACTTTACCGATGGCGAGTGGTCCACCAATGTTATTGAGTGAAACTTCACGAGTGATAAGTTTTTTGTAACCGCTAAAAGTTTTAACTATTCCATCCCACGTTCTAGTGAATGCAGATATGAGTGCTTCACCAATACTGTCCGCTTTTGCAATGATCAGCTTCGGCGACATATACTCAACGCCACTTTCAATACCAATTATCTTAGTTTTCTTTTTATCGATTTCTTTAACTTCTGGAAGTAGTTTTTTCGGCTCAAGTTTACCTTGAGTAAGAACAATCACATCAACTTCTTTGCCATCATCAATAACCTGAAGTCCCGATCGCAATTCTTCAAAGCTTGATAATTGTTTTCCATTCAATGATACAAGAATATCACCCTTACGAATCCCGGCTTTATCGGCAGGGCTCGACATAACGATATTACGCACAGAGAGATCAACCGGATGAAAATCTAACTTCATCAAAAGATCTGTAAGGTTCTGACCTTGAACAGCACTCAACTCTGATTCACTTCCCGTATCGAGAGTAATCTTTTCATCAACCTGTGTGAACTTATAGAGATAAACTTTATCCTTGAACTCAGAAACAATCTGCTCAAGAGAGAAATCGAGAGTTGCAGGCTTCTGAGTCAATGAAGCAAAGAACATCTCTTGCTTAGAATTAATGAAGATTGGTTTTTTTACAGCCGAAACCAGACTTACGAATTCATTAACAAATGGCTCGAGGTCCATATCAACAGTAAGTGGAATGACCTGATCATTTCTTCTGACTGTCACTTTTTCAACTCTAGAGCTCTTGATATTAAAATCATCAAAGCTCAGAATCTTCTCATCATTGATTCCTACAAGAACGTCTCCCGTGCGAATACCTTTTTCAAAAAGAACTGACTTCTCAGCAACGATGCCGACTTTTGTTTCAGGAACTTTTTCACCACCGGCCAGAAGTCCAACATACAAACAATAAGCCAGAATGAAGTTAGCCAGAGGTCCGCCGAAAACAATCCAGAAACGTGCCCATTTAGTTTTATGATTGAAAGCAACTGCTTTTTCTTCTGCTGTCAGTTGAGCTTCGGAGAACGGATCGTCACCAAACATCTTCACGTATCCACCAAGTGGAATAGCAGAAATAGCGTACTGAGTTCCGCCTTTCATGAATTTAAGAATTTTTGGACCAAATCCAATTGAGAAAACTTCTACACGAACACCAAAGAGGCGCGCGAAAAAGAAGTGACCTAGTTCGTGGAAGAATATAAGAGGGCCTAGAAAGACAAAAAATATTAAAACTTTTTCCAACATGGGACTTCCTTAACGTAAGGTGGCCAACAAATAAAACGCGAAGAAAGGTGCTACAAAAAGCAGACTGTCGACGCGGTCATAAACGCCACCATGACCTGGTATGAGGGTTGAGCTGTCCTTGATATCAAACTGCCTTTTGAGCTTAGATTGAACCAAGTCACCCACTTGAGAGCAACAAGCGATGATAAAGAAAATGATAGCCGTATATGGAGTAACTGCGGAAACAAAATGATCCCAATATAGACATGTCAGGATGACCGACGAAAGTACTCCACCAATGGCGCCCTCAATTGTTTTCTTTGGACTAACGGCTTCCCACAGTTTGTGTTTACCGAATTTCTTTCCAGTGAAATATGCAAACGTATCTACCGAGAAGTTCAGCAGGAAAAGCGCTCCAAAAATCAATCTCCAATCAGGAAAGTGAAGTATATAACTCAGACTTAGAAGTGGAATAAGAATGGTCAGACCAATTCCCCACGAAGTCATTTTGAAAATCGTGATCAGAGTTTCAGACTTTTTATAAACGAGGAAAAGATAGCCTAGTAAAAGAAGATCCAGAACTACACCTGCCGAAATCCAAAAACTGAATGAAGACTGACTAATTTGCAAGAAATTGAAGAAGTAGTATCCGGCAATATAAAAAACTTGAGCGAAAACATATCTTTTAGATGTTCGAGGTTGGTCATAAAAGTTAGTGATAATCTCATCAATAATGAGTGGTCCAATAATCCCTAAACCAATCAACATTGCCGTCTGACCCAGATACATGCAACCAGCGACGAGAATGACTAAAACCAGTCCTGAAATAATTCGGACAGTATTGTTAGACATTCGCACCCTTAACAAATAAAGCCTTATTTGTCAGAGCCTTATCCTTGGAAGCATCTAGATCAGATTGAATACAAACATTTCCAAATCTTCGCTCACGACTCGAAACATGTTCAATAATTCTAGAAAACTCACTGGCCGAAAAATCCGGCCACTTGGTCGGGGTAAAATAAAGTTCCGCATAGGCCATCTGCCACAGAAGAAAGTTAGAAACGCGCTGATCTCCACCAGTTCTGATCATGAGATCGACATCACCAATTTCCGGACGATAAAGATAGGCAGCAAGCTCTTTATCGGTCACCGGTTTGCCAGGATTAGCTTCAATAAAGTTGTTCATCGCTCGAAGGATTTCTGAACGACCACCGTAACTGAAGGCAAATGTTAAATTTAAACCTGTCGCTTTAGCAGTGAGAGTTTCAACTTCTTGGATCAATTGAAGTGTTTCAGCGGGAAGATGTTGTGTCTCCCCGATGACTTTGAACTTAATGTTGTTTTTTAAAATTCGTTGCTTTTCTTTAGAGAGAAACTTTTTGAGAAGTTTAAAGAGAGTTGAAACCTCATCAACTGGACGACTCCAGTTTTCAGTCGAGAAAGCATACAATGTGAGAGATTTAATTCCCAGATCGTTAGCCGATTTCACAATATCAGATACAACTCCTGAACCCCTAACGTGGCCCCAAATTCGCGGACGAAATCTTTGCTTGGCCCAGCGGCCATTCCCATCCATGATAATTGCGACGTGCTTGAGAGAGGTCATGGTCACCTTAAACTGTGAGTAGCTCTTTCTCTTTAGCATCAACAACTTTATCTACTTCTTTAATAAAGTTATCTGTGATCTTTTGAATTTCTTCTTGGAATTTCTTAGAATCATCTTCTGAAACTTTTTTATCTTTTTCAGCGGCTTTGATTTTATCGTTTTGTTCACGACGAACGTTACGGATTACGATTTTGGCGTCTTCGCCCATTTTCTTAACATCTTTAACAAACGATTTACGCTTGTCTTCAGTCAGAGCAGGGAATTGAATACGAATGATGTTTCCATCGTTGCCGGGTGTAAGACCGATGTTCGCACCAAGAATAGCTTTTTCAATTGCACCAATAAGTGTTTTATCAAACGGTTGAATTTGAAGAAGACGAGCTTCCGGAGTAGAAATCTGGCCCATATTTTTAATTGGAGTTGGAGTTCCGTAGTAGTCTGCAACAACCCCGTCAAGAACAGCCGCGTTTGCACGGCCAGTTCTGACTTTTGTCATTTGGTTCTGAAGCGATTTAATCGCTTTGTTCATTCCATCATCCAGAATTGGTTTCAATTGAGCCATCATAACATGATCCCCTTAGAGTTTCTTTGTAACTAGTGTTCCGATTTTTTCGCCATTCACAACACGTGCAATATTTCCTTCTTCGAACATATTGAACACAACGATATCCATGTTGTTATCCATACATAATGTGATTGCTGTTGAATCCATTACTTTAATTTCTTTGTTCAAAACTTCAATGTACGAAAGTTCATCGAACATCTTTGCATCTTTAAATTTCATGGGATCTTTGTCGTAGATCCCATTAACTTTAGTCGCCTTCATAATAAGATCCGCGTGAATCTCATTGGCACGTAAAGCTGCTGTTGTATCAGTCGTGAAGTAAGGGTTACCTGTACCAGCAGCGAAGATAACAACACGTTTTTTTTCTAAGTGTCTTACGGCGCGTCTACGGATGTAGGGTTCGGCCACTTCCTGCATAGCAATCGCTGAAAGAACACGTGTGTAGACATTTTTTCTTTCAAGAGCGTCCTGAAGAGCGAGTGAGTTAATCACAGTCGCCATCATTCCCATGTAATCAGAAGTTGCGCGATCCATTCCCGAAGTTGCACCAGCAACACCACGGTGAATATTTCCTCCGCCTACAACGATGGCAATTTCACATCCGGTCTTTTGAAGAGTTGCTATTTCTGTACTGATCTTATTGAGAATTTCACCATCAATACCATTTCCATGGTCGCCAGCAAGTGCTTCTCCCGAGAGTTTAATTAGGACACGATTGTATTTCATGGAAGCCTTTAAAATGGAAAAGGGGACTTATTTAAGTCCCCTTTTCTTTGATTCAATTTTAGGATTAAAGTTTCCCTGAAATCTTCGCAATTTCTTCTGCGAAGTTTTCAACTTTCTTCTCAACGCCTTCTCCAAGGCTAAGTTTAACAAACTTAGTAACCTTGATTGAAGCTCCAACAGCTTTAGCTGTGGTGTCGATCAGTTGCTTGATCGTGATGTCAGGATCTTTAACGAACGATTGCTCGTAAAGACAAACATCAGAAGCAAGTTTTGCGAGCTTACCTTTAACGATATTTGGAATCATCGCTTCTGGCTTACCTTGCTCTTTCAGTTGAGTAGCGTAGATTGCAGCTTCTCTTTCTTTGAAAGCTTCATCGATAGCAGAGCCATCGAGGAACTGAGGATTGGCAGCAGCAATTTGCATACAAAGATCTTTAACCATATCTTTGAATGTTTCGTTGCTGTTTACGTCTTTATCAGTTTCAACCTTACAAATAACGCCGATTTTACCGGAGTGAACGTATGAACCAATCATACCGTTACCATCGAGTTTGATGATTTCAGCACGACGAAGATCAATTTTCTCACCGATTTTAGCAGTAAGTTCTGCAACGTTATCTTTTAAAGAGTGACCGTTTGGAGCTTTAACCTCTAAAAGTTGTTCAAGGTTAGAAATGTTAGCATCTACTGCTAAGTTAGAAGCAGTTGCTAGAAATTTTTGAAAATCGTCATTTTTAGCAACGAAATCTGTTTCGCAGTTTACTTCAATAACAGCAGCAATCTTGCCTTTAACTACGGCAGCAACCAAGCCTTCAGCAGCAATGCGTGAAGCTTTTTTTGCAGCATTCGCAAGACCCTTCGTACGAAGGTAATCTACTGCTTTTTGAAGATCTTGAGTTTCATCAAGAGCTTTTTTACAATCCATCATTCCTGCGCCAGTTTGCTCGCGAAGGGTTTTTACGTCTGTAGCTGTATATGCCATGGTAATCTTCCTATTTTGAAAAAATTAAACTTCGTCGTCCGCACCTTTAAGATCGATGTCTTTTTCGTACTTCGCGAGAATCTCTTGCTCAAGAGCATTGTCACGAGAGTCATCAGATCCATCGTCTTTACGAGCTTTAGATCCGCCTTCGATTACAGCGTTAGCGAAATAATCAAGGAAAAGAGTGATTGATTTAAGAGCATCGTCGTTACCAGGAACAACGTATTCAATTCCTGTAGGATCACAGTTTGTATCTGTAACTGCGACAACTGGAATTCCAAGAACGTTAGCTTCTTTAACTGCAATGTGTTCATTGTTTGGATCGATGATGAAAATAGCTCCAGGAAGCTTTCTCATATTCTTGATACCACCCAAGTTTTTCTCAAGCTTAGCTACATCTTTTTCAACGTTAGATTGCTCTTTTTTAGTAAGGAGTTTGAAATCTCCGTTCTCTTTCATCTTTTCAACTTTACGAATCTTATCGATCGAAAGAGCGATAGTTTTGTAATTCGTAAGCATTCCGCCCAACCAACGAGAAGTAACGTGGAAAGATCCACAGCTCTCAGCTGTTTTCTTAACCATGTCTGCAGCTTGTCTCTTAGTTCCTACGAAAAGAACTGACTTACCTGATTGAGAAGTTTTTTTCAAAAACTCATACGCTTTTTCGGCCATAGGAAGAGTTTGTTGAAGATCGATGATGTAGATACCGTTACGTTCACCGTAAACGTACTTCTTCATCTTTGGGTTCCACTTGTGAGTTTGGTGACCGAAGTGTGCTCCGGCTTCAAGCAATTGCTTGACTGACATTGTAGCTGACATAGAAATCTCCTCTGGTGGTTGTTATCGAATCACTTCTTGCCATCAAAGATGGACCTACCAGTTAAAGTGATTAGATTTCCCCTTGGTGGGGATTGAAAATCGGGTCTCGTGGTTGTAACACACGGACCCGTTTACGGCAATAATTTTGAGAGTGAAATTAGGGAGTTGAATCGCTCGGCGGAGGCACTAAAACCTTACGTGGTTTGGCACCTTGAGAAGGTCCTACCACACCATGACGCTCCATTTCTTCGATCAAATTCGCGGCTCTATTGTAACCAACACCCAATCTTCTTTGTAGAAAAGATGCTGAAGCCATTCTGTGCATAGCAACACAACGAACAGCATCGTCGTATTTTTCATCCTTTAGCCCGCCACCTTCACCATCAGTAGTGATTCCCTCAACATCATCGTCAGCGATGCCGTTATTCTGGATAAATTCCATCGCGTCTTCATTGTACTGAATTGGAAGCGTAGCAAGTTTATCAACCAAGGCCTCAATCTCGTTTTCATCAACATAGGCCGAGTGCATACGGAGGATATCAATACCCTGCTTAAAGAGCATGTCCCCCTTACCAAGAAGTCTTTCGGCACCACCGCCATCCAAAATTACTCGTGAATCAATACCTGTAAACACACGGAATGAAACTCGAGTTGGAAAGTTAGATTTAATAACACCCGTGATGATGTCAGTTGAAGGACGTTGAGTTGCAAGCACGATGTGGATACCAGAGGCACGAGCCTTGGCCGCAAGTCTTGAAATTGAAATCTCAATCGCCTTACCGTGTTTTGAAAGCATAAGATCCGCAAATTCATCCACCACGATAACAATGAAAGGTAGTTCAAAATCTTCTTTTTCAGCATCCGGATAATACTTAGTAATTTTTGCTTTGAGCTCAGGGCCAACACTCTTAACTTTTTTGTTAAAACCATCGATGTTTTTCACTCCATAATCTTTAAGGAGTGAGTAGCGACGTTCCATCTCTTCAATCCCCCAGAGAAGAGCGACAGAAGCAATTTCAGGTTGAGTCACTACGGGCATGATCAAATGCGGAAGTCTTGAGTAGAGAGCTAGTTCCAATTGTTTTGGATCAAGCATGATGAGTTTAAGTTTCTTTGGAGAGAACTTGATGATCAATGAAAGAAGAAGCGTATTAATGAAGACTGATTTACCAGCACCAGTAGTACCCGCTACAAGTAAATGTGGAGTAGCGGCCAGATCAATAATCGCTGGTTCCCCATAGGCATCTTTTCCCATAGCAATTGGAAGTCTGTAACTAGAATCTGAAAACTGCGGCGATTTTAAAATTTCATCCAGATAAATAACATCACGTGGATTTCTAGGAACCTCAATACCGATAGTATCTTTACCTTTCATAGGGTAAACCATACGAATGGGTGCTCCCATCAAGGCCAATGATAGATCGTCGATTCTATTTGTAATTTTTGAAACCTGAACACCTTCGCCGAGTTTAACTTCGAAAGTATCTACAACCGGACCTTTGAGAACATTGATGACTCGAGCAGCGATATTAAACTGCTTAAGTTTCTCCTCGATGGAAAGAGCAATTTTTTCAAAGTATTCATCGTCAGGATCATTTTGATGACTTGTATTGATTTTTGCAGTGATACAGCTGATGAGTTCATCTTGTTCAAAGAATCTATCTTCAACCTTAGTTTTTTTAGCGGCTACAACAAAAGGGCTAGCAACTTCTTCAAATTCCTCATCCGATTCACTATCGGCATGTTCGTCTAAAGAATCATGGAATTGGTCTTCCAGTTCATCAACAGCTTCATCAAGCTCTTCAGACTCAAGAGTTTCGTGATCTTCATAAACAGAATCAGTTTCTTCTGTTGAATCTTCAGCAAGTTTCAACTCTTCAAATTGTAAGTCAGAAGCATGAACAATTTTTTCTTCAACTACTTCCAAAGGAAGTTTTTTATCCACTTCTGGTTTAGCTTTTGAGGCACCAGTAATTTTTAGTTTAGGAGCTGGGGCTGTTTTACCTACAGCAAGAGCTTCACTTGGTTTAAAGCGAGCCATAAGTTCTTCAAATTTAGCTCTAAGAAGAGCAGGCCCTTTTTTATAATCAAATTTTTTGATTTTTGAATAATCAGCATCTCTGATCATCAATCCTACTGCCGTGATTTGTTTTCCAATGTATTTACAGGTTTTGAAGAATTTTTTCTCTGAAACGAGATAGAAGAAGCTTGCTCCAAAAAGAAGCACGCTCATGATGACAGAAATTGAACTGATATTTTCCTTAACTAAGAAGAAGAGGCCTTCTCCCAAAGTTTCAGGAATGAGGAGATAACAAAGACCAAGTGTCAGAGGCAAAAGTGCTGCAATAACAATTTGATTTTTAACGTCTTTCTTTTTAGTAAAGATGAGAGAATTTAAAATAGCGAATGTCACAAACGAAACTGTGACCCAAATTCCACACCAGTAACCAAAGTTCGCAAGCAAACTAAAGAAGTAATAGCTTAAAAAGTTGATCGATGAATTGTCGTATGAAATTTCATAATAATTGTCTGGAAGATTATCGCGATAATAGAAATAAAGAAGATTGAGAGTTGTGAGTATGAAGAGCGAATAAAGCTGAACTTTTAAGATTTTTTTTTCCATACCTAAATTGTAAGGAGCGTTAGGAAAAAGTGCAAGTTATTGAATGGTAGGACCAGCGAAGGGGCAAATTTAAACCAATAAATGCCCAAGCATCACTCTCGGATAGTCTTTTCGATTTTTGAACATGCGTTGGTTTAGATTTGTATTGAGGCGATTTCTAAAATAAAAAAGCCACCGTGAGGTGGCTTTTTTTTATAATTAAGAGGGTGC
>JBBARF010000060.1:0-20643 GCA_040399925.1 Bacteriovoracaceae bacterium
TGTTGAACTTAATAACTTTGAATTCCATTGTTTTACCAATGTACTTATCAAGGTTTTTAACAGGACGGATGTCAATTTGTGATCCAGGAAGGAACGCTTTAACACCGATGTCGACAGAAAGACCGCCTTTAACTTTAGCGATAACAGTTCCTTCAACAGCTTCACCTTTCTCACAAGCTTCAGAGATTTTATCCCATGCTTTAAGAATTTCAGCTTTGTCTTTAGAGAGAACAAGGTTCCCCATAGTTGACTCAAGCTTCTCGAGGTAAACTTGGATTTCTTCGCCGACTTTGACTTTCATCGTGCCGTCGTAGTTACGGAATTCGCGAGCGAGTACGAGACCCTCTTGCTTGTATCCGATGTCCACAGTTACGAATTCGTCATTCATCGCAACTACCATTCCCATAAAGACTTCGCCTTCAGCGAAGTTCTTTGCAGAAGCTGAGTTGATCAGATCTCCAAATTCAGTTTTTACTACAGTCTCAGTTACGTCTCCTAATTCGAAGTCGAACCCTTTGATCCACGATGGGATTTCAAAGCTTGGTTTCTTTGCAGATACAGATGCGGTTTGTTTGGTGGCCATAATATAGCCCCCCTTTTACTAGACATTAATTCTTCTACTGAAGAGCGGTAAATATAGCGGAAAGCCGAAAAGGTGTCACGTACCTTTTGGAAATTGCTAAGCTAGACGTTTTTGCTTTTGGGTATATCTGAGGCGCTGCGTATAAAGTTTTTCGTAGTGAGCGTAGAGCTCTTCGGCGTATTTCTCAAAGTGGTGCTGTTCCTGAAGTTCGAGCTCAACCCCAATCAATTCATCCAGGTAATTCGGGTAATTCAGGAGTATTTTCAGCATTTTATCTTTCAGTTCCCGACCATCTTCTGGGTGGTAGGTCTCGCCGAATTTCCCCTGTTTTACGACCTGCTGACGGGTCGACGTTCGAGGGAGAAGCACTGGAGTCTGAGTCACCAGAGCATAGAGGTCAAGGTCGGAGAAAAGCTCCAGTTGGGGCAGTCCTACGAAAATATCGCAATCCTGGAAGCTCATCGACGATAAGGGTCTGGTCTCAAAGCTGATATGCATCTCAAGGTGACGCTCCAAAATCATGCGTTTGATACCGTCATAAATCGGATGGGTGTACCACGAGATGTCGGTCAGAAAGGTGAAAATTGTTTTTTGCTTTATCGCGAATCCATCAAGTGAATGAAGCAGTGGCGGAATAGCATCCACAAATAAACGAATACATCGAAGATCATCTTCAGTACGTGGAATGAAGGTCATGATTTTTTTGACTTCATCTGGATGCTGAGAGCGAAGAATTTTAGCAGGAAAATCGATTCCTGCTCCTGTTACATGAATTTTTCTCGAGCTAATCGGAAAAGTTTCAATAGCGAGCTCTCTGATGTTGGGGGAGAAAGTAAAAATAGAATCAGTTCGTGAAAGTAAGTAGCGATCAATAAATGAACTTTTCTTCCACGGAATATTTTCGTTGAACGTAAATATCATCGGAATCTGAGGCATGCCCTTCAGGATTAACCCTAGAGGCAAAAGCGATTCGTAGTTATAAGAATGAATAATATCGATTTGTTGTTTTTGAAGAATGTTTTGGATTTGGAAGTAGAAGTTTAATTTACTTCTCCACTTAGTCAAATCGCCCGAAAAATAGAGGCGAGGGATATCTTCTTTCTCGGCTTCACGATCAACCAAAGATTTTTCGTGGCAAAGAATAAACGCTGTTCCGCCAATGTTGCGAAAATAGCTGGCATCCGAGATACAACGTCTTTCCGCCGAACTCCATGCATCTGAAATACAGATGTAGAGAACAGACAAATCGGCTAAGCGGATTTTTTCTCTCATTAGGGCTTCACGATATCGGCAGTCACTGAACCGATTTTGATTTTGGCTTGTGCCTTCAGAAGGATTCTCTTTTCATCATCAGAGAACCAGAAGTAGATATCTCCACTCTTAAGAGTTTCTCCGGTGTATTGAGTAGTGGCATGAACACGAATCGCCTTTTTCTTACCGACTTCAGTATCTAAAACCTCTCTCCCCTCAACGACGGAAGTAAGAAGAAGCATTTTACCTTTATTGATAATGGGAATTTCGTAAACGTCTTTATCGAGTAAAGGCAGACCCTGATAGAAGAAAAGAACAGAGAATGGATCGATACTGAAATGCGGAATAAAGTTTTCTACTTTTTTATTCTTAATCTTGCCGTCAACTTTTTTCTGTTTATAAAACCAGAACGTTTTCAATTGATCGCGATCATGAAGTTGAAGATCATCAACTGAGACCTTACTCTCTCTTTGAATCAAGCTGTAGCGGATAGATAAAAAATCTTCGGTGGTCACGTAAGTGTCAACCGTGTCATCAAGCTCATAAATATTTGAATAAAAAGGAGCAGACTTAAAGCGGGCATGCATGTGCCAGACTTCTTTCCCATTAATAACTTTTTTACCTTTATTCACGACCAAAATTTTACCAACGGTCATCCCAAGATAATGAATATCGAGATACATCTTTTCGTCGATGGGATGATTAGACTTATACTTCGCCCAGACTTTGGAACCCTTTTGATTGAGCTTCATAACCTCAGGTGGGTAATCTTTGGGAGGGACTTTTTTAACTTCTAAGGTTGCTTTAGTCGTCGTAACTTTTTTAGGTGTAGGCTTTGTGGGAGTTTTAGCTACGGTCTTGTCAGTTTTAGTTTCTACCACGGGTTTAACTTCCGGTTCCGCTTCTTCAACTGTATGAACTTCAAACTTATCGAGAAGTTTTTCATCCTCTGGATTAGCAGTAATTTTCGCCTCTTCAATAGGCTTATTGAGCTCTCTCTCGAAATCTTTTTTCTTCAGTGAGCTGCAACCACTGAAGATCAGTATGGCCAGTAACCAGGTTTTCACTTAAGTCCTTTGAAGTTATACCCTAATTCTAGTTTATCCTGAGTGAGATTCAAGGTGGAGAACTTTGCTAAGTTTAGCATTCAATTCTTTTTCCCCACTGAGAAACTCAACTTTTACTTTAGTAAAGAGAATCCGAGAGTCGAGCGATACCCTCTTCATTTTTACCATATCTTTCTCTGAACAAAGAATAATAGCGGACTGCTGAGAAGCCTTAATCAATAAATCATTCACATCTTCAGGTGAGAAAAAATAGTGGTCTGGAAAACTCACCTTTTCCGTAATCTCCACTCCGAAAGACTCTAGGTATCGATAAAAAGAATCAGGATTAGCGATGGCCGTGACTGCAATAGCTTTTAGCCCTTTCAATTCATGGATCGAAAAAATGTATTTATCATGAACATCAAACACACCCAGCGGTTTATAGACTGTGGTTGCAATGACGGGATAATGGTGAAAGTGCTCTTTGACTATCTCCATAAGTTTGTGAATTTTTTCTTCAGTCACCATATCGGTTCGGGAAACAATGATGGCATCAGCATCTTTGAGAGCTGAAAGACCCTCACGCAGGTATCCAAGAGGCGCCACTTTATAGAGATTCAAAGGCATGGTGGCATCAAATAATACAATATTGAAAGAGCGATAAATCTGGAGATGTTGAAATCCATCATCTAGAAGAACAACGTCAGGTTTAACATCAGAAAAATATTTAAGCAGGTTTTCGGCTCGCTTTTTTCCAACGATAACCGCCCCGCGACGCATTTTATTGGAAATCATAAGCGGCTCATCACCATAGTCAAATGGGTTGAGGCGAAACTTCTGACCGGATTTGAGAAGCCCAGAGGAATGCTCTAGCTGACCTTTGTAACCACGAGTGAGAACAACCGGAGTCAAACCATGATCAATCAACCAGTCCGCCAGCCACACGATGGTAGGAGTTTTTCCGGTCCCACCAAAAGAAAGGTTTCCAACTGAGATCACCGGAACTTTAAAAGTTGTTTTTTTCAAAACGCCGTATTCATAAAGAGAGCGACGGATGCGGTAAACCCACTCCCAGCTAAAACTAAACGGGTAAAGGGCAGCACCTTTTAAAAAGGATTTAACTTTCACACGTTTTCTTAACTGCAATTCATTCATTAATAACCTGGGCCATGTACTGAGGAACCGAGAAGTTTTCTCCAGAGAGAAGATTCTTCGTTTCTTTCAGTGAAGATTTTAGTTCATTATAAACTGTTTCATTGTCGATCCAAGTTCTAATTACCCGAGCGAATCGCTCAGCGTCGACTTGGTTTTGAATAAATTCAGGGAAAACATTTTTTCCTTGGATCATATTAGTGATGGAAATGGGACCTGAGTATTGAACAAACTCGTTGTAAATAAATTCATTCAGGAGGGATCCACGATAGGCAACCACAGTGGGAAGTTCAAAGAGACCGGTACTAACCGTCACCGTACCGCTGGCAGAAAGACATACATGGCAGTTGTTCATCGCCTTTACTAGCTCAATAGAATCATACCAGACATCAATATCGTCTTTATAATACGAATAAAAGTGATCCGGAATATGCGGAACTTTCACCAGATGAACTTCAAGTGGATAAAACTTTTTTAGGAGTTGAGTCGTTTTTATGAAAACGGGAAGCAAAAATTGAATTTCAAACTTTCGGCTTCCGGGAAGAATGAGAAGTTTGAGTTTATCTTTGTTCCAAATACCAAATGGTTTTGCGGGAATAGAGGCAAATTGATCTTTATAAGTCAGCATCAATGGATGCGGAATTGATCTGACTTGATTCACACCACGATCTTTAAACCACTTTTTCTCAAATGGAAGAATGGCAAAAAGCGTGTGCACGGTACGACTTAAAACTTCCGCACGTTTTGGTTTCCATACCCATGCCTGAGGAGCAACGTAATAAAGAACCTTTACTCCCCTCTTTGAGAGCCTGCGGGCAAGTCTTAGATTAAAATCCTGAAAATCAATGAGGATAGCTGACTTGGTTCCACGCTTAACGACTTCATTTTCGAGACGTTTGAGTGCTTTAAAATAAAATGGAATTTTTCCAATGACTTCTGAAAAACCCATGCTGGAGAAATCTTTGAGGTGATAAAGAATCTCAACTCCGTGAGCTGAAAGCGCTTCTCCACCGACTCCAAAAAAATTAGTGTCCGGGCAAAGTTTCTTGAGCTCTGGAAAAAAACTCATGGCATGTTCTTCGCCAGATTTTTCACCAGCGATGATCAGGCATGAACTCATCCGAGGTTAACCTTTATTTCTTTGTTCTCTTCTAGTGATTTAAGAACACAGTCCACCAGATGAACCGCATTTAATCCCTGAGTGAGATCGACCAGAGATTTTTTATTATTTAAGATAGAATCATAAAAAGCCGTGTGTTCAAGAAACAAATGGTCACGTTTAGCATAGGCATTTTCTTGAACGAAAGTGCCGTCAGGAAACTGCCCTTCTGAAGCCAGAGAAATTTTATTCGCGAAAAGATCGACGTAAATCATTCCGGCTTTTGAGATAACTTCAAGATCACGAATTTCTTTCACATGATTTCGTCCAATAGTGATGAAGGCTTTTGATCCATTGGTTAAAGTCACGTCAACTGTTACGTTATCCCAGTTGGTCGTTCTGATTTTCTGTCCATAAGCACGAACTGAAACGGGTTTATCTTTAAACAAATAGAGTACGAGATCAAGATCATGAATCCCTAAGTCCTGAACAACATCTACATCCGTGGCGCGGCCTTTGAAAGCAGCGACTCTATTGATGCGAGCAACGAAAGGAGAGGGGATTTCAGCGAAGTTATTTTTAAGTGTTTCCCATGCTTCATGGAATCTTTCACTCTGACCAACCTGAACGATGACATTTTTCCCGGCAGCGATTTTTTTGAGGTCAGATGCTTCCTGATCATTTGAGCAAACTGGCTTTTCACAGAAAACATGTTTCTTGTTTTCTAGTAAATATTTTACTAGTTCAAAATGAGTTGAAGTAGGAGTCACGATAAAAGCAGCATCAATTTCGTTTATGATCTCTTTAATATCCGAAACAACTTTAACGTTGGGGTGATTCGCCTTGGCGGCTTCCTGTCCAGCTGGAAACTTTTCAACGATGGCCACAAATTCGGCCACGTCTTTATGTGCATCGACTTTCTGACAGTGCCATTTTCCTAGATGCCCGTAACCAAGAACTGCAACTTTGATTTTTTTCATAATTAACTCTGCATGAACGGAGCAATACCGATTTCAGATTTTTTAATGAAAGCAGCAATTTCCTGAATCACGATATTATTTTTGAATTCTTCCATTAGATCAGCGTGTGAGATGAAAGCACGTGGAGAAAGAGCCGAGGCTTCCATCGTACGGTAGAAATCCACCACTTCAGAAACGATCTCTTTACTATGACCTTGGCGTTTAAGACCAATGATGTTGATTCCCTTCATACGAACTCGGTTTCCGTAAGCCGCGCAGAAGTTAGGGATATCGCGATCGATCCCCGATCCACCACCAATGTAGGCACCTTTACCAAGAGTAACGAATTGAGACACACCTGTGTTACCACCGATGATGACTCTGTCGCCGATGTTCACGTGACCTGCAAGGTTCACAGAGTTGGCGAAAGTGAGATTGTTTCCAAGGGTACAATCGTGAGCGATGTGACAGTAAGCCATGAACAGTGAGTTTGAACCAATGATGGTTTTCATATCCTGCTTAGTTGTTCCACGGTGAATAGAAACGTATTCACGGAAAGTATTGTTATCACCAATGATGGTTTCAGTTGGTTCATTTTTATAACTATTATCCTGAGGAGGAGCACCGATTGATCCAAATTGGAAAAATTTATTATTTTTACCAATCGTTGTATGACCATCAACAACAACATTTGAGTGGAAAATACAATCATCCCCTACAGTAACGTTGGCGCCAATCACACAGAAAGGACCGATCTTAACGTTGTTACCCACTTTGGCTTCAGGGTGAACAAAAGACATAGCATGAGCTTCGTAATTTTTTGTCATATTTTTTCTCGCTTATTTATAAGTAATTTTTAAAGAGGCCATGATGCTTGTTTGGGAAATAAGTTCACCACCAGAATATATTTCGCAATCATACATTTGAATTGGGCCACGAGTTTTTGTAAGGGTCGCATGGATTTCAAGATCCATAGGAGGAATAACAGGTTTTTTAAATCGAGCAGAATCAACTCCAAGAAGTTGTACATCCAGTCGGCTTTCTTCGATGGGCTTTTCCAGACAATAGACACAAAGAAATGAAGCCGCTTGCGCCATCATCTCAACTTGTACGACACCAGGAAGAATGGGAGCTCCTGGGAAATGACCTTCAAGAACTTTTACTGATTGATCTACCTTGAAGGTACAGATACTTTTTCCACCGACAATTTCGGAAGGCTTAAAAGGACCTTTTTGACCTCGTAAATGCTCTGGGAGAATAACTTCTTTAACTCCATCAATAAATAAGAACGGGTCCCTATGGGGGAGAAAATTCATAACCTGACTTTTTCCCATTAACATATTAGCTCCTTATTTTGTTTCTCGGGCCGACATTTTGCGGACCCAAGCGACACTTCTCATCCACTCTTTGAGATCTTTAGCAGGATGCCCACCTAACTTAGAGCCGGCCGGGAAAACTGCACTCTCGTTAACCATAGCACCGCCCGCTATCTGAGTTCCCATACCAATATGGGAATCAGGTCCGACTGCAGCACGACCACCGAGAACAACATAGTCTTCGAGAACAACACTTCCAGCAAGTCCCGACTGGCCACACAGGACACAGCCACGACCGAGCTTACAGTTATGGGCAATCTGAACCATATTATCTATACGGCATCCACTTCCGATGATGGTGGGAGAAAAAGTCCCCATATCAACCGAAGAATTTGATCCAATTTCAACATCATCATGAATCTCTACTCCGCCCATGTGCCAGATTTTAAGATGCTGGCCTTGATGAAAGGTGTAACCAAAACCATCTCCGCCAATAACGACGCTTGAGTGGATGCGGCAGTTCTTACCAATTTTCGTAAATGAGTAAATGGTAACGTTAGGCTGAATTTTTGTTCCGGCACCGACCTCAACAAAAGGAAGAATCACACACCCCGGAAGAATCTCAACGTTAGCACCGATCTTAACATGTTCACCGATGAATACATTTTGAGAGATGCGGGCAGAAGGATCTATTTCGGTATTCCCCATCTGTCTGCCATCAACTTGATTATTAATCCCTTTCATTTTCAAATCATAAAATGGCTTAGAAAGAAGAGTTAAACTCAAGGCGACGTTAGGAGAAGTTGCAATCCACGAAAGTTTTTCCAGTTCAGTTTTCATCTCTGCATTGGCCATGGCAAAGAACTTCTCATCTACCACCACACCGAGCTTCAAGCTCTGTGCCTGAGCGATATTTGGGATTAGTTTTTGCAAAAACTTGGCATTTTTAACGAAGATAAAACTGTGCTCTTTGAGAGCATCTAATGCAGAAATGGCCAGAATTTCTTCTGGCCATTCAGGGTTCTTAATAAATTTCAGTGTTTTATCAAAACTGATAAGATCCTGGAGTTTCATTTATTTTCCAGGGTATTTCTTATCGTAGGCTTTAATAACGTCATCTGTGATTTCGATTTTGTTTTCTGCGTAAACAATAGGAGCAGCAGAAAGTTCGAAAGTCATAGCAACCTTAGCAGTCTTAGAAACTTCATCGATGATTGGACGAAGTTTTTCAAGAATAGGTTTTTTCATGTCTTGTTCCATCTTCTGGATTTCTTTTTGGAATTCCATAGTTTTGTTTTGAAGACCCATCATCGCTTCCTGCATTTCACGCTCTTTATTCATACGAGCTGCTTCAGCAAGAACCATCGATTGCTTTTTATAATCTTCTTGAGCCTTTTTGATTTTATCTTCATCTTTTTTAAGGATGGCTTTTTTGTCGTTGAAAGACTTCTCTAAAGTCTTTTGAACATTCTTTCCTTCCTTGATCGTCGTGATTACTTTTTGGATATCCACAAGACCAACCAGAACCTGAGCGCTTGCAGCGAAACTGAAAGCTAAAAGCATTAGACCGATAGTAAATTTCATAAGACTCCCTTGCAGGTTAAAATAACTGCCCAATATCAAAGTTAAACTGATTCGAAGCTTCGGTGTGAGTTGCATCGTTCTTTGGTTTGATCGGGAAACCAAATTCGAAACGAAGGACGCCGATTGGAGAGAACCAACGGAATCCAAACCCATAGTTGGCACGAAGGTTAAAGTTTCCATCCTCACCAAAGCGAGTCTGATAAACGTTACCGGTATCGTAGAAGACAACCCATTTAAGGCCTGCTTCTTTAATTAATGGATGCTCAAGTTCAAGCGTTCCCAGGAGGGAGAACAATCCCCCGAAGTTAAAGGTATCAAGTTGTCCTGTGTCCTTATTGGTCACGCGACGTCTAGGCCCGATATCTTCCAGGTTAAATCCACGCATGTTACGCGCGCCACCCATAGAGAATTTTTCCACACGTGGGATCTCTCTTTCCGTCGTTTTGAAGAGCTGAGAGACGTTCAAACGAGAACGAAGAACTAAATCCCCTATGATGGGTTTGTAATATCTTCCTTCAAGATCACCTTTAAGCCATCTCATCGTTCCACCAAGGCCTGTGTATTCAATGGATGACGAGGTATAGTATCCACTCGTTGGTTCAAAAATGTTGTTTCGTTTGTCTCGAATAATGGATGCTTGCAAAGATGAAGCAGATCCATTCTCATCCTTTTCGTTGATTCCAGAGTTAATAACATTCCCGACTTTGTTGTCTTCGTACCTATAGGTAAGAAAAAGACGAGTATATTCAAAAATTGGATGGCCAACCCGCACATCTCCACCATTTTTTGTGTAGGAAAAAGAGCGAATAAAAAATGAAACTGTACGATAGTAGTCTGCACCGACAGTCCATTTTGAATCAAGGAAATAAGGTTCAGTGAAACCTACGTTATAAATCTGCTGAAGATTAGAGTACGACAAGTTCATGTTGATATTCTGACCCAGACCGCGGAAGTTGTTTTGCGCGATACTTGCCTGAACAAATCCCTTCGTCGCCGTAGAGTAACCAGCACCAAGAGAGATTTGGCCCGTTGGACGCTCTTTAATAGAAACTTCCACATCAAGAATATTATCGGTTCCCTTGCGTGTGATAGTGTTAAAGATCACACTCTCAGGCTGGAAGAATCCGAGACGGTTGACGTTGTCTTTAGAAATACGAAGTTTAGAACCCGAGTACATTTCACCTTCGTGAATACGGAGTTCTCGGCGAATAACTTTATCCCGCGTTTTGGTATTACCCTTCATGATAATCTTACCGAAGTAAGCGATCACACCCTTCTCAAATGAGAAGACCACATCAACTTTGTTTTCGCCTGGAACGATTTCTAGAGTTCGAAGAACGTTGGCAAAAGCGTAACCCTTATCCTGATACATCTCTGTGAGGGTTTGAATATCAAGACGAAGATTTTCTTCGTTATAGATGTCGCCGGTTTTGAGTTTGAGCTTTTCCATCATCTCAGATTCACCAAAGAGAAGCTCTCCGTTAAACGAGATGTTATTGACCGTGAACTGTGGACCTTCTGTCATACGAACAGTAATGAAAATCCATTTTTTATCTTCCGAAGCAGTCACTTCAGGATTCTGAACGTTGATTTGAAGATAACCACGGGTTTTATAGAAGTACTTAAGTCGTTCTACATCCGTCTGAAAATTCATCTCTTTGAAATTTCCTGAACCTGAGAGGAAAGAGAAATAAGATTCTTCGCGGGTCTGCATGAAGTTTTTTAGCTCTTCATCATCAACCGCCTTGTTTCCAAGGAAAGTGATCTTCTTAACCCGGACCTTGTCCCACTCTTTGATATTGAACTTAACTTCGACTGAACCATTGGCATTATCTTTAAGTTCATAGGTCGCCAGAGCGAGGAAGAATCCTTTCTCTTCATAGTGTTTTTGCAACAAAAGAACGTCGTTCTTGAGAGTGGAAATATCAAGGATATTGAATTCCTTGGTCTTAACCTGACCCTTAAGATCGTCATCGTTTATTTCTTCGTTACCCTCGAAGGTAATTTTAGAAATGATCGGTTTTTCTTTAAGTTTAAAAAGGAGGATATTTTTGTCAGCGGATTTCTTATGGTACGCTTCGACTTCTTCGAAGTACTTCATTTCGTAAATGAGTGAGAGATCTTTGCGAAGCAGATAGTTGTCCAGCATCATATCCGGACGAGTCGTTAATTTTTCAGTAATGGCTTCCGCTTCAACCTTTCTGTTGCCCTCAACTTCAATCGTGTTCACACGAAACATCTCACGAATGGGCCCAATAATCTCTTGCGCCCAAGCACTCGAGATACAGCATGAAAGGAAAATAATATGGAGTAAAATACGGGCAATTCTCAAGGCAGCGGATCCTTAACGCAAAATGCTATGTAATTAATTTTATTTGCAGTTCGGGATTCTAGCCAATTATCTGACCATCTTCAATGACTATTTTTCGAGGAAAGTAAGAGGCCACTCTATCATCATGAGTCACAACTAAAAGTGTGGCCGCAAAATCAGCTGCAAGATTCTTCAAAAGGGTCGCGACTTTTTCGGTATTTTTAGAATCTAAGTTACCAGTCGGTTCATCACAGAGGAGTATTTTTGGTCGAAGAGAAAGGGCACGAATGATGTTAATGCGTTGCTGCTCTCCACCCGAAATCTCAAAAGGAAATTTGCTTAGGCAGTGGGTAACTCCCAGAATTTTTGCTAATTCCTTAGTGTCCTTTTCAACCTGATCACGGTTGTGACCACCGATGCGAGAAGGAAGAAGGATATTGTCTCCACATGTCATAGAAGGCAAAAGGAAGTGGAATTGAAAGACAAAGCCAACACTCTCATTTCTAAACTTGGCCAGAGCTTCGTCATCCAGAGATGTAAGATTTTTATTATCAATGATCACTCGACCCGAAGTTGGCTTATCAAGTCCACCTAAAAGATAAAGCAGTGTTGATTTTCCTGAACCCGAAGCTCCGCGAATAGCGACTGATTCCTTGCTCCCAATACTGAAATTAAGGCCTCTTAAGACCTGGGTATTCCCAAAGGATTTTTCAACATTTTCTAACTGGATAAAACTCATGCGCTAAACTCCTGACGAAGTCCCTGAATAATAGGACGACTCTTTAATCTCCAGTAAGCAATGAGGGCCGCAAATAAAACCCAAACCAATGAAACTGAATATACCGTTAGATAGGCCTGTAGATCTAATTTAATTGAAAGTGATGAGAGCACATAGATCTCACCTGGAATTTGCAAGAAAGATAGATTCTGAAGGCCCCAGTTAAACAATAACGAAAGTACATGGGCACCGATGCAAGATAAAAACCAAAGCACAAGTACTGAGATCAGCCAGAAGTTCATCAGACTTTTTAAACTCAATCCCACCGCTCTTAAAAAGAAAAAGTCCTGCGCCTTTTTTTCCATGATGTAGATCACGAAGGCCATAATATTAAAGACAGCAACAACGACAATCAATTGAAGAATAAGTGAGATAGAAAATTTTTCTACTTTAACGGCCTCAATGAGAAATGCGTATTCGCTCCAGAAAGTTTTTGCATAAAAATCGCTACTCAGATTATGACGAAGAGTTGTTTGAGCATTCTTCACCGGTTCAAGACTTGCCAGAGGTTTATCCACCGGTTCAGTCGCAAGAATGACCAGATTGACGCGATCCCCGACCCCCAGTAATTCTCCCAGATCTTTTTTATTCAAGTAAGCAAAACGCAAATCTTTTTGATAGATGCCATGCTTAACCGTGCCGGAAACTTTGAGCAACTTAACTGAGGGAAGCCCCTCTGAAGAATCATTTCCACGCGCCAGAGTTAAAGCGATCTCGCTTCCTACCGGTGCATTTAATTGTTTTGAGAGTTCTTCGCCAATAACAACAGTCTCAGGGAGAACAGTAATATTGAGTCCAGTTGCTTGTGAGAAATTTTCATTCTCAATTCCACGAACTAAAACTCCGCGACTCTTTCCATCATGAAGAGCGAAGGCCTCGGTTTGAACAACTGGGGCCACTGCAATGGGATTAGCGCGAGAAATCGCTTGCTGAAGGTCACTATCTAAAAAGAAAAAGCCACGCTTACTCGTGATTAAGAGATCCCCTGAAGAGTGGCGAAGACCTGATTTTAACAAGTGATCAAAACCATCCATAAGACCAAAGGTGCAGAGGATAACAGCAATTGAAAATGTAAAACTCAACAGAGTCGCCAGCAGGATTTTACCTGCTGACTTCCCATGAAGAACGATTCGAAATATAGCTAAGTAGGATTTCACTCTTCCCCAAAGAAATGTTCTTTCTTCAGAAGTGGGAACAAGATGACATCTCTAATGGTTGAACTATTTGTCAGAACCATCACCAGACGATCAATACCAATTCCCTGACCCGCTGTTGGCGGCATACCGTATTCAAGAGCACGAACGAAGTCGTAATCGACATCAGAAGCTTCATCATCACCGGCTTCCTTCTGCATCGCCTGATCGGCAAAACGATCGAGCTGATCAGTAGGGTTATTTAACTCAGAGAAAGCATTTCCAATTTCCCAGCCATTCATGAAAAATTCAAAACGATCTACGAAGTCTGGATTCTCATCATTACGACGTGAAAGAGGAGAAACTTCAGTTGGGTATTCAGTTATGAAGGTTGGTTGAATCAAACGGGCCTCAACTAATTCTTCAAAACACACAACAAGGAGACGTCCCCATGAAAGGGCATTAAGTTTTCTAGGATCCATATCAACTTGAGCTTTTTTAAGAAGTCCCAAGAGATGAGTTCTGTCATTGACCTGATCCATCGTTGAATCAGTATATTTTGCCACAGCCTCTCTCATCGTGTGACGAGCGTAAGGACCGGTAAGCTTGATTTCGTGATCATTAAACATCACTGTATCTGAATTTAGAACATTCTTTGCGATTCCCATGATGAGCTCTTCCGTAAAGTCCATCAACTCATGATAAGTCGCGTATGCCCAATAGAATTCAATTGATGTGAACTCTGGATTATGTTTAAGCGATAGACCTTCGTTACGGAAACAACGATTAATTTCAAAGACTTTATTGTAGCCACCAACAATCAGACGCTTCAAGTGAAGTTCTGGAGCAATTCGCATGAAGAGCTCCATATCTAGAGCATTGTGGTGAGTATTAAATGGTTTAGCAGCAGCTCCACCTGCCACAGAGTGCATCATCGGAGTTTCAACTTCCAGGAATTCATTTTTATAGAAGAACTCACGAATGAAACGGATGATCTCTGAACGCTTACGCAGAACTTCGCGATTCTCTGGGCTCATGATCATATCTACATATCGCATACGATAACGAAGTTCAGTATCAGTCAGACCGTGGAATTTTTCCGGAAGTGGACGAATAGATTTTGTAAGGATCGTAAATTCTTTTACGTTAAGCGCGAGTTCGCCCTTCATCGTTTTAAAGATATCACCCTCGGCATAAACGATATCGCCAAAATCGAGATTTTTATATTCAGCAAAACCTTTTTCAGAAGTTGCTTGTTTATTCACATAAAGCTGGAAACGAGAATCGCCGTCATCACATTGAAGGAAAGCAGCTTTTCCGAAATCTCTTACCATCATTACGCGGCCGGCGACTTTATAAACCGGAGTCGGATTATCGTGGAGTTCTTCTTTGGTCTTATGACTATATTCTGATGTGAGGAAAGAGAATTTCGTATCGGGTTTGAAGCCGTTTTTATAAGGATTAGAGCCGGCTTCTTCCATCTTCTTACGCTTATCCAGACGAACATCCATTTGTTCATTGAAGAGTTCTGTCCAGCGTGTGACGTGCTTGTCTTTCATAATTTTCCCCGATGTCGTTAAGTTCAAATCACTCATAAGTCATCCAATCCTGTATCTTGTACTACTCCACCAAGGCTCTGCCATTGGAGGTAGGATTTCATAAAATCATCTAAATCACCATCAAGCACACTCTCAGCTTGAGAAGAATGATAACCTGTGCGGTGATCTTTAACTAATTTGTAAGGGTGTAAAACATAAGAGCGGATTTGAGATCCCCAGGCGATTTCTTTTTTGCCGGCCTCTACTTTCTCCTGCTCTTTTCTTTTTTTCTCCATCTCCCACTCATACAATCGCGATTTAAGAATTTTCATCGCCATGGCACGGTTTTGGATCTGAGAACGCTCATTCTGACAGGCCACTACAATTCCCGAAGGAAAATGGGTCAAACGAACAGCTGAATCCGCAGTGTTCACGGACTGACCGCCGGCACCACCAGAACGGTAAATATCAACACGGAGATCTTTATCTAAAACTTCAATCACAATCGTGTCGTCCACTTCTGGAGAAACGTAGATGGAAGAAAATGATGTATGTCTGCGGGCATTGGAATCAAATGGAGAAATACGCACGAGACGGTGAACACCACTTTCTGATTTTAGTAATCCAAAAGCAAAATTTCCGTTCACCATGAGAGTCGCAGATTTTATGCCGGCCGAATCTCCGTACTGAAAATCTGTCACTGTGGCCTTAAAACCTTTGGTCTCACACCAGCGCTGAATCATTCGGAGAAGCATACCAGCCCAATCACAAGACTCAGTACCACCAGCTCCAGCGTTGATCGTGACGATGGCATTATTTACATCAGTCTCGCCAGAGAGCAGTGCCTTTTGTTCGGCCCCAGAGAGAGATTCTTCAAGCTTAGGAAAGAGTTCGAGTGCCTCTAGAGCAGAAGCATCGTCATCAACACTCATCTCAACCAGCACTTCAAAATCGTCTGAGAGAGTTTTTACTTTGTTATAAAGTTTCAACACATCTTCTAGGAGTGCTTTTTCTTTTTGAATTTTAGCGGCGTTTTGGGTGTCGTTCCAGAAACCTTCAAGGGCTTCCAGTTCTGAGATCTCTCTTAGTCGATTCTTTTTACGATCGACGTCAAAGCGACCTCCGTATGTGAGCGAGGGTATCTTTTACTTGTGGAAACTTAGACTTAAAGTCGTCCAGTTTGAGCTGCAGCGAATCATCCATGACATATTCCTTATGAGAAGTCCCCACTCTAACAAAGAGTGGGGGCTTTTGAAAAGATATGTATGCTAAATCTTAGGGCTTCATGGGTCGCGTGGAATATGGTCAGGATCTCGTAACCATTCACACTTAAACTGCTGCTCAACCGGAGTCTTATTAAGTGACTGATCTCCTACTGCTTTAAGAACAGCAGCAATGGTTTTTCGATCGGCGGGACGTGTTCTCGGTGTTCTGAAAAGGAAGTCGATAAGATTTGTTACTTCTTTCCAGCTCTTCGGCACGTCGGGAGCCTTTTCAAAACGAATCAAGTACTGGAAAACCTGCTTGGCGAATTTTTTGAGAATTGGATACTTAGGAGGTAACATTCCTTCAATCGCCGGTCGATAAGTCGGGTATGCGTTTAGCACTTCATTTTCATCCATGAAGTTATTTCCATTGATATCCCAACGAAGAATGGTTGTCTCAATGTGCATGAGAACCAGAATCGTCGACATGATATCCGATTGAGAATAATAAATTTCTTCTTCAGTTCCCGGATAAAACATACAAGTTTTATTGGCCCGGATCGACATATCAAGGAAGGCGAGATTGAGTTCAGTCGAAGGAATTTTTGAACAATCGTCAGTTCCAAGATACTTCATCATTGAAGGAAAATTCTCTTTATACATTTCACATACACCACGGAAGAAATGCTGACGGAAACACGCTGGCTCCACACGATCAAACTGATCGATGGTACAACCCTGTGCTGGCTCTTTGTAAAACTCGAGCATCTTCTTACCAGCAGCCGATGAAGTGATATAGGTATCTACAAACTCTGCAGCTTCGTTTACATCAAGTAGTGAGTTGTTATCAGACTGATACTGGAAAAGAGATCCTAAAAGACTGATGGTATTAGCAGTACTCTCTGCTTTTCGCGGAAGGAAGACTTCCAAATCCATGAGTTCTGTCTCATAAATTTTAACCAACTTAGTAATATCTTTGGCATCCATCGACTTACCACCAACACCAGTACTTACGACTCCGTGACGATTCATGAAAATTTTAAGCACGTACTCGACAAGTCCTACACCAAACATCGCCTTGGTATTTCTGAACCAGCCGGGAGCATAGACGGCCGGCAGTCCATTGCTTCGTTGAAAACGGTAAGTATTGGCGATACGAATGAAGTCTTTCAGATTATCAACTTCCAGAGGGAAAAGTTGTAAGTAATCTTTGATATCAAGATTGAGCTGAGCCTTACCTTCAAGTTTTGAGAACAAAGCATCAGAGTTGTAAAAACGATAATATTGCTGCCCCATGCGTGCGATATTTTTTCCGTGTGCAATGACTCGCTGAAGATCCTCACCCGTCACGGTTTCAGGCTCCCCACCCATCAGCATAACTTTAGCTTCAATCAGGAGATTCTTCATTTTATCGTATTCGAGATCACTGTCTTTCATCAAGGCCAGTACGCCATCAAAGGCCTGACGGAGATAGAAGAACTCTTCTTTAGTACGGTCGCCGAGGTGACCGTTAAAGATTGTCCCTTCAAGAAGTTCGAGATCTTTACCAAGAAGAAGCATTTCTTCATTTTGGTTCAGAGTCAGATACTCATAACGGATAAGATCCAGAGCAATCTGGCCAATCAAAGGAAGACTATCAATTAAGGGTGTAAGTTCAGTTGAAGTCACCTGCTCACTAAGACCACCCAGCAGGGTACTTTTTAAAAAAATGAGTTTTGTAAGCTTATTAATCGTGTCTTGATTGGTTGTGAAACTTTCAATCAAATGGAAAAGATTAATTCTTCTTTCGCCACGATCTGGACGATAGATTTTAAGCAACGCGGCCCGAATTACAGCAACAGCATTATGAACACGTTCCCTTTGTTTGAGTTGAGTCGCGTATGTGCCGGGAGCTGTACTTCCGAAACTGACATCGTAAATAAGGGCGGCTTCGCGATTTAAAACCAGAGTTAAATTAATCAAACCATCAAGATTTGGCTTAGAAACCATCTCCTTACTTTCTCCGTAGATGAGGTAGTTGAGATTGAAAATGGTTTCGATAATGCGATAACCTTTTTCAGTAATAGATGGTTCATTTTTTCTTAAATATTGAACGAGAGATTTATGAGAAACATAACCAGGTTGTGAAGTCTCATCCAGCTTCATGAAAAGCTTTAGGTTATCTCCCAAACATGAAATGGTCCCTGAAATATTTTGAGAAAGGATATGCGAGAATTGATCGATATCGAGATCGCAATCCACTCTTAAAGTAGAAGGCTGAAGATCTTTTTTCACGACATCTGTTTTAAAAAGATCACTACAACTGGAAAGAAGTAAGAGGGTGCTTAGAGTAAGAACTGAGCCGATTTGTTTAAGCATAAGTCACAATTTTTTAGGGTGTTTATCTCACCTAAAATTGTAACTTATGCCGTGTTAGATCATAGACGCATGGAATCAATTGCCTATGGATGACTCTTTTACTACTGCTTTAACGAAGGCGTCTTCATAAATAAGTCGTATTCAGCGCTTGTTTCAACTGAATACCAGTGATCTGCATTCGGTTTAACCGGCATGACCGGCTTATTAGCTAAAGTTGACTCAAATGATTTAATTTCTGTTGGGTTGTGAAGTGAATCACACTTAAATCTCTCCGCTTCCGGAATCTTCTTCGTACTTTCTTCTGAGATCACTGCAAGAATGGTAGCAATGGTCGTTCTGTCGGCCGGAGCTTTTTTATTTCCTACCAGGAACTTCATAAACTTCCAAAGATTATCAGTACTAGGAATCTCTCGGTACTTAATCAGGAACTGGTAGATTTGTTTTTTAAGAAGCTTCACAAAACCTGGCATATCATCCAGAAATCCATCCAGAGCAGTTGAGTAAGTAGGATAGGCATCCATCACTTCATCAGCATCCATAATATTGTTAGGAGTTCCACGAACGTCCCACTTAATAATTGTGGTTTCAATATGCATCATCGCAAGGAAGGTCGTGAACATGTCACCTTCCGAGTATGGAATGTCCTTACCGTCGTCGTCATACTTGTTACAAGTACGAGCTGCACGTACCGAAGTATCCATGAGAGCGATGTTGCTTGCATCCATGGCGATTTCACAAGATGCACCAGCAGGAGCTTTAATCGATTCAAATAATCTCGGGAAGTAAGATCTATATCCCGCCTTACAAAGAGACTTAAAGAAATTCATTTTGAAACATGTTGATTCAACACGGTCATATTGATCGATCGGACAACCAGAGCTCTTTTTGTACCACTTCATCAGGTCTTTCGAGATATCCATTGAAGTGAACATAGAGATCGCAAACTCAGTCGCTTCATTAACATCAAGAACTTTGTTATCGTCAGACTGAAACTGGAACAAAGATCCTAAGAGCGATACTGTTTCGGCTGTCGATTTGGCACGTTTAGGAAGGATGACATCCATCTCAATCAGTTCTTTCTCAAATCTCATGACCAGAGCAAGCACCTCATCCACATTCATTGATTTCCCACCAAGACCATTACTTGCGCTCGCCCAAGGTGTGATCTTGTGAGTGATCGGATCTTCAGAACTATAATTAAACAAGAGCTTGAAGATGTATTCGTAAAGATAGATTTCAAAAATAGAACGTGGGTTTCGTTTGTAATCCAGAGAGTAGTAAGCAGCAGCGAACTCCCCTTTATAAAAACGGTACTTGGTAATAATTCGAGTGAATTCTTCTAATTCTTTGACACGATCAGGATATCCATCACGGTAGCGACGAAAATCAATATTAACCGGTTTAGAACTATCTAATTGAGCACTGAAATTTTCATAAATCTGGTAAAAGGCAGTTCCAGTGAAGAGAATTTTTTCGCCATGACTGATCAGTTGTTTAAATTCGCCGTAAGTAATATTAACAGCATTACCACCCATTAAGATTTTCTTACCTTCATTGAGTAGAGTGCGGAATTTTTCAACATCAAACTTAGAGATATCAACCAGGATCTTCACACCATCGATGGCTTCCTGAACTGTAAAGAGATGGTCTTTATCATTCCTTGGAATTTCCTGAGAATTTACAATCTTCGTGAAACTTGCCAGAGAGTCTTTCAAGAAACTTACGATCTCTTTGTCACCAAGCTGAATTTGATCGAATCTTACGATATCAAGAGCAATCGTTGAAAGATTATTAAAGTTATTGATCAAATGCTCGAGTTCACGATTGGTGATAATGTTTCTTTCCCCACCCACGATGGCTTTTTTAACAAAGAGAAACTTCTTCACTTTTTCGATAGCTTCGCTGTTGGCATCCGTTGTAAAACTTCCGAGAAGTTTGACAATATCAAGTCCACGAACAGCTCCTGTTGAATTAAAGAATAAGCGTAATTTACCCGTGATTTCTAATGCCTTGGCATTGATGTTGTTACGACGGATAAGATAAAGACCGTGCTCGATTTTCTGAGTGTTCTGGAAAGAAGGAGCAAAGTTCTGGGCCGCAATATCATTAAATGAAATGGCAAAACTAATGAGTTTTTCTACGTTAGCTTTTGAAATGTAGTCTGGAGTATCGCCAAACACCAGGTTACTGATATCAAATACTGCTCCCAGAGCACGACGACCATCGGCCGTAATGTCAGTACGGTTTTTTTCAAGATACTGATTCAAGGCCACACGTGAAAGATAACCAGGCTTCCCAGATTCAACTATATTGATAAAAAGATTAAGATT
>JBBARF010000061.1:0-611 GCA_040399925.1 Bacteriovoracaceae bacterium
AAGCGCTCTTGCAATAGAAACTCTTTGTTTTTGGCCGCCAGACAACTGAAAGGGTTTATGATTAATTTTATCACCTAGCCCAACGCTATTTAATTTTTCAATTGCTAGTGCCCTAATTTCTTTTAATGGAATATTTGAGTAGTGTAATGAAAGGGCAACATTCTCTAAGGCAGTAAGATGCTCTAACAGGACATAGTCTTGAAATATGAATCCAAAACTGTCCTCTCTAAGTTTGACTCTCTTTCGATCCGAAAGACTATGAACCTTTGTCTCATAGAAATCATACTCACCTGTGAATGAACTGTTTAAAGTCCCTATGATGTTGGAAAGTGTTGTTTTACCTGATCCCGATGTCCCTAGAATCGCGAGATAGTCACCTTCATAAACCGTCAAATTGATATCTTTAAGCGCAAAAAAATCTTCCCCTAGAGGGTTTTTATATTTAACTTCAACATTTCTTAACTCAAAAAGTTTATTCTTCATATTGAGCAAGAACCTTTTGGCCAGCGATTAAATCTGAAATGACTTCAATATTAGAATCTCCAACAAGGCCCACCTTAATTTGCTTTTTCAATTTCTTTTCCCCCTCAACTACAATCACGGAATACCCC
>JBBARF010000061.1:621-20026 GCA_040399925.1 Bacteriovoracaceae bacterium
CTCTGAACTCAGAGGATTGATGGCCGTCTTAGGAATTTGAACAACGTTCTCTTTTTTTTCTACGATGACTTCACTAATAATTTCCATTCCTGATTTTATTTCTTTGACCGGAGTAAATTCGATATAGATACGAAAACTTCCAATCCCTGAGTCTTTATCAATTGAAGCAGCGTTATCAACGAGAGTGACTTTGCCTTCAATCGTCAGTCCGGGGACAGCAGGTGATTTTAAGTCTATTTTTTGTCCGGTCTGGAAAAAATTAACGTCTTGTTCTCTTAAAGTTGATTTCATTATCATCTTTCCTTCAGATGACATTCTAAAAAGGGTGTCACCTTTTTTAACTGATGATCCTTTTACAAATGAATCTTTTGGGGTCCAAAGATAAGTGATAACTCCGTCAAATGGCGCCTTGATGTTTAAGAGCTCAGCTTGTAATTTTAGTTTCTGTAAATTAGTATTAAAACTTTGTTTCTCACGCTCTTGGACCGAGTCTTGTGATAGTAAAATCTCTAGCTCTTGCTCAAGCTTCTCTTTGTCTTCAATCGAAGCCGCACCCTGTTTTAAAAGACTCAAAGTTCTTTGCAAGTCTCTTTTGAGACCATTAAGCCTTATCTTGGTGGATTTAATCTGTGATTCTAGTTGAGCGATCCTTGTTTCTTCTTGTTTAACGGTCTCTAAAACTTTTATGGTATCAAGCTTACAAATGATATCTCCAGTTTTTACAATTTGTCCCATGCTCACGGCGAGATCTTCTACTGTTAAATCATCAGGTGCCATCATGCTGGATTGTTTTGCTGATTCGGCCCTGCCTGTTAATGAAACCACAACCTCTACATTCCCACGTACAACTTCAACCGTAGCAAATTCTTTAATTTCATTATTTTGGCAACTGCAGAGATAAAATAGAAAAAAGATAAAGAAATTTTTCACTGGAGCGCCTTTACAGGATCAACCCTCGCGGCCATGAAGGCGGGGATCAATCCAAAGACTAATCCGGTCAATGTCGCTGATGAGATTCCAAGAAAAAAACCGAGTACATTTAATTCAGCAATATTAAAAATATCCATAGATATGTAATAACCAATTATACTTCCGAAAAAGCCACCCAGTAATCCTCCAAATAGGCTCTGAATGAGAGTTTCAAAAGTAAACTGAACTAAAATCACAAAGGGAGAAAAACCCATCGATTTATAGAGTCCAATTTCCTTTTTTCGTAAATTGATATTTAGTATCATCACACTGGTTGATCCTACAGCTCCTGCCACCAAGGCCATAAATCCGAGGATGTAGCCCATCTGGATAAAAACTTCGAGCTGTTTTTTTGTTTCGAGGAAAAAGCTAAGCGGATTATTGATAAAATAATTATCTTTATATTTGCTAGCAAAAGTATTGTTTGCAAAATTTTCTATCCAATTCATCCAAATTGGATCAGTTGCAATTAATTGAATTTCATCTAGGGTTTTTTCACCGGTAATATTTTGGTACATTTGAAAATCAATAAAGGCAGAGCCTTGATCGTTCTGAGCAGCGTTTAATTCAGCAATACCTATAACCTTGAGTCTTATTTCATCAGCTCCAGGGATTTTTACATTAACATAATTCCCCACTCCGGAGCCGGAACCCAATCGTTTTGCACCTTCTTTACTAAGAACGATGATATTGCTTGCACGTCCTATTAAAGATGGAGAGATAAAATTGCCACTACGTACAGTATAAGGGAGTTGGTTGAAATTATCTTTAGTAACAGCGAATACTTTTATATTCGAGCTGATATCATTAATTCGCAAGTTAATTTGCTTGGAACCAGTCATTAGGGCTTTTTTGATGACAGATATGTTTTCAAATTTTTTCAAGTCGTTTGGTTCGAATTTGTTTTTTTGTGAATAGTTATGAATGGAAACTTTTGGCCCACCATATTGGTCGATGAGGTAATCAACATAAACATCGACATTACTTGAAATGCTAAAGGTTGTTGTTATAGCAAGGGCACCAATGAATATGGTTAAGATAGCAATGCCTGCCTTCCATTTTACAGAAGTGATTGATCGAAAAGCTGCTATGAGAGCTCTGTTGAAAATATATAATTTCCCCATATAACCCTTTCGAAATATTGGGGTCATTAGTTAAATGTTTTTTTAAATAAGTCACTGAGCTGTAGTAGTGGACTATTTTAAACCATACGGAGCAAAAACTTCGTAAACGTGTGGGTCTGCATGGAAGGTCAAGACTTGTAGTTGAGCCGTAATGAATTCAACTTCCAGCAGGTTAAGAGAAGTCGAAAAGCTGACTAATTCGTTTTGAAAGCTTATCACATTTTGTTGATAAGTTGTGCCGAGAGTAGCTGTTGGTAGGGCGGCCTCATATTTTTCCCTGGCGGCCTGAACAAGGAGCCTCGCTATTTGGATCTGGTCCCTCAGTAATTTATAGTTTGCCACGATATTTTCCCATTCTCGAGACAATTGAATTTTAAGTTGATTAAAGTCTCTTTGAGCTTTGAGGTAAGTCAAATTCGTTGCAGCCATTTCATGCCTTTCCGTAACAAATCCAATAGGCATTGAAAAATTTAAGGCAACTATATTTCCAGAATTCGCTCCAGGGAAATATCCAGGCCTTGTGCTACCAACCTGGTTGCCAGTAATGGTGTAGGCTAAATCTAAGGTTGGGTATAAGTTATTTCTCGCCTGAATAACAGGGAATTCCGCCTGCTGAAGTACAAGTTTTCCAATTTGGAAATCTGGATTTTTCAAATTCTGAAAATCTAATTTTTTGGTAATTAAATTATCGATAATTTTTTCATTAAAAAAGGGCATTTGTATTGGTTCAAGATTGATGGAAAGATCCACCATCGCTTCACCCTGATTAACACTTGATAGGGTGTACAAATTTTTAAAAGATTCTCTTAGAAATCTCTCAACTCCTATGACCTGGGAGCGTAGTTGCTGTGACTGTGCCTGGACTGTCAAAAGTGAGAGTTTCGGAATTTTGCCCACATCAAATTGAGCTTGGGCCTTCCTGAGTGATTCTTTATTAGTAATTTCAGAATCTGAATTAATTTTTAAATTTTTCTGGGAGGCAAAGGCTCCAGAATAGGACGAAAGAAGCTGAGAGGTAAGAAGGTAAATCGTTTTTAGTTTTGAAAGCTTAGAGATGTCTAAATTTAGCTCTGCTTGCTTAAAGTTAATCCACCCGACTCTTGGCCCAAAATCTTTTAATAAGTTTAATGAAAGCCCAAAATTAAAATCACCAGTGTAGCTCTTGGGAGAGGGCCTCATTGTTTCATTAAGACTGAAGATATTAGAGTTATAACCTAAGCCCAGTTGTGGAATTTTGCCTGAAATAGAGACCGTTTGAGAGTTATTGAGAGACTCTACGCCACTGGCTTCTGATCTGGACTGAGTCGAGGCTGCAGAGAGATTAGGCATGTAGAGACCTAAAGTCCCCTCGTTTCGCTCAAAAGCAGCCTGTTGGTCATAAATCGCACCCCAATAGACATTATTCTTTTTCATCATGGATAGGTAGAAATCTTCGAATTTATGAATTGATGCAAGAGAGGATAGTGTGAAGAAAAATAAAAAAAAATACATAATCTAATAATATTAGGATTAAATATGAGGATTTGTAAATTATTTCAATTGAGATGATGAAATAGTGTCCCAGACATCTCTGTTAAGCCTGGTGTTTTGGGGCGATTTATTTCAATAGTTCCAAAATATCCCACACTGAAGTGGTTCAAGATTAGTGGGATCCAATTTCAACAACCTTAAATGAATCTCCATACATAAAAATAGATTTCGATCTCAATTTTTCTCCTTATAGTTAGTTTGCTTAACTTTACCAAGGCTTTGAGCTGTCTTTCTATTTTTAATTAAAAACAGGATTGCATAAAATAATATTTGAAGCTCATCATGACTAATGTCCAAATCTCGCTTTTTTCAAAGGACAGTCTGAATTAAACCTACATCAGTAAAACTCAAGAAGCAGAACCACACCCTTTTCAGGAAAAGGAATACCTTCGATCTCTATTTAAAGGAAAATCTCTACATCTTTCCTAGGACTCGCCTGAATTTTACTGAGTTCTCTTAATTAAAGAGCATTCGCATTAAGAGAATGATTACTATTGTTTTTGGCGCAAAGTACGCTTCGTTTTTATTTTTCTTTATGATACTAGCGGTTTTTGTTTAGAACTATGGTCTGGGAATCTTTTTATTGGTTCTGCCTGAAAACTATGCAATCAGGGGACTATCTTTTGCTTGTATTTGTAAGGGGTGGAACATCTCCCTCCGGTATTAAAAAGTATTTGAATTTAAGAAAAAAGCTCCGGCCAATAAAACTACGAAAAAAGTAGCGGCTCCAATTGTTGCTACTAATCCCGTCCCTTTGAATACTGGGCATGCTGAATATATTGAACGGCAGTAAATCTTAAAAGGATAAGTCGTGTCATATATGAAACAACAGAAAAGCGAATGTCGGATACCGCCGAAGTTCTAATTAAATAAATGCTTCTAACTTATGAATTTATTGGGTTTGCCACAAATTTCTTTCACTATTAAAAAAGTGAAAATCAAGGCATGGCATTCTCGAAACATCTAATATCATTCAAATTATCTTAAATAGATTTAAGCTTTAGTGAAACGTAGACGATAATAAGATTTAAAACACCAAACTATAGCGTTTGGACATATATCTCGGAGGTCCGTGTGCTGAAAACTTTTATTGCTGGCGCCCTTTTAACAATGTCTGCATTAAGTTTCGCAGGCACATGCGTGATATTAAAGTACCCTCAACAGCGGTACACTACTAATGATAAGGCTACCTGTAACTGGAGAGGAGGAAGTTATACTGCAAGCCTTTCAAGCGCTCCAAAGTCTCCAAGCGCTATAATCGCTCCAAGCGCCATTAAACCTCCAGTATCATTAGTGAAATAAGTATTACTAAAAAAATCGGTAAATAATTTTGAAAGTCTTCAGTCTTTAAGACTGAAGGCTTTTTTGTAGAGAAGTCCGGAAGTAATTGTTTTTCATTTTACCCGCTATTTTCTCTGTTTTAGTTCGAGTCTGCGTTAGCTTACTATATCAAACATATCACTCATGGCTTTTTCTCTGCGAAAATAAAGTAATTAAAAGTAGAAGCGTCTAATAAATTTCAAACTAATGGCTGATAGCCAACTGTTGTTAATTAATTCTTCGCTCATGATTAAATGGCCGGGAGCGACTAGCCGGGAGTTTTCACACCACTATCAAGACAATAATCCAGAGCTAGAGGCATTGTTGATTTCAAAGTTTGTGAAAAAAGTTGAAGAGAGTGAAGAAAAGGTGACGGTTCTTTACTATGTTGGTGAAGATCATTTATAAAGAGAGCTGGCATTGCACAGCTCTCTTTCTTTTTCTAAAAATCTAGGTTCGAATAGGTTGAAAAGTGGTGGGACCAGTAGGACTTGAACCTACGACCACCCGGTTATGAGCCGGGAGCTCTAACCAACTGAGCTATAATCCCACTGAAAATCGAGTCCTAAATTTACTTTATCTACCGGTCTCTGCCAAGCTAGACTGTGGTCAAAGGAGCCTTATGGCTACGATAACTTTCTCTAAATACTCTGGTAACGGTAATGATTTTGTCATTTTGGACCATCCTGCCCATTCTGTCAGTGCTGCATTGGTGCAGCGCCTCTGCGATCGTCATTTTGGCGTCGGAGCCGATGGCGTGCTCGTTTTGACCAATTCTTCCACTGCAGATGCACGAATGCAGATATTTAATGCAGATGGGGGAGAAGCCGAAATGTGTGCCAACGGACTACGTTGTCTGGCCACCTACTTTGATTCAATACTACCAGTGAAGAAAGATACGTACGCTATTCAGACCATGAACGCGATTTATCCCGTTATGAGAAAAGATTCTGCATTTGCGCTTGAGATGTCGGAGATCAGAGATAAAAACATTTATGACCTGACTCCTTTCAAAGCTTTCCTCAATGCTTTTTATATTAATACGGGTGTTCCTCATTTGGTTCTTCAGTCTAAAAATAATAAGGCCATTGATGTGAAACGTACGGGATCAGAATTCCGTCATCATTCACTTTTCCCGAAAGGGGCCAATATTAATTTTGTTGAAATTGATAAAGAAAATAATCAAACGGCAATCGTACGGACTTATGAGAGAGGAGTTGAAGATGAAACTTTCTCTTGTGGCACAGGCTTAACGGCTACCGCCCTTGCTCTTTCCGAGTGGCTGGGTTGGAAAGGGACAATCAACCTTCTCACTAAAGGTGGCAAACAACAGGTCACGGTTAGTGATAAAGTTTTCTATTCAGGCGAAGTGACTTTTTGTTTTAAAGGGGAGATTTCTCTTTGAAAGACAGAGCAGATAAAGTTCTGACTGAAATGAATCTCGTGGCTTCTCGCTCTCAGGCGAAGAGTCTGATCGAGGGTGGTCATATTAAGTATAACGGCAATGTTCTCAAGCGTGCCGGTGAGATGATTGATTCAGAAGGTAAAATTGAAATTACCGCTCCCATTTTTGTTGGCCGTGGCGCCTTCAAGTTAGAAGAAGCGCTAAAGGTTTTTAACGTCGATATTAAAAATCTAGTAATGATGGACGTTGGTGCCAGCACGGGTGGATTTACCGAAGTCCTGCTCAATCATGGGGCGACTAAAGTTTACGCCATTGATGTTGGACACGATCAACTGGCCAAAAAATTACGCGAGGATTCCCGCGTGATCAATATGGAAGGCACTAACATGCGTGCCTTGGAAACTCTTCCTGATATGTGTGATGGCGCTGTGATGGATGTATCGTTTATTTCCATAACCAAGATTCTCGCCAATATTAAAAACTTACTTAAGCCTCAGGGATTTTTGATCGCTTTAATTAAGCCCCAGTTCGAAGCAGGAATCGATCGACTACCTAAAGATGGGATTATTAAAAGTGATCGTGTTCGTGCTGATATTCTTTCGGAGGTAAATCTCTTTGCTACTCAAAATGGCTGGAATCACCTACAGACGATTACTTCGCCTATTGAAGGGAAAAACGGAAATATAGAATTTTTATCCTATTTTAAGATCAAAGATTAAGATCGTAGCGCAGATTTAAAGAGTTGATGGTGTTATTTTCAGAGAGTCCACTAAGTGTTCGCCACAACTTATCTTTTTGATAGATGAAGTTGTAATCAAAATAAAGATTCCCACTAATATTAAAAATGATTTTCATATCATTCACAAGATTCAAGTTATCTGTTTCAACTTTCCAAGTAGCAAGATCCTGATAAGGTCTGACCCATAGAAGATTTTCAAAAGCCACTCTCTCATTTATTTTGGTTCTCATCCCCAGACGGAATCCGTGACGAAGACCATTGGTCTTGTCAGTGGATAGACCTACTGGAGTAACGATATCGGTGGTTCTTGAATCGTAGAGAGGAATATAACTTAAATCAAAATATTCCCACGTACGATTCTCAAATAAATGCCATGTGAAACCAATCACACCAATTTGAGTATGGGAGCGAGGTGTATAGAGGTAACTAAAACGATTTGAACTGAAGTTAACTAAGCTTAACGAAGAAACGGAATTTGTTAGTCTGTGAATGACGAATTGAACCTGGGCCGCCGTATTACGAGTTGAAACATTATCTTTAGTAACTGGATCTTTAATGTTTGATTGCTGTTGCTCAAACTGAGTTAGAAGACGGTATTTTGAACCAATGTTTCCCCCCTTGAATCCATAACGGTAACTTTCTGCAGAGTTGATGGATTGTCGGCTGAAGGGAGAAGCAAAGAGGGAGAGTTTAAAATCCGTGAGATCTCGTTTAAGTTGATCCTGATTGATCGCTTGCTCGATGAAGAGTTTTCTTTGCTCAGGGCCTGTTGCTTCAATTAAATCCCGTTCTGTAAGTCTTTCCGGCAAATCACGTTTGATATCAAATGGATTTGGCCCAGCATCAGTACTTTTCTTTTTGATATTTTCAGCTACTTCCTGATCCATGTCCCGAATTTTTGTTTCTGGATAAGGAATCTCACGATCGGCCAGACCCGTGATGGTATAGGAATAATCTATTGAAAAAGCTTCAGAATGAGGAACCCGATAGAGTTTCCACCATGAGCTCTCTGAACTGGCGCGGACACAAATAGCTCTGGAAGCATAACCCTCATCTCCGTTTGAAATTTTAATGTGATCATTTTTCATCAATCCATCTTCCATACCGCGGTTAAGAAGGATGATATTTTTGGGGAGAACTTTTAGGATTTTAACACCTTTAAGGCGTTCAAAGGGCTCGAGAGAAAAAGCCGAAACAGACATAAATAAAGCCAAAATGATCCACATCAATCAATTGTAAACCATTTTGGATTTTTTTAAACATTTTAGTAGTTGATGACCGAATGAACGAGGTGACCTTCATCTTTAAACTTATTCAAAAAGGTCAGGTTAATCAGGAGGGCCATGCCCGATACCGTGTAATTATTTTTCTGACAGAGTTTGAGTACGGCCTTGAGTGTTCCACCTGTGGCGAGAACATCGTCGACGAGGAGAACGCGCCCCGGTTTCTCATTCACCAGCATTTCCAGCGTATCGGTACCGTATTCTAGTGCGTAACTTTCAGCAATTGTAGGAGGAGGAAGTTTTCCTTTCTTACGAACAGGAATGAAGCCTTTGCCTTTCAACTGGGCCATCGCTGCCCCTAGGATGAATCCACGCGACTCAATTCCTACAACGTAATCAACTTTCGACCAATCCACAGTCGAGCACATAGCTTCAATCACTTCAGGAAAACGTTCAGCCAAAAGAGGAGAGATGTCTTTAAACATGATTCCCACCTTAGGAAAGTTAGGAACGTTACGGATGTGGGATTCAAAGGTATGCATAGTCTTCTCCTTTTTGGAACACTGCTTCAGAATAGCGGGATAATCACCACAATTTAGTAAATATAGGGGAGCATGACAAATGTTTTAAGGGGGTTCAAAAGAACTATCAAGGAGTTTTTTTCGATCGATTTTACTCAGCTTGTAGCTCATCTTCTTCCCTTCTAGTGTGGAGAAGTTTATTTCGTAAGCAATCTGGCGGTTATTGATGTTGATGAAGTAATTGGCGATTATCATATCTGGCCGGAATTTAAAGAGATCCCACACGGGAAAATAGACACCCGTAAATGTTTGTGATGAGTACCATGCCTTAATAGGAAGTCTTGTTTTATTGATAAAATAAAAACTTTCATATTCTTCAGTCTTATTTTCAAGCAGCATTTTAGAGGAATCGTTTTTAGTCAGCTCTTCAGGCATGAGAAAATCAGCTGCTTTGAAAACCGTCCTGAGATCAATTAATTCTTTATTCTTATTCTGAACAAAATATCCAGTCCCTAATTTGTAATTTAAATAAATTGATGTGAGTTCACTATCAATAGAAGAAATATAATCAACACGAAGTCTAGAATCGACGAGATAAATTTTTATTTTTGCGGCATTAGTACTTTTGGAGAATTCTCCCTCTTGAACTTCGTAAGTTAATTCCCCTTCAAAAGCAAAAGCTGAAGACATGAAAAGAACAATAAAAAAGGTCGTTTTAATGAGTTTGTACACACCTCGATTCTACCATGAAAAGTGTCTAAAAGTTAGACATCCATCATCCATCAGGCAATCTTGGGATTTTAACTCAGTGAAACCTTCTCCTCAATCTGGCCTAAGGCTTGCTCTAATAATCTCTAAAGAGGTCCAAGATGAAAGGTACTTTAGTCTTCATTTTCATGTGTTTGTTTTCCTTAGGAGCTCTTGCTTCTCAACACCAGCATATGGGCTCAATTGGGGCTTCAGCTAAGGGTCAGTTTATTGCACTTGAAGAGTATGGCTATAGGGCCGACTCTCATTCATATTATGTCACAATTCGTATTATTAATGTCTGGACGAGTGAGGATGTGGGATCGGTTATTGAAGTAGAAACACCGGCCAAAGAAAAACGGTTCTTAGACGTCGCCCGCCTTAAAGCAAAGAATTTAGCTCAGGCGCAGATGACCAAGTATAAAATTATTTCGATTTAAAAAATTCTGGAACAATATCGACTGCACTGCCTTGGATGAAATGATCTATCCACTCACTTTGAGGAATCGTTTCTTTATTTAAACAATACGTTTCAGCTTTATGAAGTTTTGAAGCTCTTAAAAATCCTGCTGCCGGATAGACCTGCCCACTAGTTCCAATACTTATAAAAATATCGCAAGTTTCAATCAGGCGCGAAATCCTTTCCATTAACAAAGGCATCTCACCAAACCAAACGATGTGTGGGCGCATGGCACTTTTACAGCAAGGGGAGAGAGGAAGAAAGTTTCGGAACTCGAGCTTGTAATGATGAAGATACTCAGAGGTCGCTTTTTGTTCAGGAGTACAAAGAATTGTTTCCTGAGGAGCGTAGTTACCTGCTTCATCAAAATAAGCGTAATCATCGTAATAAATAATATCGCAACTCGTGCAGCGGGACTGATGAAGAGACCCATGCATACAAAGGGGTGCGAGGTCATGTCGAGCATCAGCTCTTTGGTGAAGACCATCCACATTCTGAGTGATGAGGTTAACTTCCTGATCTGGATTTAGGTTTTGGGCAAAGTGGATCAGGGCTTCATGGGCCTTATTGGGTTTGGCCTTAGCGGCCTGAAGCCTGCGCATGGAGTAGAATTTCCAAACCAATTGTGGATCTCGCTGGTAGGCTTCTGGGGTAGCAACATCTTCGACTTTATGTTTTTCCCACAGGCCATCGGAGTCTCTAAAGGTACTAATTCCTGATTCTGCCGAAATTCCGGCGCCAGTCAGGATGACCAGTTTTTTAAACGATTTATCTCCAATATTCATTCTCTAAGGAGACTCCTTTATAGACGATTTGAGGAGTAGGCAAAATTCACCGTCTCTCACTCTAACCCATGCTCAGGATAAGATAAGTCAGGATAGGGAAATCTCTCCCACGCCTATAGGATACCTACCATGTGCGGACTTCTCGCTTACGCTGGCGACGTTAAACAACTCCCTGATTTCGAAACTACATTTGCGACTCTGAGGCACCGAGGCCCCGACGATACTGAAATAGTTTCTGTATCAGCTGGTGCTGCAACGATGTGTTTTCATCGTTTAGCGATTATGGACCCAACTCAAAAAGGTCATCAACCCTTCACTGATCCAGATAACGGTCATGTGATTATTTGTAACGGCGAGATCTACAATTACGAAACACTCAAAGAAGATTATAAAGCGAGCTATAAGTTTAAATCTGAATCAGACTGCGAAGTCCTCGTTCCGATGTTTCAGGAACTCGGAATTGAAAAGATGATGAATTATCTGGATGCCGAATTTGCAGTAGTGATCTGGGATAACAAACGAAAAAAACTTGTGGCCGGTCGTGATCCGATCGGGATTCGTCCGCTTTATTATGGTTACACCACCGATAAAAAGATCATGTTTGCCTCCGAGATCAAAGTCCTAACGGCTTTTTGTAAGGATATCGAGGCATTCCCCCCGGGACATTATTTTGATGGTGATAAGTTCGTCCAGTACCGTGATATGACTAAGGTTGTTCAGTACGCTCCTAAAGATCTGGGTAAGCACCTAACAGATATTCGCGAAAAGCTGATTGAAGGCGTTCGTAAACGACTGGTGGCCGACGTTCCGGTTGGATTTCTGCTTTCAGGAGGTCTCGACTCAAGTCTGGTTTGTGCCATTGCTCAGAAGATTTTAAAGAAGCCCATTAGAACTTTTGCCGTAGGTCTGGATCACAATCCGATCGATATTGGTTATGCTAGAATTGTCGCTGATTACCTTAAAACGGATCATACAGAAGTGTATTTCAATAAGGACGATACCTTAGGTGTCCTGGATAAGCTCATTTGGTATCTGGAAACTTGGGATATCACAACGATCCGTGCTTCCATTGGAATGTACCTGGTCTGCAAACACATCCATGAAAAGACAAATATCAAAGTTGTTCTGACCGGAGAGATCTCGGATGAGATTTTTGGATACAAGTACACTGACTTTGCTCCAAGTCCGGAAGAATTTCAAAAAGAAGCTAGCAAACGTCTGCGTGAGCTTCATATGTATGATGTGCTACGTGCAGACAGAAGTATCGCTTCGAACTCCCTAGAAGCGCGTGTTCCCTTTGGAGACCTTGATTTTGTTCAGATGGTGATGGAAATTCATCCCGAATTCAAGATGAACACCACCGGAATGGGTAAATATATTTTAAGAAAGGCCTTCGATGGAACGAAGTACCTGCCTGATGAAATTCTCTGGAGAGAAAAGGCTGCGTTCTCGGATGCCGTCGGACATTCGATGGTTGATTATTTAAAAGAATATGCGGAAGAGAAATACAGTGAAAAAGATGTGGATAATGCCCGTGAAAAATATGCTCACGGCACTCCATTTACCAAAGAATCTCTGCTATACAGAGACATCTTTGAGAAACATTTCAAAGGTCAGAGTCATCTGATAAAAGACTTTTGGATGCCTAACAAAGAATGGCAGAACTGTAATGTATTAGATCCCTCCGCGAGAGTATTACCTAATTATGGTAAGTCCGGAGTATAAATATAAAAAAAGCGGCGCCACTCGAGCGCCGCTTTTTTTTGTCTTAGAGAATTGAGTACATATCCTTAAGAGACATTTTCTTGTGAATCGGGTGAGATTCAACTTCTATTGATTTATTCGGCATTTTTCCTTTGTAGATGTATGTGTTGAATACATCTTTAAGATCTTCACCGTAAAATTTCTCCATATCAGAACGAAATTCTTCAGAGAACATCGGAGCAAAAACTCTGTCTTCTAGAAGCTTATTCATGAATGGCTTAAGTCCACCCTTTGAAGCAAATCTTCCATCAAGGAAGGCCATGAAGCGAGCTCCAAAACTATAAGCAGCAGTGTCCGTTTTTCGAGTATAAGTCTCGTGAGCTGCCATGGCAGAAGATCCAGAAAGAGAAGTCACACGATTGTAACGATTATCTCTCCAGCTCGCCAGAGACTCATCAATCCATCCAGCGTTTCCATTAGCAGGAGCAACCCCGCGGGCAAAGTATGAATGAAAGAGTTCATGGCTGACTGAACCGATATCAGTCACTGTCGCACCAGCATACTCCATTCCACCAAGACCCATATGGGACAGACTTGCATTGTAGATAGTCACTGAATCATGAAGGAAGGTACCGTAGTCGGCTTCTAGTTCTGCCATGACTGAGATTGTTTTAGTTTTAAAAGAAGCCAGTACCTGAACCGAGTTGAGGGACTTGGCGGTATAAACAGTGACAGGAATCTGTTTTCCATTAACTGATGGAAAAGTGAAAGTGATGATATCAAGATTTCCCACAGGGGTTGTATGGAAATAGAGACTGTTAACTGTAAAATAGTCCGGGTACTCAATTGTCATTTTATTTGGATTGATCCAAGTCATCTTTCCATTGGCGAAAACTTGTTGAGTTGTCCCAAGACCTTTGAACTCTACATTGAATGTCATTTTATAACGGTCGTACTCAAGGTTCGTTGGGATGTATCTTTCAAGATAAAAACGATCTTCAAGATCGGTAACCCAGAAAGCATTTTTCACACCTGAATCTTTGTATTCAACCAAAGTCGTCAGAGGAACATTAATTTCAAGCTCGTAAGATCCAACAGGAAGCTTTTTATTAAGTACTCGAACAGTCGTTTCATTTGATGGCGTTGAAACATCGTCAGCTACGGCAGCAATTCCATCGATTTTTACCATCGTTGGATCAGGAATCAGATCAAAGACCGGATAGCCTTCTTCAACAACGTTAAATTGAATGATGGCATGAACGTTGGCTTTCTTACCCGCGACATCATAAGTGATGTCGTAGTCAGCTTCTGTGAAATCCACAAAAACGGCTTTTGCTCCTTTATAGTTGAAGCTTGGGAAACGATGAGTAGCATCGCTTTCGATATGAGCTTGAGCTGTTATAGAAAGAAGAGCGAGTAAGAAAAAAGATTTCATTACTGCGCCTTTTTTGTCGTTTTAATTGTTTCAAATGTAGAAACCGGTGAGTCATTACCTTGGTAGTAACGGTGGCCACCGAGAATTCCAATAGATTCGTCGTTCAGCTTAAACACCTGTGAGAAGCCTTTAGTCTCTTTAAGGAATCGACCTGTATGTCTCCAGTAAGGCTGATCAAGATGAAGAGCATAGATGTGAGAGACATATTCGTAGGCGATAGGACCCATCTGGAACATTCCGCCGAAAACCATTAATTCATCATTAAGAATTTCTGCAGCTGGAGCAAATGTAGCAAAGGGAAGTTTAGATAATTCTGTGCTTGATCCATCCAAAGGATTGACCGCTGTTACGCTATCCAGAAGTTCAAAATGAGAAGCTCCCACTCCCAGACCACCAATGAGAATCATTTGACCTTTATAAGAAACACCTGAGAGGGCCCGTCTTAAAGGGATTGGTGTTTTATATGCAGCAGTTGTGAGTTTCTCTGTCGTGAGATCAAAGATTTCAACCGTGTCGAGGAATTTTCCTTCAGCATCATTTGCGTGCTTAGGAGTGCTATCCCAACCAGCAGCAATGTAAACTTTGTTATCTATAGTTACTGCAACATTGGAAGAGCGTGGTTCGGCCAGTTTGCCGATAGTTTCCCAACGATTGTTTTTAATATCGTAACGATCGATTTGATCCAGAGACTTCCATTTAGGTTTGTGAAGTTCAGAGTAAGCAAACCCACCAAAAGCGTAAACATAGTTACCGAAAGCCGCGATTTGGTAGCCATGGGCTTTTACCGGACGTGGAGCAAGCTCAGTCCATTTATTTGTCGCGATATCGTAAACGATAAATGAATCGCTAAAAGATTCAGGTGGGTAAGTATGTTCGTGACCCTGGTGACCACCGGCCATATAAACCTTACCATCCAGAGATGCAGTTCCGAATGAAGAGCGGGATTGACCAAGGTATTCAGCTTTTTCCCCTTGAATAAGTTTTGTTTCTCCTGAAAATTGCGGAGAGTAGAAATCTTTATCTTTAGTGGTTGAAGCGTCAGTGTGAAGAGTGACCCATTGATCTTTAACCAATTTATAAAGACGGTAGTTACCACCTTTATTCGAGGCAAAGACTAAAGTGTTGTCAGGCATGAACGTAGGGGCCTGTTCATCGGCTGCATCAGTTGTTAGCTGAGTTACAACATTGGTTACACGGTCCATAATATAAATATTCCAGTTGCCATCTTTTTTAGAAGTATAGGCAATAAGTCTTTCATCAAATGAAAGAGCAGGAGACATCCCTTCTGCCAAAACTTTTTTTGTATTTTCCAGTCGGTCAAAAAGAACGATCTCTTTTTTGCCAGGAACATTTCTTTGATAAACAATGAAGTTTGCATCCGATGAAGGGCGAGGGAAATAAGATTCTTCAGTTGCATCAAGGGCCGTAGCATTTTCAAGAGTAAAATCCGTCAGAGCTTGACCTTGGCGAATGACTTCGTAAGCACGATCAATAAAGTAGATGGTATTTTTTCCATGAGCTGATGGACCCGAGTAAAAAATGTATTTCCCATTTTTGGTAAACTTAGGATGAAGAATCATTCCCTTCTGGGGCATATGGAAACGTTGAGTCACGGATTTTTTAGAATCAGTGTAAGTCAGATGAAGGTCATTTTCGTCCGTACCTTCTGCATACACAAATTCTTTTCCATCGGGAGGAATATCTGGATAAATCGCCCACATTTTATTTGTGACATCGTTGAGAGCTTGAGTCCGTAAAGTCTCATTAGAATACCATTGAATACTTTTCGAAGTCGCATCTTCTTGCATGTAAACGAAGTCTGCGAAAGCGTTAGAAGTCAGCATTAATCCGACTAAAAGAATCAGTCTCATCTCTACCCCTTGGCGTAATTTTAGGCATCATAACGAAGTGAGTTTGCTATATCAAACAATTTTATATTTTGCTTTGTGTCGTAAAGAAATTACCGTCTACTTTTCAATTTTAAGATGAGCTAAAATATCATCATGGTTCGGTCATATCTTACGCACTTTCAGCAACTTTCAAGCAACGTCAAACTCTTCCTCGCGGGGAACGCCATTCAGGGAGTGGGACTATCAGTTTATGGGCTTCTTTTTAACCTCTATCTTAAGGAATTAGGATATGGGGAAACGGCCATTGGTGGCCTGATTTCTACGACCTCACTTGGTATCTCGATGATGGCCATTCCAGCTGCCCTAATCATTGAAAAATTTCATGTGAAACATTTAGTAGTTACAGGAATGCTTCTCTCATCCATCTTTTATTTTGTTCAGGTTCTTAATGTAGGTGAGTCGGCGCTTTTTACCTTTGGTCTTCTTGCGAGTATGTTTCAGGCATTATTTAATATTTCTACAGCTCCTTTTTATTTAAGAAATTCAACTCCTGAAGTTCGTATGCATTTATTCACGACGAACTCATCGATTAATATTTTGGCACATTTTTCTGGTTATATGTTGGGTGGTTATCTTCCGGAAATAATCCGCAGTCTTAATCCTGATTTGAGCCGAATTGAAATTTTTAGATTTGCCATCATGGGCGCTTTATCTTTAGTTTTGCTTTCAAATTTAATGTTTATGCAAATTAAGCGGGTTTCTGTACCTAAGGTACGTAAACGAATCTTCGACGGCCTAAAAGAAAAAGAATGGAGAATCCTAGGTCGCTTAATTCTCCCCAAACTCTGTTTTGCTTTTGGTGGTGGATTAATCATTCCTTTCATGAACCTTTATCTAAAAGAGAAATTTGATCTTTCGACTAAAATGATTGGTGTCTCTTACGCCCTCCTTCAGCTTTTTATTTTTATGGGCATTTTTATTACTCCTGCACTGGTGAGAAAATCTACCAATCTCAAATTCATCGTGGTGACTTCTGCCATGTCTATTCCTTTCATGCTCATGATGGGAATAACTGGTAGTGTGGGCTTGGTACTCAGTTGTTTCTTCTTAAGAGGAATGCTGATGAACATGTCGAGTCCGATTACTTCAATGTTTGAAATGGAACATGTTAGAGAAAAAGAATGCGTCTTTGCTTCCGCAGTCATCATGTTCTCTTATCATTTAGTTTACACTTTCAGTACCCGTCTCGGGGGACAATTGATTGAAAGCTATTCATTCGGTCCAACTTTCTACGTAGCCGCTTTTTTCTATGGTCTCGCCGGAGTTCTGTATTACAAGTTTTTCCGAAAGGAAGAGCATGCTAAAGTTATGGAGTTCAAAAATGTCGTTGAATCTGAAGCGGCTTAAAAAATTTGATTTGAAATGATTCCCATGATGCGTGTGAGTTCTTTCTCGTCACGCTCTTTGAAGCGACTTTTTAAAGGTGAATCGAGGTCGAGTACGCCATAAACTAAGCCATTTTTATTCAATGGAATGACAAGTTCAGAAACAGAAGCTGCATCACAAGCAATGTGCCCTGTAAAATCGTGGACATCTTCGACTCTCATTGTCCGACCTGTTGTATAGGCAGCACCACAAACACCTCTCTCTGGTCTGATACGGATGCAGGCGGGCCTTCCTTGAAACGGTCCTAGAACGAGTTCACCATCATCTTTTTGCCAAAGATAAAAACCACACCAGTTAAGATCTGGCATCGCGTGGTAAATCCATGAAGAGATATTGGCCAGATTCGCGACGAGATTTTTTTCGCCTGAGATCATCGATAGAAGCTCTGACTCAAGATCTATATAAAATGTTTCACTCTCGTAGCGTGCTTCAATCTCGTACATTCTAGCCTTTTACTTCTTTCATCAGGTCTTTGAGGAAGTGCTCCATCACAGCAATGCGCTCAATCGCCATATTCTTGGCTTCTTGAGTATTCATTAGTTCAGGAAGTTTAAAAAGTTTCACAAAATAATGATCAATCATAAAATCTTTATCATTAAGCTCGCGGTTCGTGGCCATTGGATCAAAAGGATCATAAAAACTAGATTTCATTTGAGTATTTACGGCCGCACATCTAAGAATACCAATAGCACCCAAAGCATCGAGTCTATCGGCATCCTGAACAATTTCAGCTTCAAGACTCGTTGGCTTAAGACCTTTGGAAAAACTATGCTGAATAATCGCATCTTTAATAATTCCAATTTCACTCGCCGTGAACCCACTCTGGATTAACAATGGACCAGCTTTCTCAGCGGCCAAAGTAGAGGCTTTTGATCTTTCGGGATGATTTTTTGGTAAATTAACAATGTCATGGCAACAAACAGCTGCCAGAACACAAGGGAGATTTACATTTTTATTTTCTGCAATCTTTCGCGCATTATTCATCACTCGACCAATATGGGGCCAGTCATGGGCCGGATCATTGGAGGGATAGAAAGGTTTAATTAAGAGGATAAGTGCTTTAAGTCTTTTCATTCTTCCAACTGAAATCGTGCTTTAATTTTTTTTACTACAAATCCCATCACTGGAATATTCTCGTACACAAATGCACCCATATCAAAATAGTCTCTGTGATAGATCGCCTTTCCAGAAGAATCAAATTTAACGACGGAGTTACCATCTACATTTATCGTTTCGCCGCTGTTAAGTTTGGGAGTCTTAAGTACCATCTTCCAGACGGCGACAACCGTATTCCCTGATTCATGAAATTCTGAAAATTCGAATTTGAGCGAATCAACGTTCTGGTACATGTTTTTATAGTAGGCCTTAACTTTTGCAGCACCCTTGATTTTTCCCACCGGATCAATGAAATCTACTTCTGCATGATAAAAATCATCTACCAGAGCGAGGTTATCTTTGGTCAGTTTATCAAAAAAGAATTGAATCTTTTGAGCATTAGTTAAAGTGGCCATGCTTTGAGAAAAAGCAGGAAGTGACGTGAGAATAATCAGTACTAAAAATAAAATTTTCATTAATGTTCCCTGTAAGTTCTAAACCATCCTCTACGACGGAAATACCATACAGAGAGGATCGTCAGAACAAGCATAAGTGTGAGTAGTGTATATAGAGAGGCTTCCGAATGTAGACCAGGTAGGTGCGTAAAGTTCATCCCATAAACAGAGGCCATAAAGTTAAGGGGGAGTAGAATGGCAGAAAATACAGTCAGCACTTTCATCACTTCGTTCGCACGTTGCTCATTGAGAGCAATATGGAGTTCGAACAAGTGTTCAAAGTTCGTTGAAAGTTCATCAAGATGAAAATAGAGCTGATCGATGTTCTCTCTTAAATCCTGAACCATAGAAGGTTCATCGATCCAGAAATCTCTAAAACGAACAAAAGAATCATTAGACTGTCTCAGAATTCGTTTGATAACGAACAGCTGACGACGAAACTGATAAATACGAGTTGTGCTTAGTTGATGAACTTTCTTTTCAAGAATGTCTTCTTCAAAATTATCATAGGCCATCTGCAAATCAAGCACCGGTTTTTCATAGGATTTAATAACGGCCAGGATAACTTTGTGAACGAGTGTCGGAAGAGATTTACAT
>JBBARF010000062.1:0-19865 GCA_040399925.1 Bacteriovoracaceae bacterium
GAGATTGGAATTTAAGTAAGTCCTATCTTCTTTCTTCTCCCTTATACTATTCTTAATAAACAGTCGGAGGGAGATCTATGGAAACAACTTACTGGCGCAAATGTGGCAGCTGTAAAAAAGAGATTGGACATAATACTATCTACCAATCATGCAGTGTTAGCACTTGCAGTAAAACTGCTTTTTGTTCTGTGGATTGTTGGGATATGCATGTTCCTATCCTGAATCACAAGAACGCTTGGGCGGAAGAAGGTCGTTCGCCCTCTCAGGCGGCAGTTCAAGCCGAAGCACCCGTTCGAAGAATAATTGTTTCTCCAGGCCAGAATACTCCCAATTTGGCGCCATCATCCAAATCTGGTCCCATGGATCATGACGTCCTCATCGTTGCATCAAAACTCAAGCAGTATGTTAAAGATAAATATGATCTTAATACATCGGCCGATGTGATGGATGCCCTTTCTCAGGAAGTGCGCCGGATTACTGATCGCGCCGTCGACAAAGCGCGCGCCGAGGGCCGCAAAACATTGATGAGTAGAGATTTCTAGATTTGTTTTTTATCAGAAATTTTATTTACGATTTTTCCTAAAGAAATAACAGGTCTCTCTTTGATAGAAATCTGGATGTAGCCGTCTTTTAAAATTTCTCTTTCAATCTCCGGTAAGTGCAAGGCGCCCCACGGAATATAGAATTCTTCAAATTTATGTTGGTTTGCTCTTAAATCAATCATCAACTTTTTATTACGACGCTCAAGAACATCCACAGCAAAATTCGACATCTGACCAGAGGTGGGTTTTTCTTCTTTTCCACCAACCAAGAGATCAAAGAATGATTTCTTACCAAGGTCTTTCATCGTGGTGTTCAGGAATTTCCTCGTTTCAGGAGTAAATTCTGAGGCGTCAACGTCAGCGACAAGGAAAGAGAGATTATCTTTAAATTCTTTTGCCGTCTGAGGTTTAAAATGATCGGCCTGAGATTCAAGTCCAGCCGATTCTGCAAACTTTTTGTAAGAGATGGGTTCCAAAAGATCTTTGAGATCGCTGACTCCTTCCATAAGTACAAGTGTTTTTCTTGTAGCATTCATGACACTTATTTCTTTGTAAAAACTTTCTGCTCCGATATGGACCATTGGGATTAGATGAATGATCTTTCCCTCTTTTTGATAAACTTTTTCGATGCTGGTGACATTTCCTTCACTAAAACCCAAGAATCCTTTTGCGGCACCTTTAAAGAGAAAGAGAATTGAAATGGTACTGATAAGAACATAAGTGAACCCAAACATGAAGCCCGTGAAAGCACCCTTTAAATATTTAAGAGGCCTGTCTTCAACCAGCATTCGATTTTTCCACGCAAAGTTAAAACTATAAGCCACGACAATAACCTGAATAAGCGAACAAGTGAGTTGAAAGGCAAAGAATGAAGGATGTTTTGTAAAAATCCAATGGGGGCTTAAAGAGAGGGCGAACATACTAAAGAGGGACGTCTCTTCGACTAAACGAACTGCATTCCATGACGCCGCAGCGACACCGGCAAGGCTATAGAGGGGAAGAATTAAGTAGGGCCAGCTTTTCTTCGTTTTAAAAAAGAAAAGACTAAAGATAAAGGGAACAGTCATGAAGAGAACAATATAAGCGAACGAATTTCGCAGCGTGGACATAAGTTTTAAAGGAATAAAAAAAGCAGTGGCATCATCGATAACACTGAATGATCCGTCCAAAAGAAAGAGGAGAGGATAGAGCCAAAGAACGGTTTTTGCGATTTTTCTCATGTTGAGAAATTATCGACTCAATTCTTCAGGAACTCAAGTCCTGAAGCACTGAGGAAGAGTTTTAAGTCTTTCAGTTTAACCTGCTGGGCAGACAAAAAGCGGTGATATTCATAGTGAGTTTGATAAATATTAGAAATAATCTGTTGAGACTTCTTTGAGTAAATATAACTTCCCAGAACTGCATGGCTGATAAGCCAATGATCCTGATCCAAGGGCTGAACGCCACCCATGTGCAGAGAAAAGAATAAAGGGCTTCGCTCTTTGGGAAATTCGCTAATAATCCTGCCTTTGTGATCCATCTCTTGCACACTGGAAAAACGATTGGTATCAGTTGAGCGCGAATCGATATTATTAAAGTAGAGATAATTTCCGTTGGCAAGAATCTGAACATCATGAATTTTGTGTCCAGTTGAGCTTGCAAAATTTTGATGATGAAAAATGGTTTTTAGATCCGATGATAAAATAAAAATGCCCATGGTATAGGCGTTAACAATAAAGTTTCCTTCTTTGATATAGGCAGGAACCCCTTTTTCCGTAATTTTCGGAATTTCATAGAAGCTATTAAAATGGGTTAACTCTGTTTTTGACCAAGGTTGAGAATCTTTGAGCGTCTTGTACATCCAGTCAGTAAGAGTTTCATGAAGAATTTTGCCCTCTTTAGAAACAATCATTATGTGGTCGATGCCTAGTTTTTCACCTTTCTGATCGGTCTGATACTTACTGCTTAAAACCAAAAGGCGTTTTCCATCTACTGACAAATTAAGCTGATGATGAAATTCTCCAGAAATAGTCCATTTGACTTCACCTTGACTGGTTAAGAACTTGAGTTCTCTTAATGAGGCCATGACAAAACTGCCATCATCAAAAAATTGGCACAGTCTTCCTGGATACGTTTTAACTTTATCGCCATTGAGTTTATAGACCTCACAATTTTTAACTAGGAAATGATCCTTCCATGTCTGGGTCATTGCTGAGGTGCTGATTAACGAGGCGAGAACTGCTATTTTTTTCCACATGAAGTGTGCTTCCTTAAATAATCTTAAAAACTTTATTGAATTTAATCTCAATCCCTATCTGTCTGACTAGGTAAACTCTATTGAATTCCGTCTATTGATCCAGATCCCTTTAGGGGATTACGCAGTACTAGAGTAAATTGCATGACCTGAAGAGCTCAGTTCCTGGCCCTTGCATTCAACCCTTATTCTGTTACCCTTTTTATAAGGGGTTCTGATATATCAAAATATCAGGAGTGTTTCTAATGGTAGGGTCGCCTTAGGTTAGGCTGAACTACGTGCAAAATCTAAAATTCTACTCAGCTTTCAGCAGCCAGATTCTTTCCGGCATCGCCCTTCTTATTTCTATCTTTATTTTTTTTATTCCAGTTAATCTTCAAATAGGTAAGCCCTTCGACCTCCAGTTATTTTTACTAGGGCTACTATTGATGAGTGTTTCAATAATATTCTGTTTTTATTTTCTCCGAAATCTCTTCTGCCCTGTTGTTCAGGTTTATAAATCAGAAATCATTATCTCTAAATATACAAGATTAAGAGTTCCCAAGACCAAAATTAGGGAGCTTGCTATGGAAAAAGGACGAGTGAAGATTTTGTATGTAGAAGGCAAAGATCTTAAAGAGATTGTCGTTGCCGTGAGAGATAACAAAGAAGAAGAACCAGTTACTTAAAGTATTTATCAACCAAAGCAATATGCTCTTGTTCTTCCAGAGCAATCTGATGAAAAATTTTAGCTGTAATGGGATCTTTGACCGCTAAAACTTCTGCAAATTTCTCGGCCCCAATTCTTCCTCTTTCTTCTGCATCAGAAACATAAAAAGCAAAATCCCGTGCATTCTGGCACTGCTGGAGTGAGTAGTATAAATTCAAATTTACCGGGACTGCTGAGACACTCTGACCAATTTCTGTTAAACGCTTCAGTAGCCAGTTCTCATGCTTTTGTTCCTCAAGTGCCACCCATTTCCAAGCCTCGATCAAACCCTGAGGAGCATCGGGAAATCGTGTCGTCGCTTCATTAAATGCATGAAAAGCCTGACGTTCAGCAAAGGCAATCAGACGCAATCTGTCGCCAAGTCCTTCCACGGAATGGAGGGATCTCATTTTTGCAGAAACACCAATTTGATAGGGTGTCCACATGTCATTCATTTTGAAAATCTAGCTGTTAGAGTGAGAATGAAATAGGCCACTAATCCACAGGCCAGGCCCTCAGCAATACTAAATGTCAGTGGGATCATGACCATCGTAATAAAGGCGGGCAGACTGGTCGCTACCAGATCGAAGTTGAGTTTCTTGACTTCGCTCATCATAAAAAATCCAACCATAAATAAAGCTGGGGTTGTTGCAGAAAGAGGGATGGCAAGAAGAAGAGGGGCAATGAATAGCGCCAGAAGAAAACAGGTTCCTGTTACAACACTTACCAGACCTGTTCGTCCACCCTGTTCAACTCCTGCAGCTGATTCGATATAACTTGTGACTGACGAAGTTCCCAGAACTGCTCCTGACATGGCGGCAAAAGCATCAGCTTTTAAAGCGCGGTCAAGATTTTTAATATCACCCTTTTCATCCTGAAGTTTGGCACGAGTACAAACGGCGATGAGGGTTCCCATGTTGTCAAAGAGATCGATAAAAAAAAGACTTAATGTGAGAGGAATGCAAACGCTTAAATTATTCCAGAAATAGGCGAGATCAAGAGCTAGAAAAGTTGGCGTAAGGCTCGGTGGAAGAGCGATGATTGATTCAGGCATCGAAACTTTGCCTAAAAAGATAAAGCCGATAGTTATGAACAGCATACTCAGTAGAAGACTGGCAGAAATCTTTTTTAAGTAAAGGATAGCTGACAATAAAATCCCTATTAAAATGATGATGATTTGTGGATCTTTTATATTTCCCAGTGAAATGAGTGTCGCTGGGTGATCAACGATGATGCCCGCATTTTTTAAACCAATGAGGGTAATGAAAAGTCCAATCCCGACTGTCAGTCCGTGACGGATACTTTCAGGAATGAGTTTCAGAATCTTTTTCCGTAATCCAGTTAGTGTCATTAGAAAAAAGATGACTCCACTGTAAAAGACCATTCCTAAAGAGGCCTGCCAAGGAATGTTTGAAGCGAGGCACATGGTATAAGTGAAAAAAGCGTTTAGTCCCATTCCTGGAGCCAGAGCAATGGGTAGATTTGTAAAAAACCCCATAGAGAAAGTCATGAGTGCGGAAGCCAAGACTGTTGCCGTAAAGACTGCATTCTTAGGCATCCCCGCTGCTGATAAGATAGCGGGGTTAACCACCAAGATATAAATCATAGAGGCAAAGGTTGTTATTCCTGCAAGGACTTCGGTGCGAACTGTGGTGTTGTGTTGGTTTAATTTAAACATAACTCATAGTATCTTTGGGAAGGACTAACTTGCTATGGATTTTTATAGATGCGAAGCATCTGATCTTTTCTGATTGATAATTTTAAGTAGTTCTGTTGCCGCCATCGCGTCGTTTAAGGCTCGATGATGGCCTACAAGAGAAATATTGAAATGAGCACATAGGTTTTTAAGCCCGTAAGAGCCGAGTTCTGGATAATGTTTTTTCATGCTTGCTTTTGTACAAATAAATGGTTTTACAAAAGTTTTTTCAAGCCTAAGGTATTCGTTCTGTAGAAAAGAATAATCAAAATTCACATTGTGCGCGACAAAGATTGAGTCTTTCATAAACTCTAAAAACTTTTCTGCTACCTCTTCAAATAGAGGCGAGTTTCGGACCATTTCATTGGTTATCCCTGTTAGATCTTGAATCATCGAGGGAATCGAGCGTTGCGGATTGATCAACGTTTGAAAAGTATCAACAATCTTTCCACCTTGAATCTTGACCGCTCCAATTTCTGTAATGCGGTTATAGTTTGAAACCATACCGGTTGTTTCTAAATCGACCACCACATAAGTTTGATTCTCGTTATACTTATAGAAAACCTGAAGGACTTTAACTTCATAGCCCGCTTTTTCAAGCTGCCGCATCTGAATCAATTGATGGGCCTTAAGGGAATCTCCTTCGGCCTTGATTTCATAAAAAACAACTTTCCCGTGTTTAATCACAAATAGATCCGGAAAACCCGATGACCGTGTGTAGTAATCTTGCGACATATATCTGAGCATAGATCTGAGACCATCCAGATGAGTCGCCCTGATGAAACTGCTCAGGATTTCATCCTCACCCGCTAAAATGAGAAGAGATTCTAGACTCAGGACGGATAGCTTGGCTTCAATGAGGTCTTGGTGAAGAGTGTGAAATGTTTTTTCCTTTAATTCGGGTGGCGCGTGATCAAACTCACTGTGGGCGTTGCCTTCTAATTCTTCGCTAAAAAAATTCCAGAATAAAGTGATGAAAAGGTAATTCTCTGAAAAATATCCTGCATGTCCCTGGTTTTTATAAAAATCTAAGACTCCAAATTCAGGATGCCTGAAAAAAGATTCATCAATGAAGACTTTCTCTGCATTGCGAAGAGTTTCAGTAAGGAGACTTAATTTCTTCTTATGATATTTTCGTTGTAGGAAGTCTTCCGCAAAGAGCAATTCTTCATCGCTCCATGGAGCGTCCATCATCCGCTCCAATTCTTTCTGGCATTCTTTAAGGTGACCCAACTGGTGCAAAAGGCGAGCTCTCTTTTCACTGGCAGGATAGAATTCGCAGAGTCTTAGAAGTTCCAAAGCATTCTCTGGAATTTCGTCTCGGGCAAGATCCAGGAGAAGTTCCTCCCTAATGAGTTTAGTTTCAAGTAAAATTGGTCCAGGCCATTCTTGAACTTCTTTCAGACCAAATGATTTGAAACTTTTTTTTTGATCTTCTTTGAGTGAAGAAAAGAAAAAATGCGAGAGTGCTTCATTTTTATCTTTGAACTTTGCTCCGATCTGGGCTTTTTTATTGGATTTTTTAATCCCCAGATCTCTGAGCGTAGGCAAGAGGAGCTTCTTCTGAATATTACCAAAATAGAGAAAGAGGATGTACTTCAACTCCTCGTGGAAATTCATAAGAATCAGATTCGTTTCTTTCTTTGAGAATCCTTCGAGCAGATATTTTTGTTTCTGAAGAATTACCAAAAGGTCATTTCTCCCCTCGGATCTCTTGAAAGAGACGCCCATGCCTTGGAGGAAATTTGAGATTTCGGATTTTGTGAGTCTAGCAAGGTATATGTCTAAATCACTTTCACTAATACTGCGAATGAAGTTCTTTTCTTGAAGCTCCTGCCAGCCTTTATGGATTTCTTCGATCTCGGCATAAGAAAATTCGTTTTTATCAAAGAGGGGACCCTTACGATTCATCATCCTGACAAAGATCAATTGAGCATTTTCATTGAGATGATGAAAGGTATCGAGAAAGGAGTGATGCTTTTCATCTAAAAAAGCTGCGTGATATTTTTTGACTTCACGGACGAGGTCCATAAAATGCTCAAGATAATATTTAGGAGGAAGAATAATGTCCATTTTCATAGGAGGATGATACTATATTAAAAGATCATTCAAAAGGTATGTATGAGAGTCGATTTAAGTTATGAAGGTAAGCCTTTGATTGCTGGTGTGACACTTGCCGATAATTTTTGGCTGCGATTGTCTGGATATATGTTCAGACAAAAACCTCATGTTGTTGGCCTACTATTTGAACCGGCCAATGCTATGCAAACGACCTTCATGTTTTTTGATCTTGATATGGTTTTTCTCACTAAAGAGAATCAGGTGATTAAAGTTTTACGTAATGTAAAACCTTGGAGACATACTTGGTTTTATAAAAAAACTAGAAAGGTCCTAGAGGTTCCCGCTGGTGTCATACCCGCTGATCTCAAAGAGGGCATGACTATTCACATTCAATCAGTGTTTAATTCTTCCCGCGGATGATAGCAGTGAAGATGGGTTTACCGTCTTTGAGCCTCATGCCTTGAAAGTGACTCACAAACTCTGCTGGCCCTCCTGGGACATACTGAAGCTCAATTTCATCATCGATATAAGCTTCTGCAATAAAATTAATCTCATACTGCTCAAGAGTCAGCTTCTGATAAACTTCGTGGGGAACTGAATCCAGAACCCACTGACTATACTTTGTATTGTTCACATGCAGATTCATATCCAGATCACCATTGACGACAGTGACCTTACGAATTGTCTGGAATTCTTTTTTATAGGGAATTTTTTTTGCCGATAATTCCAGTGCTGAGGGATGAGTTACGGGAAAAGTCAGACCTTTATAATCAGGCCGCTTGGGTTTTCTTGTTTCCGCATCCAGGACCATCCAGTCGGTCGAGCATTCGCCATATTTCTCATCTCCAACAAAGATTTCAAAATCACGACTGGCAATCAGGTCTGTCTGAATACGCGGCCAAGTCGTAATAGAAACTTTTTCGTTCCAATGAGGCCACTTATCCATCTTCACAACTTGGCGTATTAGCACCCAGAATGAATTTGAACTCACCATGTGATCATAACCAAGCCCCATAAGATCGGCGTGATTTTGTGCAATTTCTTGTAAGAGCGAGAGCAGTCCCACCAAATGAAGGCGTTTCTTTGAACTAACAAGGTATGAATGAACTTGAAATTCTTGAGTATGAACCAGATAAGACATGCACGGTCCTTATTAAATGAGAGTTTTGAGTATCAAAATAATGCAATACCGTAAATTTCTTTCTATGATTTAAGAAAAAGGCAAAATAATGATTTTCAGCCGCGAGAACAGATCTCTTTTCTTAAATCTTACAGTTATCGTTGTAGCGTTAGGTTACTTCGTGGATATCTTTGATTTGACTCTGTTTAATATGGTGAGACGTCAAAGTCTCATGGATATCGGTATTCCTGAAAGTGAACTTGTGACCAAGGGATTATTTCTCCTCAACGCACAGATGATAGGGATGCTGCTCGGAGGAATCTTTTGGGGTCAGCTTGGTGACCGGAAAGGACGTCTTTCATCTTTATTTGCTTCAATAATTTTATACTCAGTTGCAAACCTCTTGAATGCTTTTGCGATGAATTTTGAACAGTACGCAGTTTTAAGATTTTTTGCAGGATTTGGTCTGGCCGGTGAATTAGGAGTAGGGATTACACTCGTAGCGGAACTCTTACCAAAAGAAAAACGTGGTCTCGGCACAATGTTTGTCGCCACGATTGGAGTTCTGGGTGCTGTGCTGGGTGGTATCTTTGTTGAACTTTTTAGCTGGCGCACTTGTTATGCCATTGGAGGAATTCTTGGACTGGCACTTTTATTTTTACGAGTATCAGTTAAAGAATCGTCAATCTTTAGTAACATTAAAGAACAGGGGAATATCAGCAAAGGAAATTTTCTTGATTTTTTCAAACGTAAATCACTTTTTAAACGTCTGATCGTTTGTACTCTTGTTGGAATTCCTGTCTGGTATGTCGCTGGCATCATGCTTCCATTTAGTCCAGAACTCGCTCGAGAATTAGGAGTGACCGATACCATTATGTCATCCCGTGCAATTGGAAGTTGTTATCTTGGACTCGCCATTGGAGATTTTCTAAGTGGCTGGCTAAGTCAGGTTCTTGGTAGTCGAAAAAAAGCGCTCTATGTCTTTCAACTAACCTGTGCTGCTTTAGTTGTTCTTTTCTTCTTCACTGTAGGCGGAAGAGGTCATTTCTACTTTTATGGTCTTACTTTTATTATCGGGGTTGCTACCGGTTTCTGGGCGCTGTTTGTAACAGTCGCTGCAGAGAGTTTCGGGACAAATATTCGCTCCACTGCAGCCACATCGATTCCGAATTTTGTAAGAGGCGCTGTCTTTCCCATGTCTTTGCTAGTGGTGCCTCTTTCAACTTCGATAGGGTACTGGCAGGCCAATCTTTCAGTGGGACTACTGGCCTTTGCAACAGCGATTCTCGGAACATTTTTTCTTAAAGAAACATTCGGAGAATCGCTGGAATTTATCGAACCATAAAAAGATTACTTACAGTTAGCAGCCAAGAACTGAATAAGAATTTTTGCTTCAGCTGAATCTTCAAAGTTCAGTTGAGCAGTTTGTCCGTCAACAGTTGCAGTGAAGAGAATATCAATCGGGCTGGTTCTGGTTGTCGCAAGAGAAATGGCTTTTTCTGCCAGTTCATAAATACCGAAAGACTTGATCTGAGAAGTCGTTGAAAATCCTGCTTTCCCCTTATTCAAAGTCACAGTTCTAACAACTTTATCGTTTGAAATTTTGCATTCGACATTTGTGTTCTTTACGTAGAGTTCTACAGCTGATTGAGCGCTGAATGAGAGAAGTGCGATAGCAAGCGTGAGAGTTTGTTTCATGATTTACCCCTTTATTTTGAGGGTACGTTAAGCGATCAAAAAGGACGGGTCAAGAGAATCCATTTCCTGCGAAGGCCTGTGTTGCAAAGCGCCAAGCGATGGCATTCTACTTGAGAAGGTGACAAATCTGCTAGAGTTTGTTCAAGGTGTCATTCATGGCGGAATCCGCTATGATTTCTTCTTTCAGGAGAAATTATGCAGCTATTAAAATCGACTATCGCAAACGACGTCATCTTCGAGGGTCTCGCTCAGGGCGCAGATTTTGTGGATGTGTTTATCGAACGCACACATAACGACAGCATGGTGTTTAAAAATTCACGCGCTGAAGATATTCAATCAGGAACCATCTTTGGTGTGGGAATAAGACTTATTTACGGTGAGCAGTCGCTTTATGGATACACCAACTCTATCGATCGCGAAGAGCTTCTTCGTATTACAAAACTTCTGGGTGCAAGGATTGGAAAACCAGGAACTCCTAAAACTTTAAATTTTGAAAAGTTACAGTATCCAGTGATCCCGACCTTGAACGATAAAGAAGTTGATGCCAAAGCAAAGCTCGCTTATCTCAAAAAAATTGACGACCGACTTCGTCAGGACTCAAAAGTTTCTCAGGTCATGCTGAGCTTCACGAAGAAAAAACAATTGATCGAGATTTATAACTCTGACGGGCTGTTTGCTACGGAAGAACGTCCCTACATTCGTCTCTTTCATCAACTCGTGATGAAAGATGGTGATCTGCAGTCTGAGGCTTTTCATGGCCCAGGTGCAATCGGTGGATGGGAGTTCGTGGAGAAACTCAACGTTGAAGAGAACTGTGAGAATTTAATTAAACAAGCGACAACCACTTTATATGCAGCTCCATGTCCTGGCGGTAAAATGCCTGTGGTTATCGATAATGGTTTTGGTGGAGTTATTTTTCATGAGGCCTGCGGTCATCTTCTTGAGACAACTTCAGTAGAAAAAAAGGCGAGTGTCTTCTGGGATAAAATGGGCGAACAAATTGCTCATACCTCGGTGACGGCCTTAGACGATGGGACTGTTCCTGGTGCGTGGGGATCATTATCAATTGATGATGAAGGAATGCCGACTCAGAAAACGACTCTGGTTGAAAATGGAATTCTCAAACGTTTTATTTCGGACCGTATTGGGGAAATGAAAACCGGACATAAACGAACCGGATCCGGTCGCCGTCAGTCGTACAAATTTGCTCCTGCTTCTCGTATGAGAAATACCTATATCGCAGCTGGCCCCCATGAGTTTTCAGATCTGATTACTTCAGTTCCAAACGGCATTTATGCCAAGAAAATGGGTGGGGGGTCAGTAGATCCCTCAACTGGTCAGTTTAACTTTTCTGTTCAGGAAGCCTATTTAATCGAGAATGGAAAAATCACCAGGCCCGTCAAAGGGGCCACTCTTATTGGAACAGGTCCTGAGATCATGTCCCGCATCTCCATGGTTGGTAAAAATCTCGAGTTGATGGCCGGCATGTGCGGCTCTGTGAGTGGATCAATTCCAACCACTGTTGGTCAGCCCGCTCTCAAAGTAGATGAAATTTTGGTTGGAGGTAACGCATGAAAAATGTGATGGAAAAAGTTCTGAATCAGGTTGTAGATAAAAACGCAGAAGCCGATCTCATGTTCTCGAGCTCCCGTTCCCTCAAGATGAGTTCACAGAAGGGTGCCATTTCAACGTTTAATGTTGCTGGAACTCAGATCCTTGGCATTCGTGTGATTAAGGATGGTCGAGTCGGTTTATCCTATACTGAAGCAATGGATGATGAGTCTTTATCACTGATGGTGTCTAAGGCGCTACAAAATGCTGAGACGACAGTTCAGAATCATGATGAGAAAATTTTAAATATTTCAGGTTCAATAAGTGATGAACTTTCTCTTCCGGAAGCAGAGGTCGATCTTGCCCTTAAAACGGCCCGAGCGATTGAACTGGAAACGGAAGTCAGAAAACTTGATCCTCGTGTAACCTCAACTCCTTACAATTCATATTCGGAGCAAGATTATCTTTCTCATTATCTGAGTACCAAAGGACGCTTTACGACTTATAAAGATAAAAGTTACTCGGTAGTGTCATCGGCCGTTATGGATGAGAAAGGCAAAAAATCAAGTTACTACGATTTTCATACGGCCCATGTGTACAAAGATCTTAATTTTAAAAAAGTCATTGATACAGCATTCTTCCACGCTAAGAATTTACTGGATGAGAAAGCTCTTCCAACCGGGAAGTACAATGTTCGTTTCACGGAAGACTCACTTAAAAGTCTGATCGACTGTTTTTCAAACTTTTATTCCGCAAAATCGGCGATGGATAAAATGAATCCATGGGCGAGTAACATTGGCGAACAAGTCATCTCAAAAGATTTGTCCATTACCGATCATCCCACTTTTGAGAGATCATTCAGAACCAGTAAGTTCGATTCAGAGGGGGTTGAAAGAAAACCTCTTGAACTCATAAAGGATGGCGTCCTTAAATCTCTCTATCATAACTCTGTAACAGCGACTCATTTTAAAACTCAAACTACGGGCCATGCTTCCCGAAGTGCTACCAGCCCTTTGGGTGTTTACGGTACAGATCTTTTGATTCAAGGAAAAAATGTAAAACCTCTTCCGGATAAATACCTTGAAGTGATCCAGATGGACGGACTTTATTCTGGTGCTAACCGCGTGACCGGAGACTTCTCCGTCGCGATTAAAGGTTATGTCTGGGAATATGGAAAGGTTGTTTCAACTTTTGGTAATATTACAATGTCCGGAAAATTAATGGATATGCTTAAAAATGTAGAAGTTGTTGGAAGTGAAATGAAAGCTTCTACAGATGAATCATTCTTTTCTGTACCTCTCATCTTTCACGGCATTTCAGTCGCTGGAACATAAAATGAAAACTTTTTTGACTGGACTCGTATTACTGCTTTCTTTTTCCGTATTAGGGGAAGAAAGTATTAAAAGACAGTCTGATAAATTAAACACTGTTCTCTCTTTTGATAGCTTCACTTTTCTCCATAAGAACTGTTATTACGCCATCAGTATTCAGCATAGTACAAAAAAACCATCTAGTATGAGTATTGTTGCCGCCCAGGATGCAGACCCTACCTATAAGGGGATCATTCGTGCCGGCTTCAGGCCTTGTGAGGTGACAGTTGAAGATTATAAATATGCCGTGAATATTTTATGGCGAGAAGTGAAGAAGGAAATGAACTCACCTATCGCAGAGCTCTCATTAGGAATGTATAAAAAATCAAGTATGCTAAAAAATTTCCCTCATGATCTGGCGTTGGCTTCTGTCAAAGATCCTGATTTCTTAAAGATTCGCAAGGAAGGTGAAATAAAATTCACCATCGGTGGAATTTTCAATAAGCTCGCGAAAAATAATCATCTCTTTGATGAGTTTATTAAAGTTCATCAAGACATCGGTATCAATCTTTCCTACTCCGGAGTAGAAAAAGTTTTTAAAGGTAAAGTTGAAACCTCTCAATTTAAAAAGGAACTTCTCTCTAAGGGCTTCCATCCGCAGGATCAACTTCTCACTAATGCCGGAATCGTTTATTTTGCAATAAAAGATCTCTAAGGTGCTGAATTCTTGAAAGCTATGTCATGTCTCTTTATATCGCTCAAATCACAGGCAGTCTAAGGGCCTCTTTTTTGAAATAATCTGCGCCTGTGGGGTTACAGCTCTTTACGTAAACTTGCCCCGCCTGCTACGATAAATCAAAGGTACACATGCGAGATAAAAAACTTCTTAAAATTCTGAAAGAAACTTTTGGTTATAAATCTTTCCGTTTTGAGCAAGAGCGAATTATCAATTCTGTTTTAGATGGAAAAGACACCTTGGCGATCATGCCAACCGGTGGTGGTAAATCTTTGTGTTATCAAATCCCCGCCCTTTATTTAGATGGTGTGACGCTAGTGATTTCCCCTTTAATTTCACTCATGCAAGATCAGGTGATGAACCTGAAAGAAACAGGTGTTCAGGCCGTTTTCTTAAATTCCTCGCTGACTCATGAGCAAACTCATAAGGCCAAAGAGAAGATCCTCAAAGGCAAAGTCAAAATCGTCTATGTCTCTCCGGAAGGGATCTTGGCCCCTCGATTATCAGAGTTCTTCGAGAAGGTTGAGATTTCACTCATCGCGATCGATGAGGCCCACTGCGTGTCTCAATGGGGACACGAATTTAGAAAAGACTACACTCGTCTTGGTGAACTGAAGGCCAAATTTCCGAATGTCCCAGTGATCGCTCTTACGGCAACGGCCGATGCGAAAACGCGGAAAGATATCGCTGATCAGTTGCACATGAAGAGTCCTGAAGTGTTTGTTTCATCATTTGATCGTCCGAATATCAAGTACATGATTCTTGATCGCACCGATGAAATGAAGCAGCTTAATGAATTTATCAAAACTCATCATTCTGAAGACACGGGAATTGTTTACTGCCTTTCACGAGATAAAGTTGAGCGAGTTGCTGCTAGTTTAAAAAAGCTGGGTTATCCGGCCGTTCCTTATCATGCTGGTCTTTCCCAAGAAGTACGCACAAGAAATCAAAAACGATTTAATGAAGATGATCAGATTATTGTCGTGGCAACGATTGCCTTTGGTATGGGAATCGATCGCCCTGATGTTCGTTTTGTCGCCCACTTGGATTTGCCTAAAAGTATCGAAAGTTACTATCAGGAAACAGGCCGTGCAGGGCGAGATGGCAAACCATCCACTGCTTGGATGATCTATGGACTTCAAGATGTGGTGAAGCTCTCTCAGATGCTTGAGACAACCGATGCTGATGAGGCCTATAAAAAAGTTGCCCGACATAAACTTGATTGTATGCTCGCTCTTTGCGAAGCCGCTGCCTGCAGACGTGCTTATCTCTTGCAGTATTTTGGAGAGAAGGGATCAGAGACCTGTGACTACTGTGATTCTTGCATTGTTCCTCCGGTCCTATGGAATGCAACGATTGATGCTCAGAAGATTATGTCCACCATCTATCGGACCCAACAGACATACGGTGCCGGTCATATTATCGATGTGATTCGTGGAAGTAAGAGTGTAAAGGTTTCGGAGAGAAAGCATGATGAGCTTTCAGTTTTTGGAATTGGTAAAGACCAGCCTAAAGAGCATTGGAATACAATCCTGCGCCAGCTTTTAAATCTTAATTATGTTGCGATAAAATCGTGGGAATATAGAAGCCTGTGTCTGACTCAGAAATCGCTCGAGATTCTCACTGGTGGGAAGAAACTCGAGCTGCGTAAACAAGATGTTGTCCATACTAAAAAGTCGAAAAAAGATTCTGCCCGCTCTAAAGACGCTGTTCATGATAAGCATGATCTTTTCAGTGCACTTAAAAATCTTCGAAACAGCTTGGCTAAAGAAAAAAATCTTCCTTCCTATATTGTCTTCAATGACAAGTCTCTTCATGACATGTGTAATCTTCTTCCTCGCAATGATGATGAATTTTTGATGGTTCATGGAGTGGGGCAAAATAAGCTTGAAAACTATGGCCGGATCTTTTTGCAAGTTATCCGCGAGCACGCTTAAATCTTTCCGTCGCAAAATATAAAAGTGCACACATAGGCATGGCAAATCCAACGTAAGAGGTGAGCGTCCATCCGCCCTGAGCATAGGCCCACGCGCCCACAGAAGATCCGAAGGCACCACCCACAAAGATGGTTGCAATATAAAGTCCATTGAGGCGACTGCGGTGTTCTGGATTGAGAGAGAAGATAGATCTCTGACCTAAAACCAAATTGGCACTTACACCAGCATCCAGAGTAATTCCGGCGAGCACTAAAGTGACAAGAGATAAGGTTGATCCTGGAGCGAAGAGATGAGTGATGGCAAAGGAGAGTGAGCAGCTAATCATGGCCACCGTTGTGGCCCGAGCGACTAGGCCTTTATCGGCATATTTACCGGCCAGTGGTGCAGCAACAGCTCCGGCGATTCCTGCCAGTGCAAAAATGGCGATCCCTGTTTGAGTGAGACCAAAGACAGGGCCAGATAAAAGCAAAGGTGCGGCCGTCCAGAAAATACAAAATGTTCCAAAGAGCAGACCTTGATAGATCGCCCGACGACGGAGAATTTCTGTATCCCAAAATAAGTGCCACATAGAAGCGATCAGTGCGGGATATTTAATTCCTGTTGCTGCTGGAACTCTTTTCGGGAGATAACTTGCTAGGATGAAAAACAACAGGGTCATGAGACAAGTTGAAAGAATGAAGACAGCATGCCAGTTGAAGGCATCCGTTAGAAGACTTGCCACGGGACGCGCGAGCATAATCCCCATCATCAATCCACTTAAGAGATTGCCTACAGTTTTACCACGAGACGCTTCGGGAGTAAGGTGGGCCACATACGGCATAATAATCTGAACGGCAGATGTTCCCAAACCGAGGATGAAAGCTGCAATAAAGTAAGCAATCATGGATGAAGCGAAAGTTAATCCGATCAGACCTACGATCGCTAAGATCATCATCGAAAGAATAAGTTTTTTATTTTCCAGCAAGTCACCCAGCGGAATAAAAAATAAAACTCCAAAACCATAACCAATTTGTGTGAGTGTTGTTACCAGACCCGCGACTTTCGGCGTGAGCTCAAGAGCGTGGGCAATGAGAGCAATAAGTGGTTGAGCGTAGTAGAGGTTGGCGGCGATTACTCCTACGGATATTCCTAGCAGAGGTAATAAAAACTTAGGGAGAGTTGGCGATTCCATGGGGCGATTTTATCATATCAAGTGGGCTTTGTTCTGTTCTTTTTGAGATAACAGAATAAGGAAAATCTGCATGTGCATGATGTTTTTAAAGAGGGCCTGATCTATGTCAGGCCCTTAGCTCTTAATGTCGCTTAGTTATTGGAGAGGTATTGTTGGCCTCTGTTGGTGAGAGGGATACCAAGTGCTCTGCTACAAACCAAGTTTGTAGTTCATTGGTACGAATAATACTTGAAACAAGGAGATCATTTGTCCCATCATCCTCTCCGTCAGCTGCTCTTTTAGCGGCTTTACGAACGAATTTAAAGATCGTCTCATGAGCGGAAACGAGGCGCGAAAGTTGCGCTGGAACTTCTTCGCGTCCTGTAGGAGGAGTTTCAATTCGTGTCCACTCGACGACATCTCTGGCCATCGCCACGCTGATTCCGCCTAGGAGTTGAATTCGTTCTGCCAGAAGATCAACCAAAGCCGCTTGCTCGACATAATGTTTATCGAAGAGCAGGTGAAGTTGATAGAATGTGGCCCCAGAAGTTTGCCAGTGACATTTTTTATAAAGATCTCTGAGCGTCATAGTATCCGCTAGTACACGGTTAAGACTTGAAATGCTTTCTTCGCAAACTTTATCATCAAGGCCTAAAGGCACTTTAAATCGAGTGCCAAAACTTTGAATTTCTTTAGATGTCTGATCAATGACTGGTGCCGCCATGAGCGTGCGTTCACTTGTCTTAGTTCCCTGTACTTTTTGATGAGATTTCATTGTGCACTCCTTAGTAGTATTTAACACAGGAGTATTTGCAATGTCCGGGCCAGCTAATACCGAGGTTTTTTGTCTGTTCTGAGGCTCGTTGCCCAGTAATCAGGACAAATTGCGCCACAACCTTAGACACAGACAGCCATGTAAACTATAATAGAGAGAGAGGAAAAATTATGAAAAATCTTATTCTTTTGCTGCTCATTTCTCTTACCTTATCAGCTTGTGCTCGGTGGAATCTCGACAAGCCCATTGATGAAGAGACGGATAAAGAACGCCAAGGAAATACTCAACCTGCGAACATCAACTTTTTATAGGTGCATTATGAAAACATTATTTTTATTCTTCACTATCTGCTCATTAAGTCTTTCATGTTCACAGTTCAGTAAATCTGATGGCTCACCTCAAAGTAATTCCGATGCTGAGAAAAAAGCCGAACAAATGAACAACGATGACATCGTTCCGGATGGCGCTGCTGAAACTCCACAAAATCAAAACAATCAGAACAAACCGAAAATTCTTAGTTTCTAGAGATATTTTTGCCAGTTATTTTTTTAATAAGGATTATGATGAATTACTTTTTTGGCTTTGCTCTTATGATTTCACTGGTTTCATGTTCTTCAGCTGAAAAGAAAAAAGTCCCTAGTGGCCATCCCTTACCAGTTTCAATTTCAGATGCTGCCAGTCCAAATTTTAGATCTGCAGCAAATATGCAAAGAGATATGTACCGTCATCCGGTTGAAACTCTGACTTTCTTCGGCATCACGCCAAGTATGACGGTTGTAGAAATCTGGCCTTCTGGCCTTCGGTATACAGAAATTCTTGCTCCCTATCTTGCAGCTCAGGGGAAGTACATCATTGCTGATCCAGAGGCTGATCCCAAGGGGTACACCAATCCTCGTATGGAATGGCTTGCTAGACACCCAATCATTGCCGAGAAAGTAACGATGACAACTTTTCAGCCACCAAAAAAGATTGAACTCGCTCCAGCTGGAAGTGTTGATATGGTTCTGACCTTCAGAAATATTCATAACTGGCTCCCAACGAAATCACAAGAACAGGCCTTCAAAACTTTCTTCAAAGCTTTAAGGCCAGGCGGAATTCTTGGAGTCGTTGAGCACCGTGCGAACACAAAAGTTAAATTTGATCCTGCAAGTGGATACGTTCAAGAAGCTGAAGTTATCCGGATGGCAAAAAAAGCTGGTTTTAAACTCGAAGAGAAGTCTGAAATCAATGCTAATCCTAGTGATAAAGCGAACTATCCGGACGGTGTGTGGACATTACCTCCACGTCTAAAACTGGGTGACTTAAACAAAGCGGATTACATTGCTATTGGCGAAAGCGATCGTATGACTTTGAAGTTTGTTAAGCCGAATAAATAATTTCCAAGACCAGGAGTTACGACGATGAAATACTTTTTCTTATTTTTATTTCTTCCCTCGATTGGTTATACTTTTGATCCGAAGACTTTTAAAAAGCCTTCGGATTCGGAGCTAAAAAAGAAATTAACTGAAATTCAGTACGATGTGACTCAACATGAAGGAACGGAAAGACCTTTCCAGAATCCCTTTCACAACACGAAGTCTGAGGGGATTTACGTTGATGTCGTCTCAGGTGAACCCCTTTTTAGCTCAAAAGATAAATTTGATTCAGGAACTGGGTGGCCCAGTTTTACCAAACCCATAAGTGATGGGGTTGTGACGACGAAAACGGATATGAAGTTTGGAGTCAGAACAGAAGTTCGATCAAAGTATGCCGATTCACATTTAGGGCATGTCTTTGATGATGGACCCAAACCTATGGGTAAACGTTTTTGCATGAACTCAGCTTCACTCAGATTTATTCCAAAAGAAAAACTTAAATCTGAAGGTTACGGTCAGTACGAGGGCCTATTTAAAGAATGAAAAAATTATTGAAGTTTATTCTCTTTGCTCTCGTGGTGCCCTTTATCTGTATCCATCATGGACTTATCTTCCTCTTTATTCGTGATAAAGAAAAACGCACCAAGGCCCTCGTTACTTCCCTCCAGAATTATTGTCGTTACGGACTCAAGGCCCTTCATTTTGAATTAGTTTATGATTTTGATCCAAAGAATGTTGGGCACAGTTTAATCATTTCAAATCATTTGTCTTATATGGATGTCCTCTGTATTTCTTCACTTCTTCCAGCTTCCTATGTGACTTCGGTAGAAATGAAGCACACTCCAGTTCTTGGTCAGATTTGCCAATTGAGTGCCTGTCTTTTTACTGAAAGACGCAGGAGTAAGAGAAACTCCAAGACTCATGATAAAGAAATTCATCAGATGAAAGAGTACCTTCATAGCGGTGTGAATATCGTCTTGTTTCCAGAGTCGACGACATCTGCTGGTGATGGA
>JBBARF010000063.1:0-19231 GCA_040399925.1 Bacteriovoracaceae bacterium
AGTTGTTGAAGAGAAGAAGCCGGAAGAAATTCTTGAGGCGAGAAATTTCCCTCCAATCAAGTTCACTAAGATCAAAGGCGTTCTTTTCTCAACGAGGTCTGATGCACCTGAAAATAGTGACGAAACTATTCTACCTGCGAATATCAAAGAATCGATCATCTCAGACGCTCAAAACGTATACATCAGAGCAGTTTCAGGTAACACATGGTTGAGTTACAAAATTGATGAGAAACCAATTACAAGCCAGATTATTAATCAAGGCAGTGATCTCTATCTCCAAGGTCAGGAGATAAGACTATTCCTTGGTAACGTGAATGTGACAAAAATTTTCTACAATAACTATCTGATCGATACTCCAACGAGATCGGGAGTTAAGAGTCTTGTGTTTCCAGAAACCAGCAATGATAAATTTTTTATGCCCCTCTTTCCTAAAACGAAAGATGACATTCTCTACACTGCAGAAGAGTACATGAAGCGCCAGAAGATTGAAGAAGATGAGTTAGCGAAGAAGCCCAATCAGTAATTAAGATTGCCAGTCTAGCTTACGATAAAATTTGATTCCAATTCCGGTCATAATCATGGCCGGAAGAAATACTGCAAGTTGAATAGGAATTGTTTCTTTCTTAGCGACACCAACAAGACCAAAAAAGACACCGTAGTAGATAATCAGACACAGAAGCCCCATGAGGCCGGAATTTTTTCCCTTCCCACGGTTACCAGAAACTCCCAAAGTAAATCCCAAGAAACAAAAGATAAAACAGATCAGGGCCCCATTCTTACGGTTCCAGAACTCATACTTAGCATTGAAGAATTCTTTCTTATTAAATTTATATTTCTCTTCGGCTTGTTTGGCAGTCATCTTGGTGACACCTGCAAGCTCAGCTGAGGTGAGCATGGTTTCTTTAACACTTACCGAATTATCAAACTGACTTTGTGAAACCGGAAAAACATACTTCCGGAAAAGAATCTTCTCAATATCCGTATCTTGCTCCTGACCGATGATGTTTCCATCATAAAGAGTCAGAGTCAGTTTCTCTGTCAAAGTATCCGGATTTCGATCAAAGATCAGTTCACCTTTCTTAGCGAAGATAACTTTTTCTTTGCTGGGACTCTCTTGAAGGTGCAGAAAAACTTCATCAAGATTCCGTCCATACTTAGTCGACTTGCTGGCAAACAGAGTCAGCTTGGGAATCATCGTGAAAAACTGACCTTCTTTAATTCCGGCCAGCAATCCACTGGACGTAAGGTAAGTTATCTTTCGACGAAACTCTTTATTGGATTGAGGAATCAGCGTTTGATTCATCTGATAAACACTGAGTGAAAGGGCTCCGGCCACCACCAGAAAAGGTAGTAATATACGGATCTTCGTTAAGCCACCTGCACGCATGGCGATATATTCAGAATCATTCGAAAGCTTGTTCACACAGTAAATAGTGGAGAAAAACGTTGCGATAGGAAGACAGAGCGGAACAAAGGTCAGGGCAATATTCCCAACGAGCCCAAGAATGAACCAGAAGGAAATGTCCCGAGTCACAAGGAGTTCTGTCATTCGGAAAAGCTCAAAGGTGAGCAAAAAACTAATGAAGAAAACTGTACTCACAACGAGTGGCATAATAAACTGTGCAGCTAAATATCGTTGTAACAAGAGTCTCATAGAAATAATTTACCCGAAGTTCATCTTTCCTTCAAGGAAGGGTAAAATATGATGACTATTTTAAGTAACAGGAGAATCTATGCAAATCAAACTCGACACTATTGGGGATCAATTTCTTGGGGCAGAATTAAAAGTTCTGACTGCTTTTCAGAAAACCTCTACTTCAACAGCTAAAGGCACTAAAGCAGCATCAAGTGTATCAGTAGACCATTGGGCAGATAAAACCCTCAAAGAAGAGTTTCAAAATCTCAAAGCTGCTAAAAATTTCAAAGCCTCTAAAGATGAAACCCTTGCATTCACTGGGGCCATGGGTGAAACAGTTTGTGTAGTAGGTCTGGGTGATAAATCGAAAATGACAGCAGAGGATCTTCGTAAGATGACCGCACGGATTATCAAATCTGTTAAGGCTTCTAAATATGCAACGATTGCTTTTGATGTTCCTGCCTTCAATGCTTTCCGTGATGAAGCTCTGACAGTAGGGCTTATCTCAGAAGCTCTTTATCTCTGTGATTACTCTTTTGATATTTATAAGTCGAAGAAACCGGAGCATCACGAATGCACGATTTTCCTCGCTCATACTGACAAGAAGAATTCTGTTAAAATTGAGAAGGCTTTAGCTTCAACTAAAAATATCTGTAGCTCAATCAACGTCATGAAAGATTTCATTAACGATGCCCCCAATTTTCTTCACTCTGAAGAGTATGCCAAGCGTGTTGAAGCTGATGTGAAGAAAAATCTTAAAGGTGTAAAAGTTAAGATCCTGAATAAGGCCCAAATTCAAAAAGAGAAAATGGGACTTCTTCTTTGTGTGAACGCTGGTTCTGCCTATGAACCACGTCTGGTTCATTTAACTTATGAGCCCGCCAAATCGAATTCTAAAACAAAACATATTGCCCTCGTAGGTAAAGGTATTACTTTTGATACTGGTGGTTACAGTCTTAAGCCGGGTGCCAACATGGCAGGTATGAAAAACGACATGGGTGGATCAGCGACTGTCTATGCAGCTTTCCGTGCAGCAGTACTTGAAAAATCTCCTGTTAAAATTACCTGTATTTTGGCGATGACTGACAATGCAGTAAACTCTCTGGCCACTTTCCCAGATGCAATCATCACAGGAAGAAATGGTAAGACAGTTGAAATTCTCAATACCGATGCTGAAGGCCGTTTGATTCTCGCTGATGCTCTTGATTATGCTTGTGATCAGAATCCGCATTTCATTGTAGATGCAGCAACTCTTACTGGGGCAGCACTGGTTGCTCTGGGTAATCAAGTCTGCGCTATTCTCGGTAACGATCAAAAATGGATCAACGAGATTATGACGTCAGCGAAGTCTCAGGATGAATACATGTGGCAATTGCCTATCATCCAGGAATGGAGAAATGACATCAAATCTAAGATCGCTGATCTTAAAAATATTGGAACACCAATGAGAGCTGGAACCGCTATCGGTGCAGCTTTCCTTGAAGAGTTCGTAAAGAATGATGTGAAATGGGCACACCTTGATATCGCAGGTGTTGTAGATGCTCAGTCTCATCTTCCTTACTGTTCTGCCCATGGTGCTTCAGGATTGATCGTGAGAACTCTGACTCACGTTCTGATGAATGCAAAATAAACCACGTTTTAAAATCGTCTTATTTGCGCCTGAGATTCCTGGTAATACCGGGAGTATCGGGCGCACTTGCGTTGCTCTGAATCTCGAACTCATTTTAATTAAACCCTATGGTTTTGAAATTGATGAGAAAGCCGTTCGTAGGGCGGGTCTAGATTATTGGAAATTTGTTCAGATTCGAGAATTTGAATCTTGGGAAGATTTTCTCATCCGCGAAAGACCAGATAAATCAAAACTCTTCTTTTATGAAAACAATGGCGACAAGCTTCATTATGAAGCACCTTACGCTGAAGACTGCTACCTGTTGTTTGGTGGTGAAACGAAGGGTTTCCCCTATGAGCTCGAGGAAGAATACAAAAGTCAGTTCTATAAACTTCCTATGTACTCCGAGCACATCCGCTCTTTAAATCTCTCTAACGTGGCAACAGCAGTTGCTTACGAATGCCTCAGGCACTTAATCTAGTCTCTTTCCCAACTCATCCGGCTATTCACTTCATAGTTAAATTGATCCGGAGTGAGAATCTTCGCCATTCGCATTTTAGTCAGAATCGCTTTAATTCTCTTCTGAGCAAACTTGGTCAGCGATCTGTTTTTGAATGAGACATGGTATTTTTTGGGACTTGGAAGCAGCATCGCTAGAAAAGAAGCTTCACGGGCCTTGAGCTGAGAGGGAGATTTTTTGAAATAGTACCAAGAGGCTTTTTTAATGCCATAGATGGAAGGTCCGTACTCAATCACATTCAGATAAACTTCCAGTATCTTTTGCTTAGTTAAAACTTTTTCAACTTTTTGAGCAAGGATGATTTCGTGAAATTTTCTCCAGATCGTCCGACTTTCAGAAAGAAAGACGTTTTTCACCATTTGTTGCGTGATAGTACTCGCCCCTCGAAATCTAGATGCCGACATCATTTCATTTAAGGCCGTTTTCATCTGCTCGAGATCAATCCCTTCATGGTCATAGAATGCCCAGTCTTCAGAGAGAATAATTGCCCATTTTCCGTAGCTCGAAATTTGACTGAGATTAACCCAATTAGAAGGTCTTTGTTTCCTGAGTACATATTCAGGATCTTCTGCCCCTTCTTTTATGTTAGTCGGATACATAGTCTCGAGATTACCCACATCGTCTGAGAAGTACATATAAAGAGGACTGAAAAAGATCAGTAATGAGAAGGTATAGAGAGAGCCAAGAATAAGTCGCCGGCGGTTAATCGCTTTCATTGCATTCCAAGTTTAGATACAATTATAACGCATGAAAAACTTTTGTGGTTACTTTAATCAGGGCATTTGCCGCTCTTGCGAGCTGTTACCATCAGAATACTCTGATCAGATCCTGCGAAAAGAAACCTTGCTCAAAGATAGTCTCGCCGGACTCGGCAATTTCCTCCTGCTCCCTACTCAGACTTCTCAAATTCAGGGCTTTCGCAACAAGGCGAAAATGACTGTCAGTGGAACGATAGAGAATCCTCTCATCGGTTTAACCGGTGATCGAGAAATCCTTCAGTGTCCGGTCCATCATGAAAAGATTAATGAAGTTCTGGCGGAACTTCGAAATTTTATTACTCTCTGTCGCCTGCAACCCTATAGTATTGAAAATCGAAATGGTGAACTCAAAGGATTAATTCTTTTTTACTCAGAAGAATCTCAGGAAATGTACGTGAGGTTTGTTTTACGTTCAAAAGAATCATTAGATCGAATTAAAAAGAATGTTCCCAATCTCGTAAAAGAATTTCCCTTCATCAGTTGTGTGACGGCCAATATCCAACCTATTCCAGCTGCCATTCTCGAAGGGCCGGAAGAAGTGCTGCTTTATGGCCATGATTCTATTCTGCATCGGTTAGGAAATCTTGAACTCTCCTTAAAACCCAGAGCGTTCGTTCAGACCAATCAAAAAGTTTCACAAAAACTTTATGAAACTGCCGCGAACTGGATTAAAGACCTAGCTCCGAATAAATTCAGCGAACTCTATTGTGGTCAGGGAGCCTTTAGTTTTTTTGCAGCTCCTTACGTACAGAGCGCTTTAGGAATTGAAATAAATGAGGATGCTGTTGCTATGGCGACATCTTTGGCCAAATCCCGAGGTGAAAACCATCTCACTTTCATGACCAGTGATGCAGCCTTGGTTGAACAGAAAATTAAATCGTTTTCTCCGGACGTGGTTTTAGTTAACCCGCCCCGAAGAGGATTGGGCGAAGCAGTCTTGCTCTTTAAAGATGCACCCTACCCCTACTTCATTTATTCGAGTTGCTCATGGCAAACGCTGGCGCAGGATCTAAAATCCCTGCCAGGTTATAAAATTGAAAAAGCTCAGATATTTGATATGTTTCCACACACTAATCACTTTGAAACTCTGGTGCTATTATCTAGGCGCTAGTTACTTGTGGTGAAATCGCGTAAGACTTTTCAGAACTTCAAAGACAACACTTTCACGGGCCTTATGTTTAGGCACTGGATTCAAGCTAAAATCGGTCACGTGATATTTGCCAGATGACTGGATGCTTGTAATGAGCCCACGCTGAAAGTCCAGTACGCCAAACATTTCATCGCTACCAACAATCAGCCAGCTCTTGTTCTCGTGAGAAAAGAGAGATGATCCATAACTATAATCTTTGAATGAATCTTTGCAGTTCCAAACTTTCGACATAAGTGTTGGGACGACATCATAATGAGAAGTCATTTCGTCGATGGTCACTTTTTTCTTCTCTGGATAAATCCCAATTAAAGGAACTTTGACCTGACTGATTTCAATTTCATTAAGATTAGTATCGGCTGCATGGTTAGCAGTAATAATAATGATTGTGTCCTGAAGAACGTCTTTTCTATAAAGATCATCCACCACCGACTTGATCAGACCATCAATTTGAGTGATGGCAGGCTTTTCGATGACAACCCCAACTTCGTTCGCTGAAGTACTCGAGATTGTTTCATTCTTATCGACGACATCATAAATGATCGTTCCGAAAAATGATTTTGTAGGATCGCCATTGATATGGGCGTTAACCCATTTTTTCCAAGATTCAGTTGTAACGATGTTTTTGTCATATCCCGTATTGTCAGTCACTACAGGTTCAACGTTGAGAAAGACTGTTTTATCAAGTTCAGAATCTTTAATGGGTAAGCTTGAGAAAATTCCAATATCGTACTGGCGTTTTTTTAGCTCTTGAATCAGCATCGGTCCTGCTTGATTATTTCTCGAAGCAGTCCAGTAAGTCGTTGGCAGTGAATAGAACAGAGAATAGAGTCCGCCGCGTGAATTATTACTACCACTATAGTGATTCTCATAACTCACACCATGAGTTTTAAAATGTTCAATCGCCGGTGTCGTCTCCTGCGAGATATCTTCCGGCTTCATCTTATCAACGATGATAAAAAGGATATTCTTATTATCCAGATCCTTGCAGGTCTGCTCGCGTGATGGATAATAAAAATCAGTGAATCCTTTATTTGGATCACTCGCTTTATTACCTGCCACCATTCCGTAATCCGACATAAGCCCCTTGGCCGTTGAAGGATAATAGAGCGGAAAGAGTTGAGTCAGTCTGGTTATGCTTCGAGAGTAATTAGCATCACCATAAATATGCATGCCGTGACTGATACCTAAGCAGATAAGAATAAGAACCAAGTACCAGTTCTTAACCGGGTTACTGAATCTTCCCTGCATGGAGCGCCAGAGAAATTCTCCTCTCACCCATATAATTAATGAAACGGTAGTAATCCCTACGAAGAGAAGAATATATCCGGAAGTCGGAAATGATTTTAATGAATCACTTCCGCCACCAAAGATAAGATCCAGAATAAAAGAGTTCGCATGAAATCTATACTGCGTGAAAAGAATGCTATCAAAACCCAAGAGCAGGCATGATGCTACTATCAGAAGCATCGACCACATTCTTGAGGCGTAATAATTTGGAAGGGCCCAAATAATCGGGTAATAAAAAACAAAGTAGAGAAGCGAAACAATCAAACCGTAATGACCAATAAATGATGTCAGAAAGAAAAACCAGCCCATGGGTCCATGAGGAAGGATCTTGCTTTGAAGAAAGCTTAAACCCACCATAGATATAAGAACCCAGCCAAGGCCAAAAAATATCTTCCGTCCCCAAGACAGGGCAAAAGCCTTACGATTCATGAGATCCCCTTTAGCAACATTTCCATTGTAGACAGTAGATAAGTAGCTGAAAAGGCATAATAGAGTTTGACTCGTCAAGTTTTAGTTTGATATGCCGAACATCCAAGCTACAATGGGTAAACAGGAGGCCATATGGTCATTAGAGATTCCCTACAACTCTTAGTGCAGATTTCAGAAGTTGAAGAAAAGATCCGGATTATTGAGGAGAGGATGGAAGCTTTAGGAATTGCTATTGATCGAGAGAAGCTGATTGAAGCAATATTGACCAGGAAGTCTTAGTTCCTGGTCAAAAGTAAGATTTCTTAGAAAATAATTTCTGCGCCAAGGCCCATAGTCATAAGTCGGTGATTCTCAAATTTCTGGTCAGCAGCACCATCAATTTTGTTTTTAGAATCAGTGAATATGAGATCTCCACCGTAATCAAAACGAACGATGAATGTATCAGTGATAAGATATTTAGCAGCAAAACCCCACTTCGTTTCAATAAAGTCAGTGTATTCAAAGTTTGTACCATTCGAATCACCTTCAACAGAACCAGTTCTCTTTGATTCAAGTCCAAGAGTCATCATGAATTCATTAACCGGACGATATTGATAGAAACCAGAAAGAATAAAATCATAAGAAGCATCAAGGTCTTGATCTTGATCAGTTCCAGATGCATTTTTCAATGTACGTTCACCACTTTGGTTGTAAACAAATCCACCAACAACATAAAATTCGTTAGCTTCATCCCATTTATTACCAATACGAGCATTCAACTCAAGGCTGCTTCTTTCTGAAGCATTTCCAGATTTTTTATTTCCACCATTAGAAGATCCTACGACCTCGTCAGTAATCCCAACCTTGGCAACCGCTCCAAGATCTAGGTTAATGCCAGCATTTGCCTGATTCATAACTCGCAAATTAAGTCCTAGAGCAGGATTTTGTAAGCCATCTTTTTGAAATCGAGTTCCGCCTTCAGGCTTAACTTGGTTTTCATAAACATAATTTGCACCAACAAAAATATTCAAAGAGTCGTTAAGAGCAAATGCAAATTTTGCATGAGCAATTGGACCTTCAGTTTCAGTAGTTGTCTGACCAGGATTATTTTTTTGAGTTACTTCAGTTGTATCCCATTTCGTGTCAAAGCTAACTTGTGAGCGACCTTGAGTTAAGAAATAGTTTAAATCACCAAATTTTACTTCTGCTGCAGATACTGTTGTGGCTGCGAGAACGGCAACGACACCCAAAGTTCTTTTCATTACATACTCCTTGCGTATCGGAGCATTGTACTTGGCTATATGAAAAAAACCTAATGGATTTTCCTAACATTTTGCATAATTAAAAAGGGCCGGAATGGCCCTGAAGTCATACCCTTTAAAATAAAAAAGGCCCGGCATAAAGCCGGGCCCCTTATAACTTTTTCTAGTTTCGAGAAATTAGAAACGGTAAGTCATAGATACGCGAGACATTAATGAATCAGTACGGAGTGAACCGTTACCGCCAGTTGTAGACTGACTTGTACCAACAGAGTTATCACCATCAGAATCTGTTGAAATCAAACCATCAACAGTAAGTTCGCCGAACTTGAGTGAAGCACCAGCATTAACAGCTGTGTTCGCAAGAGTTCCAGAAGACTTAGAACCAGTTTTAGGATCAACTTTTGAATTGCCGTAAACGTTTTGTACTACTGAAGTACGGAGAGCAAGCCATGAAGCTGCATCGTATTCAAGACCTACAACGATTGGAAGAGTTGTGTTTGTTGTCTCTCCGTTAATACCAGCAGTTGCTGAAGTAGCACCATCGTTTTCAATTTTCTGATGAACAACCATCAATTTAGTGAAGAGGTTTGTTTTATCATTAAGACGCTCTTGACGAGCAGCACCAAGGCGAATTCGGTCTGTCTTCCACTCATTTTCAGTTCCAGCAGTCGCTGTGACTGAATAGTCTGTACCAATGTGCAAGTAATCAGCGAAAAGCTTGTAAGAATTCAACATGTACCCAGCACCAAGGAAGTAAGAAGACTTACCTTCAACTGTGTTACCTTGATAGTCATTAGCGTCACCTTTAAGAGAAACTTGTGCGAAAGCATCAAGGTCACCAGAGATAACACCAACGCGAGCGCGAAGAGAGTTAGAAGTTAACTTGTTCGTTGTAGCGGTAGCATCAGACTTTGAATAACCTTCATAAGTAAGGTTTGCACCCCATTTAAGTCCAGCGTCACCACCAACAAAAAGATCCCAAACGTTTCTTTCTTGAAGATTGTTGTTACCAACAAGTCCACGAACTACTGTTGCAGAAGGAGTCGAGTTACCGAAGTGAAGACCCCAAACCATGTTATTCCATGATTTGTTGAATCCACCTTCTGCTTTTGGAGCACCTGCAGAGTCAGCAGTTACTGCTGTACCAGTGCTTGAAGAACCAAACTCGTAAGTTACGAGGTCTTTTGCTTCGTTGATACGAGCAGGGTTAAGGAATTGGTTACGGTTGTCGTTAATGTAGTACGAACCGAAATTGTCTTCCCCGAGAGCTTCAAGGCGAGCCTTAGAAGCGAGAGCAGGTGTAGCGATTACAGCAAGCCCGAGAGCGAGTGTTAACTTTTTCATGAAATCTCCTTTTTCAAAATGACTTTAGGTCATTCCATACATGGTTAGCGAAAAACTTTTTATCTCTAGTATCTTAAGTGTCACTAACCCATATTCCTTTGGCAATATTTTTTTGTTAACGCCGTCATGAAGTATTTTTTAACTTGGTCCTATGACCATCAAAATTTTGACGGTATTTTTTAAAACCAAAAAAAAAGCCACTCGTGAGAGTGGCCTGTTTTCATTCGCAAAGGTGTGTTTTTTTAGAAGAGAACATCGAACTTTAAAAAGTTCAATTTGATCTCATTTCCGCTCTTGAAATAATTGTCACGGATATCGCCCCCATAGCGCTTAAACCCAAGAGCAATTGATGGAGCGTAAGATATTGAAGCCAAAGACCACTTGCCCATATCCCAGCGTTTACCAGCTTCGATATCAAAAGACATGTTAATGCCGGAATCATCATCTTGGCCGTTTGACTCAACTGTTGCTCTTTCTAGACCAACGAGTGCACCTAAAAAAATTGAATTTTTGATATCCTGGTGTTGGAAGTTATAAAGAATACCGCCTCTGAAACCAAACGCTGATTGCATAGTATCAGAACCCCAGTCCACAGATGTGCGGTTAAAGTGAAAGGCACCTTTCCACATCATTCCGACGTACTGAGAGAAGTTCTGAGCATAGTTTAGATTCAAACGGAAAGTCGTCTCGTCACGGTCTTTCTTTTTACTTGCACCTTCATCGTGCTTAAAAAGAAAGCCACCAGTATACGTGAGGTCAAAAGCATCAATAGATACGATACGAGTTTGTGCCGACGCAAGTGCTGACATCAATAGAGCTACAGCAACTACTAAAAGTTTCATTCAAATCTCCTTGGGAATTTATTGGGTCTATTAAACTAACTAAGAAGGGTTCGGGCCAGAAATTTTTCACTTTGAAAGCGGTCAGTCATATGACCTGCTTGCCCGATGAATTTAAGCGTTGGGTAATCAAAGCCCACTTGCTCCATACGGTCGTCTTTGATGTTGTTAATAAACATCTCATCGTCGAAACGAATGAATTCTTTTTTGATTGAAGCTTCAAAGTCAGGGAAGACTCTTTCGATCACACGCTTCATCAATTTGATCTTAGAGGCCAGGTCCTCAGACTGAGGCTCTTCTTCATGGATCAAAAATAGAGCGTGGCAGATATATTCATTTTTCTTCTCTTCAAACTCAACAATGAAGTGACCCCATTCATGAGTCATACTCTGAGGAATGAAAAGTGTTCTCTCATCAGGATAAAGAGACTTTGTCAGGGTCCAAGAAACAGCGATTCCCGCTTGAGTTTCACATGATGAACAAAGATCAATAAGTTCCTGAGAAAGATTTTCTTTGTGAGTAAGGTAGGACAAAAACTTACGAGGAGAAGTCGCGAGATAAAGATTTTCACACGACATACGTTTGAAGTCTTTAAAGCTGATCAACCATTCGTTTTTTTCTACCAGATCAACAGGAGTGGTCTTTTCAACAGAATCGAAAATTCTGATTTCCATGTGCTCATTCAGAATATTATCTAAATTGGCCCATTCATCTTCAGCAAAAAAAGAGGCTGCTTCAACGGTGTAACCTTTCTTAGTGAAGAAGTGCTCTCCCAACTGAAGTTCCATCGGTTTTGCGCGTCCAGAGAACTCGTGAAACTTTCCATCTTTATAGAAAAGTGCTTCATGTTTCTGAGGAAGAATTTTGGCATTAAAGAATTTTTTATAGATTTCTGTAACAGCTGCTTCAGATCTCAGTGTTGAAATACTCATCTCGCAGTATTCCTGAATAATCTGACGATTTAAAGGACGAGTGGAAATTATCTTTAAAGATTCACCTGGGTACTCACGCTTGAGTTCCAGCATTTTAAGGACTGCGGCCAGATCCTGACCCACGATCACGTGACGACAGAATATTGTCTGCTTATCCAGGAAATGATCTTTCTTGTTTTCTTTGAAATGCTTTAATAATCCGAAGCTCATGAAAAGATCTTAAAATAAAAAACCCACTCTTGCGAGTGGGTTTTTATCAATTATTCATGCTAATTTTGTTTATCTTATCGCGAGTTTATCGCCAGGAAGGATCATTCGACGTTTAATCAAGTGACTATTGGTGCGAATAATGGTGCTCATCGGAACACCTGTTCTCTGGGCCACTCTCCAAAGAGTATCGCCTTTCTTCACAGTGTAATAAACAGATGGATTCTTAATGAACTTACCTTTCTTACCATAAGAAGAAATCGTGCGGCCGTAATGCTTGCCACGACGTTCTCTCTTCGTCGATTTCTCGTAGATATCGGCGTACATGCTCGCCTTCAATGAATGATCTTCACGGAAAGGAAGTTGCACAACTGTTCTTGGAGCAATACGACTGTAACCAATTTCCGGGTTAAGTGCTGCTAGTACACTCACAGGAACTTTAAACTTCTTCGAAACCTGATCAAGAGAAGACTGACCATTAGTTACGTAAGTCTTGAAGCTATCAGAAACAACTGAATCTTTATCTTTGTATTCATCCCAAGCTTCTTTAGCACCAACCGGAACTCTTAAAGGGTAACCTTCAAGGTACGGAGGAGTTTGCCAACGAGTGATCTCTGGGTTGTAACGTTTTACTTCTTCGAAATCGAGTTCAAGAACTTCTGCCACTTCATAAAGATCGGCGTTTCCTTTAACCATGATTTCTTCGTAATCGAGAGCTTTTTCAAATTGAACTTCTTCAGAGAAACCAAAAACATCTAAGTTCTTACCAATGATAGCGAGGGCCATAATCTTAGGAACATAGTTTTTTGTTTCAGGACGGAGGTAGCGACCTTGAGTCAACTTCCAGAAATCTTTTGTATGGTACATCTTGATCGCTCTTCCAACTTTTCCTTCTCCTGCATTGTAAGCAGCAGTCGCAAGTTCCCAAGAACCAAAAAGATTATTCAAAACTTTGAGATAGTTTGCAGCAGCGATGGTAGCTTTCAGAGGATCGCGTCTTTCATCAACATACCAGTCAATGTTCAGACCGAATTTTTTTCCAGTCGCTGGCATGAACTGCCAAGGACCAACAGCTTTGGCCCATGAGCGCGCGTGGTTTTGAAAACCAGATTCGGCCATTGCCAGATAAATCAAATCACGTGGCAAACCATTGTCGGCCATGATTTTTGAAAGAACCGGAGCATAACGACCAGCACGTTGAGTGTAGTTCACGAAATGGCGACGGCCTTTTCCATTGAAATACTTAACCCACATAGCAACTTGTTTGTTCCATGTAACAGGAATATCAAACTGAGTGTTGTGGAGACCTAACTCAACAGCAGCAGCTTGTTCAATTTCGTAAATCTTTAGCGGAGTAACGAATGTTTGTTGGTGAGAACTGCCGTGAATACAGCCTTTGCAGTTGGGAAGATCTTTCTCAATCAGTTGTTCTTGAACACGGTAGTACTCCGCTTGTTCAGCAACGCTTGGATTGTAGGCCGTTTTCACTGTTTCTTTTTTGTGACTGGCACAACCAGAAACAACAAATCCAAGTAAGAGAGGCGCCATGGCCAAAAGTTTCATCATCTTATCATCCTTAATCAAGACAGGAGCAAGGGGGATACCTCACACTTACAGAATAAACCATCCCAACTTACCTCTACAATAAGGGGCAAAATAGTTTGTCCCTATAGCATCACAAATCATCCATTATCAGAGTGTTAGCTAAAGACTCTTTATCGGACCAGGGCTGCTTGAACTTTACACAAATTGTTGGCAGGAAAAACTAATTTCCGACTAAAACAATCTGATAAGCTTTTGGGAAACAGACCCATTAGTAATGCTAAGATAGCCCATGTTTAAACTTCTTATCATCTTGCCATGCCTTATTACAGTGTTTCAACCCTTAAACGCTAAAGTTGACCCACCTAACTACGATTTCAGTCTCGATACACTCTCAGATTTTAATCCTGGAAAGAGTAATAGTGAGCTTGAAAAAAAATATGGAAAAGCTGAACTTGTAGAAGAAAAATCAGGGGTCCAGACACTTCGATTTTATGTTGCCCATATCCGTTATAAATTTCCAGTCATAATTCAGAGTAGAGACGGAATTGTGCTGGATTATTTCGCGCGTCTACCAAGTTATTTCCTGCACGATATTTTTTTCCAATCGATCATCAATCGGCAGGGTAAACAAACTGAGTATAAAAGAGTTGGTGAAGAGGCCGTGTATGTTTGGAATAAAGTACCATTAAAAATGGTCTATAGTGCAGCTTGCACCATCACGTGTTTTCCTGTCTTTTATGCTGTTTTTAGTGAAGGACAAACCCCGCCTCCCCTTCTGCAGCAAATGAAAAATGCCGCACAAAGGAAGTGAGTTAGCGAGGGATCAGAGGATTTTTTAAATTAAGTTTCTTAGCATACCAGAGCATCAAGAAAGATCCGAGGATCATCCCGATACAAAGCAATTGCCCCATAGTTAATAAGCCAAAATAGTAACCAAGTTGAGCGTCTGGTTCACGGAAAAACTCCACGATAAATCTGAAAACTCCATATCCCAAAAGGAAGACGGAACTTACGACTCCATAGAAGCGTTGACGTTTATGGATGATGAAAAGAATCCCAAAAAGGACAAGTCCTTCCAGGAGTCCCTCGTACAACTGAGAAGCATGACGAGGAAACGGACCGGCACCGGGAAAAACCACACCAAGCCATGAATCCGTCACACGACCGTAGAGCTCACCATTGATAAAATTCCCCATCCTTCCAAAGAAGAGACCGGGAGTACCAGCAACGGCCATACAGTCGCCAATATGGAAGAAGTGAAGGCCATTTTTCTTAGCAAACCACCACGTCACCATACACATTCCAACTACAGCACCGTGGAAACTTAAGCCGCCTTTCCAAACCGAAAAGATATCCGCTGGATTAACAGAATAGTATTCCCAGTTATAGAGGAAAACGTAGAAGAGTCTTGCGCCTAAAAACATTCCCACGATCAACCAGGTCACATACTTATCGATGTCGTCCTGAGAAAGAGGCCAGAATTTTTTCTTAGCAAGATACTTAAGGATGAAACTACCCACCACAAACCCGAGCACGTACATAGCGCCATACCAACGGACTTGAATGGGACCTACTGCAAAAATTACGGGATCAAACCAGTCATTATTCATGAGACTAGCTTAATAGACAGAATCGCTGGTGACAACTAGAGATTGGGCTGAGACTCGATGCTGGAATAAGTCGCTGTGGCCTTCAGACTCAATTCGTAAATCGCTTTACGCATTGAAGGTGTGATTCCATTAAAACTTAGAAGACATGTCGAAACGCTAAGAAAACTAATCAGCTCTTCACGGCTCATGACAGCAGAAGATCTGACTTCTTTGTCTTTACGGATGATTTTGAGATTTGAACTTAAACGAATCTCACCGCCATTTGAAAAAATAGATTTTTTATCCATATCGATAAACACGGCTTCGCCAAATGAATTTAATTGTTTCATCACGAGAACGGTATCGTCTTTAATCGTTCCCCAATAAGAGATCACGCCTTGATCTGCCAGGGCCTGAGAAACATATCTCACCAGCATAATACGAAGACCGACCATGTGATCAGTTTGTGTACTTTCTGGAAGAAGAGCTAATTCCCATAGAGCGTGCTTCTGAGGCACACCCATCATTCCGACCTTACGGTAAGTATAAACGGGCATCGTCCCTTGAAGAGAAATGGATTCAAGTCCGAACTGATCCAAAAGATCCGAACCATTAATTTGCAGCTGCAAACGTGGACTGGCTTCTTGAATAGTGAGGATTCTCGTATGAGCTTTTTGTAGAGGAATCTTTCGTGATTCATGATCAGTCAATTCGGCAAACCCAAGCTCGTTTAAAAGATGAACGAATTTAGGAGTTTTTTCCTGCTGTTGAAAACGCACAAAAACAGGATAGCCATGAGCTTTGCGATATTGAAAATAGTTCAACTTTGTTTGTTCCATAGAAACCTCTACAGTTCCTATCGGTGACGAGGGTTAAAGAGATGAGGGAAGAATGCCCGACAGTTGGTCTTTTTTTACAGAGACAAATAAGGAAGTATTTTATCGTTCAAAGGGGTCAATCCCATGATTTTTTCAAAGGTCGGACGAAGATAAAGATGATTGGCGCGTGCTTTTTGCCTGCCTGTTTTAGTCACCTGTGGCCCTTTAACATATAAAAAGATGTTCCTCTCGGTAAAAGGAAAGGTCCCATGACCGACCCAGAAAGGACCTCTGCCTCGAGAATGATCGGTTGTCACAAACAAGGTTGTATTCTTACCGTAGTCCCCCATTCCTTCCAATGTTGTTACCAGCGTTTTCAAATAATCATCGTAAGATCTCAGGGCCCTTACATAACCTGGGTAATTGCCTTCGTGACCATTTTCATCAGAGTCAACAAGAGAAATATAAAGAACTCTTGGACAGTGTTTTTTTAAGTAATGATGGGACAAGGCGAAAGTGTATTTATCTTTTCTTGATCCATTCCATTCAGGAAGATCACTCATGCCATCGGTCTGGATTTTTTTTATCTCAGGATCATTCGTTTGATCATCAAATATTTCTGGATAAATACCATGAGAAATATTTGAAGGATCCTTGGCAATGGCCGCAACGATTCTATTCCATGAAGCAAAAACTGCGACTTCTTTTTTATCTAATTTTAATTCTCTTTTAATTCTTTCTAAAACAGTTTCTTCCTGAACACTTTCGCATCCATTCTTTTTACACTCTGTCGGCTTACCAAGAAAAATCGCCTGGTAAGAAGGAAGACTGACAGAAACTTTACTTCCAATGGTGTAATGACTATTTCCGCCTAGGACAACACCTTGATCAGCGAGATTGTCCCAGAAATGAGAAAAGATTTCTCCTCTCTCTGCACGAGGTAATTTATTTTCTAGCAGAAATCCTGTGCCCTTGAAAAATTCCTGATTACGAACTCCATCCCATGTCATCAGGATGATATTCGGTCCTTTGCTCTCACAAACCTGGGCTCCGCATACGACAGAGAAGACAAGCATAGTTAGGAAGAACAGTTTTTTCATTCCCTATTAGTATCTTCACTCGCTATTTCCACGAAGGATAATCTAATGACTCTCTATTATTTATAGGATTAAGTATCTGTAATCTGAGGACAAATGTGTCTAACTTTTAGACAGTCTCTATAGTCTGAACAATCCATGATCTCTAGATAGTTGATTCTAGGTTTGAGAACTGGCATCTACATTGCTTTAACAATCCCATGGATCAGATTCTGCCTAAACCAAAACTTGTCGTGCCAAGAGAAGCCGCTCAACCAGAGCACTTCTCCACACACGCCCGTCCATTGACAGCAAAACTTCTGGATTCGATGGAATTGTCTAAGAACTACACCAGTGGTGCAGGCGATTATCTTTTTTATAAAGAAGGCGAACATCTTAAAAAAGTCTTAGATCTCACCGGCGGATATGGAGCAAATCTTTTAGGTCACCGCAATCCTGCACTTCTTCAAAAAGTTCAGGAATGGTGTGAATCAGGTGCCCCATCTCTCACTCAGGGAAGTCTTCGTCATTCAAGTGGAGAACTGGCCAAGAAAATCTCAGATATCCTCACGAATGAAACATCAGAGGGTCCATGGGTTACAACTTTTTCTAACTCTGGAACTGAAGCCGTGGAAGCTGCATTAAAGCATGCACTCATTGCTTATAGTCATCGTCTGCAGGGGATCCAACAAGAAATTGCTAAGGAAATGAACCTAGCATTGATTCAATTTAAAAAATTACCTGCAGGACTTCAGACTGAAACACTTAAAAAGTTACGCTATGATCTTTCAAATGGAACATCTGCCTTAAAAATGTCGGCGAGCAGACAAGATTTTCTTTTTCATCAAATCGCCAACACCCACACGATTGAGGATTTTCTTTCACTATTACGCGACATCAATAAACTTCAGGTAGCTGAAAAACCATTCTTCATTGCCTTAGAAAAATCATATCATGGTAAAACAATGGGCGCCCTGGCCCTGACTTCAAGTGAAGCATTTCGTGATCCATTCTTCCTGAATAAAGAACACAATACACATACTTTATTTTTAAGCTCTCATATTGATCAGGAATCTCTTGAAGCGAAAATTGATGAATTAAGAAAAGATCTTGTGTTCATCACTTTTACCGGTAAAAAAGTTATACTTGCTAATCATAAATTCTCATCAATTGCTGCTGCCTTCATTGAACCAATTCAAGGTGAAGCAGGAGTCAAAGAAGTTTCAAGCTCATTCATGGCATTCATGAAAAAGTACTCACTTCAGGAAAATTTCTTATTAATCTTTGATGAAATCCAAGCGGGTATGTTCAGAACTGGTTTTATGGCTTCCGGAAATCATTCAGATATCACAGCTGACGTTTATACCTTTTCTAAATCTCTCGGCGGAGGTATAGCTAAAATTGCGGCGACGACTATCATAGCTAGAAAATACGTTGAAGAATTTGGATTCCTCCATACCTCCACTTTCAGTGATGATGATTTCTCCTCATCAATTGCGATGGAAGTTCTGAATATTCTAACAGGTGAAGAATCACCTCTCGCAGAGGGTATGAAAAGTGCTCACTACTTGCAAGCAAGATTGCAATGGGTACAAAATCTTTATCCCGAAATAATTAACGAAATACGTGGTCGAGGCTTAATGCTTGCCATTGAATTTCACGATGTCTTTGAATCTCTTGGTTTTGAATTTAAAACAATTTGTGATGCTAAAATGCAAGGTTATATGATGGCTTCGGCCCTGCTCAATCATGAGAATCTTCGCATGAACCCCTCTTTATCGAATAATCTAACGCTAAGAATTCAGCCAAGTCTCTATTTTGATATCGTACATACTGAAGAATTAATCGCGGGACTTATTAATACCTGCGAAGCCATGAAGAACAAGGATATTGAGTACTTCCTCTCAGCTATATATCCCGGCCAGAATATTATTAATGAAAGAACTTCGGATCTAGTGACGGGAGTAGAAATTGGTAAACGTCCGATAAGTGTTTTTCTTTGTCATTTGATTGATGAAGGTCACATTAAAAAAGTAACTAAATCAATGGCGCAGCTCCCAGGTCCAGTTCTTTTACATAAGTTGGCCCTTGCCAAAGATCTGACTGAATTTGAAATTTACCATACCCAGACCCTTAAAGATAATTCAGGTCAGGAGATGGATATCATCATGATGGGAATCGCTGTGACGTCTGAACAATTAAAAAAATCATTCCTTTCAAAAAACAAGCACAAGATTGTACAAAAAGTTCA
>JBBARF010000064.1:0-18664 GCA_040399925.1 Bacteriovoracaceae bacterium
GAAGATCAACATTTTGCTCAGCATCTACAACGCTGACAATTCCGTCACCAACTTCGAGTTGAACCATTTCCACCGGAAGAAGTGACTCGAGAGTTTCGGCTTTTGGTTTGGTAAGATCAGAGATGGCATTTGAAGCTGCACTTGATTTAGCGAGCTCTCTGTTCTTTTCAATTTTAAAGCCAGTAAAACCAATCAATCCACCAATCAGCATGAAAGGAAGTCCCGGAAATCCAGGAATAAGTCCAAAGACAGTAATAGCTCCGGCAGTAATGTAGAAGGCTTTCGGATGAGCACCGAATTCCATGTTCATTTGTTTACCAAGGGCTTCTGAGTTTGAGTTACGAGTTGTAATCAAACCGGCAGCTGTAGAAATGATCAGAGCAGGAATCTGAGCGATAAGACCGTCACCCACTGTAAGAAGCGTGAAAGTTTTAGCAGCATCAGCAAACGACATATCATTCTGGGCCACCCCGATGATGATACCGCCAATAATGTTAATGATTGTAATCAAGATACCTGCGATGGCATCTCCTCGTACGAACTTCGAAGCACCGTCCATAGACCCGTAAAAGTCTGCTTCTTGAGCGACTTCAGAACGGCGACGTTTAGCTTCTTTGTCATCAATTAAACCAGCATTCAAATCGGCGTCGATCGCCATTTGTTTACCAGGCATTGCATCCAAGGTGAATCGTGCACTTACTTCTGCTACTCGACCAGCACCCTTAGTAATTACGATAAAGTTAATAACAACGAGGATCAGGAAGATTACAATCCCCACCGCATAGTTACCACCGACTACGAACTCACCGAATGATTCGATTATTTCTCCTGCAGCAGCCGTACCATCAGTTGCTCCATGAAGAAGAATATTTCTCGTTGAAGCAACGTTTAGTGAAAGTCGTAAGAGTGTTGTGATCAAAAGAATCGAAGGGAAAGTCGAGAAATCGAGTGGCTTCTTGGCATAAACCGCGAGAAGCAAAATTCCTACTGATACCGCGATTGAAAAAGCGAGAAAGATATCAAGGAGAAATGGAGGAAGAGGCACCACCATTACACCGAGAACCATCATCAAACCCAAAGCAACAGCCAAGTCTGATTGTTGTGTAAATGCTTTTAATTTTACTAGGAACCCATCCATGGTTTACCTCACTCCGAAGGAGTCGCTCATCCTGAGCATTAAGAATTTTTTTACTTCAACGCTTTTTGCTTCTTACGAAGCTTGTAAACAAAAGCGAGAATTTCTGCGACGGCCTTGTACAATGTTTTTGGAACTCCATGTCCCACTTTCACTGTTTTATATAAAGTCCGCGCTAACATGATGTTTTCAACAATCGGTATGTCATGTTCCTTAGCAATCTCGCGAATGCGAAGGGCTAAATGATCAGCACCTTTTGCGGTCACCGATGGGGCCACCATCATATCTCCATCATACTTCAATGCTACACTAATATGGGTCGGATTGGTAACAATTACATCCGCCTTCTTCACATCATCCATCATCCGCTTCTGGGCCATTTGCCTCTGAATTGATCGGATTTTATTCTTAACTTCCGGGTTACCATCTTTCTCTTTGGACTCTTGCTTGGCCTCTTGTTTGGTCATCATCATTTTCTGATGGTACGACCACTTTTCCCAAGCAAAGTCGGCCAGGGCAATCACACCCAGGCCCATCAGAATAGAAAACCCAAGTTTCACCATCAGGTATTTACCGAAGCTAAGTGACGTCGCTGCATCGGCGTGGAGGAATCCTAAAAATGAAGCCACATTATTATTCATCACTGAGTAAGTGATAGAAATAACCACGGCAAATTTAAAACAGCCCTTAACCGCTTCTACCAGAGCTTTCTTAGACAAGAGTCTTTGAAAACCAGATATGGGATTGAGACGTTCGAACTTAACGTTTAAAATTTCCGGCGAATACAGAAACCCCACTTGAATAAATTGAGATAAGACACCGATCGCCAGTGATGCTCCGAATGACGGGGCGAGACACTTCACCATGACCCAAGCAGAGTGAGAGATAACTTCGGCGAATTTTTCTTGTGTATAGGTAAGTTTGAAATCAATACGGTAGATGTAATCGAGGTATTCACTAAACTGCTCGTAGACAAACATCGAGCTCAGAACAATCGTCATAAGGGAGCCGGTTAACAGCAATACAGAACTAAGCTCTTTTGAGCTTGCCACGTCACCTTGCTTACGAGATTCATCAATCTTGTATTGGGAAGGTTCTTCGGTTTTTTCGCCGTCGTCATCAGAACTGTCGGCCATCCTATGCCTCTCTTAAATTTACATTGAAATGAACTGGAACCACTCTCCCAACTTTTCAATATACAAGTCATAACTCACCTGAAAAAACTCCTCTGCTATTCCTAAGAAGAGAAGCATGCCCAGACCGATATTCACTACAAAGCTCACCATCAAAACGTTCATCTGTGGAACTGTTCTAGCAACAATTCCCATGACCAAGTTCATGAGCAAGTTGGCAAAAATCAGGGGCCCCGCTAGAAGTACAGAGGCGCTGAATGCTGACTTAAAGAATAACACGAAATACTCCGGGCTTTTCAGCAATCTATCCGCATTGGAGAAATTGACAGAAAAGAAGGATTGGAAGACACCCTTGAACATGGGAACAAGAGCACCCGACGAAAGAATAAGGATAATCATCGTCCACTCTACTAGGCGCTCAAAAGGACCAACTTGTTGACCCTGAGTGGGGTCAAAATAGCTCACGGAGGCGAATCCGATTTGCTGGGTCAGTAAGCTACCAGTGGCAACGAATAAACTCATAATACATTTCACCAAAAATCCAATAATTAGGCCCGCGCAGGTGTGAAACATGAGGAGGATCCATAAATTATCCACACCGACAGAATTGATTTCTGCAACAAGTGTGCCGCGGAGTTCTGGAAAAAAGGCGAAAGAGATCATGAAAGTTGTAAGAACTTTCACGACGTTAGGAACGGCCACGTTATCGAATAAAGGTAATTGATAGAGAACGGCAATCCACCTCGAAAAGCTTAGCCAAAAGGCGAGAAAAACAGTCTGATCCCCAATGCTAACGTCCATCATCTGCGGACAAGTTCCGGAATGCTAAGAAAGAGATCGCGAGTGTAAGTCACCATCGTTTCCATCATCCACGGGCTAAAAATAACCAGAGTAGCGATGATCACGAGGATCTTGGGAATGAAAGAAAGAGTCTGTTCATTGATTTGAGTCACGGCCTGGAAAATGGAAACAAGTACACCCACTAAAAGTGCACCAATAAGCATCGGAGCTGAAAGCATCAGAGTCACTTTTATCGCCTGATTAAGCACTTCAATGGCAAATTCATTTTCCATAGTTCACCCTAAGTATTAAACGACCTGAGAATTGCACCCGTCACAAGCTGCCATCCATCTACCAGCACGAAGAGCAGAAGCTTAAACGGCATCGAAACCAGCATGGGAGGTAACATCATCATACCCATCGCCATCAGAACTGAAGCCACCACCATATCTAGAACGATGAATGGGATATAAAGCAAGAATCCGATCTGGAATGCTGTTTTTAACTCGGAGATAATGAAGGCCGGAATCAGATAATGAGTTGGAACCTGAGTGATATCATTGGGAGCATCGGCACCGGTTACATCATAAAAAAGACCAATATCATTCTTACGAACATGCTTCTCCATAAACGCACGAAGATCTTTTTCAAGTCCTTCCAGCGCCTGAGTCGCATTGATCTGTTTCGCACTATAAGGCATCAGAGTATTTTTATAAATGGACTGCCCCGTAGGCATCATCACGAAGATTGAAAGGAAAAGCGCAAACCCGATCAACACCTGGTTGGGCGGCATATTCTGCGTACCCAAAGCTTGTCTCATGAAAGACAAAACAACGACGATACGAGTGAAGGATGTACAAAGAATAATAATCGCAGGTGCCAGAGTGAGAATCGTGAAAAGTAAAAGAACTTCAATCGTATCAACAAGGTTTGTTCCTTGTCCGAAGTTCACACTCACGCCAGGAAGATTAGTCGTAGATTGAGAATAGGCTGCAGCAGAGGCAGACACTAAAAGTAGTGCTAAAAGCGAACGTCCGAAACCTTTCATGCCATTCCTATTAGAGAAAACTAGTTGAACTCAATTGGCTTGAGCTTACGAGCTTTCTTTTTTAATTCATCCGAAAATTTAACAATATCTTTAGCAACGGCAAGTTTAGAAATTCCTCTCTCTTCGTTTACAGGAGCCGATTCCAGAATATTTTCTTTCAACTTGATATTTGTATCTTCAATGTTTGTCGTTGAATCAGCTGTGGCAAAGTTCAGGTCAAAATTTGACCCGGTAACCAGCTTCTCGCCTTCTTTAATCAGACCTGACGTATCTTTCATCTCAGAAAGAAACTCGAGTCCGCTTTCAGAGTTAGCAACGAGGAAGATTTGCTTATGAGCTTTAACAATCATGAGTGAGCGTTTTGGCGAAACATAAGTCGTGCTCAGAACCTGAATCATCTGACCATTATTTAAAAAGCCCAGTTTTCCACGAGAAAAAACGCCTTTTTTAAGAATTTGGACTACTCCGTAGAAAAGACCAAGAACCAAGGCCAAGAAAACAGTAAATTTCAAAGCGTATCCAGCAAATGAAAAGTTATCTGTCGATTTACTTGGAATACCTTTACCAGTATAAGTTGCAGTGGCCGGTTTTGCGATCGCAGCTTGCTGGACTTTAATTTCATCTTTTTTGATTTCAAGAGGAGGAGCAGAAGGAACTACCGGAGCTGCAGCAGCTTTTGGAGCGCTTTCTTCATTCATCAACTTATTGAGATAATCCTCGTTAAGATTATCTTTTTTAATTTCAAGTTGAGGTTTTTTGATTTCCTGAACTGGTGCATTTGTAGGAGTGATAGCGAAAGCCACTTGCGAAGCAACCGCTGGGACAACCGCGGCCGGAGCGGCAGCAGCCTTATTGTTACGATTACGAGGGAAAGAAACTTCAATCGAGTTATTTTTCCAATTGAGGTTTACCGTATCAGCTTCAACATCATACGGAAGAGTCGCTTTCACGATAGCTTTTCCATTCAGAATATTGGCCGTGAGAACGGCTCCAGAAATATTTTTAGAGATAGCATTAAAAGCTTCTGCCTGCGAAAGAGTCATCTCAATCACATTCTTATACACTTTTATGTCTGGAAGTTCGTTGGATCTGCCGTTCACCGCGACACTGATGAAGCCAATTGGGCCATCAGTTCTGAGGTTTAAGGACGTCACTTTGACACCGGCGAAGGCAGTCGCTGTGAATCCGAGAGAGAGAGCTAGAGCAATGAACATCCTATTCATGGCGGTTTCCTTTCTGGTTACCTGTACTTACTTGAGGGACTCAATTCTTTCAAGAGGACTAATAATATCAGTCAGACGGATCCCGAACTTTTCGTTCACCACGACCACTTCACCTCTTGCAACCAGCTTGCCATTAACCAGGACTTCCAAAGGCTCACCTGCGAGTTTATCTAACTCTAGGACCGAACCCTGACCGAGCTGAAGAAGATCTTTAATTATGACCTTCGCGCGTCCAAGCTCAACACTTACCTTCAGCGGAATATCGAGGATGAAATCAAGGTTTTGGACTTTGAGCTTATTTAAAGCATCATCACCGGCCTTAATCCCGTCAGCTAATTCGCGGATGGCATCTTTGTTGTTCTCTGACATTTCGGGTGTCGCCATGGGGTTGTTCCTTTTATCTTATGCGACGGGTGACTTGTACGGCACGGTTGCCCTTGTACACACCAATCAAACATTTTAATTTTTTTGAATCTTCGATCTCTAAATCAAGTTCTCCTGAAACTTCCTGAGATAGTGGAATGATATCCCCTACCTGAAGTCCAACCAGATCCCCGATCGACATTTCTGTTTCACCTAACTTAACCACCGCTGTCGCCTCAGCATGCTGAACATGCTCCTGCATAGAGCGGGTCCAGAGAGTATCAACGACATCGTTATCGGCCTGAAAGCTTGATGATAATTTTTGCTTAATCGGTTCAATTGTTGAGTAAGGGATAACCACCATAATGGTTCCCGAAGCAGACTCAAACTCAACTTCAAAAGTTGTCGTGATAATAACGTCAGAAGGAGGAACCACACCTACGAACTGAGGGTTAATTTCTGTTCTTGAATACTGAGCATCGATTCTGTGAACTGGTGCCCAAGCTTCTTCAAGATCAGAGATTGCCATGTCCATCACGCGTCTCATGAATGAGAGTTCGATAGAGGTAAATTCTTTTCCTTCAATCTTTGTGAATGGACGGTCAGTTCCTCCGAAGTAAGAATCGATAATCGCGTAAGCGAGTTTTGATTCAAATACGATCAGAGCGGGACCACGAAGTTCATTGAAGCGCATGATACACATGCATGAAGGAATCGGGAGTGTATTAACGAATTCACCGAACTTTAAAAGATCGGTAGAAATCATTGAGATGGTTGAAATTTTTCGAAGGGAATTCGAAAGTGAGACTCGGAATTGACGAATGAATCGCTCGTAGATGATCTCGAGGATGGGCATTCGACCGCGAATTACTCGATCCTGATTGGTCAGGTCGTAAGGCTGAATGTTAGCATCTGAGTCCGGCGTTTCACCGTACTCACCACCGCCACCACCATCCATACCGTCAGACGATTCAGATTCGTCATTAACGGCATTAAGTAATGCGTCTACTTCGTCTTGGCTCAGTACTTGGGCCATGGGTTCCCCTCCTGGGATTCAAACTTAAGGCATCCTGCCTATTAGTTGATTTGGAAGCTGATATAGTAAATATCTTCCACACGTCCATCTACCAAAAATGAATTGATAGAGGCTTTAATCTCTTCTTTAAGGAAACTCTTCCCTTCTTTTTTAAGAAGATCTTCAGCACGTTTAGTATTTAAAATACTAATGATGGTATCGCGAATCTGAGGCTTACGAGCTTCGAACTCCGGAGCCTTAGCATCGTCACTCATTTTAAGAACGGCATCCAATCGTACATACCGACGAGGGCCTTCACCTTGAGCTAAGTTCACTGTGAAACCATCAAGAGGAAGAAGGTTTTCTTTCTTTACGATCTCGGCTGTTTTTTGTTCGCCGGCAGCTTCGCCATCAACAGGAACAGTTTCATTATCTTTCTCTTTCAAAAGTTGTGTCAGATCAGGACGTTTAGATTCCATATCCATAAAGCGCCATTGAAAGTATGCGACTACTCCCATAGCAAGGATATTCACAACCATAAGTAATGTGAGTAAGGGATTCTTGGAAGATCCTGATGATGCCACCGTCACTGGTTTGATGTCTTCAGCCATGTACGCCTTTATAAACTGGGTTCCTCATCCTGAGGAGTATCTGTCAAAATTATAACTTTGATTTGGGTGACATTCAAGGTCACTACTCCCCTGTGGGAAGATTTTGCCGTAGTGGTGTCAAAGTGGGGACATTCGGCAAAAAGTGCCCCTGGTTATTTGATCAAAAAAAAAGCCCGGCAAAAGCCGGGCTTATTTTATCAGATAATATCTGAAGAAAGCTTAGAGTGAAATTTTACCACGTTTTTTCAATTCTTCGATAAGGCCGTCAAAGTGAGCTGTTGGGTAAGCACCTTTAACCGGAACACCGTTAAGAAGGAATCCTGGGGTACCCTGGAATCCGAATTTAGCAGCTTCGGCCATATCAGCGTCGATACGTTTTTGAACAACATCAGACTTCACGTCTTTTGCAAGTTTTGCCATATCAACTTTAAGTTTCTTAGCTTCTTCTTTCAGGAATTTTTCACCATTCTGAAGAGCACGTTGATTTTTGTAGATAGCATCATGGAAAGCCCAAGCTTTCTCTTCAGACTGAAGACGAATCGCTTCGTAGTACTGAGCTGCTGGCATAGCTTGGGGGTGGAAGCTAAGTGGTAGGTGTTTGTAAGCAAAACGGATTTTGCCTTTGTACTTCTCCATCAGTTCCATAACTGTATTGAATCCACGAGAACAGAATGGACATTCAAAATCAGAATATTCAATCAACGTAATGGGAGCATCTTTTGGACCACGGAATGTTTCATCAGCGCGAATTTCAGCAATGAGGGGCTTGTTGAAACTTTCTTCAAGAGCTTTCTTCTCTTCGTCTTCGCGTTTTTTACCTTGGCCTTCCTGAGCAGCTTTCACTGCATTGTTAAGAGCGTCGATAAATTTATCAGGGTTGGCCTCGATAGCTTCCGTAATAATATCCGGATTTTCTTTTAATAATTTTTTCAATTCATCTTTAGAGGTACAAGCAGTAACCAACATTGCAATAACGGCGAGTGCGAGAATTCTTCTCATGACATTTTCCTTTTAGTATCTAACGTTCTTTCGATTGATAATGGGTGTTTATGAATATGACTATGGTAATGAATAGCCGTGTTTATTTCAAGGTTTGGTCTTATCTTTATCCAAAGTATTTTGAATATAGTCGAGAAACTTGTTCAACTTACGTGTTGAGTCTCGGACGTGAGCGTAACCCACCAAGTGTACCCGACTAAAGTGGTTTCCCTTCATGAAGGCGCGCATAGTTGAAAAGATCCCAAAAGCAGCACCAGAAACTTTGGTGTAAAGGTGAAATCCTAAAATGATATAAAAGATCACCGTGAGAAGAATTGTTAACGTTACAATATCATTCAAAATAAATTCTTGAGAACCGAGGAATCGACCCACAGCTTTTTGTCCTTGCAGAGTTTTACCAGCGAGCTCAATCATATTTGTGAAAATTTCAGAAGTATTCTCAATAATAAAAAGACTACTGCAAATACTAATGATCACCAACAAAATCCCAAAGTGAAGCATGAAGACTTTATCCGCAACAGGTTGGTGAATTTTTGAGTACTGGGGAGGAATACTATTAGTGACGATCTCCCCTCTGTTGCGAGACTCACGGATGAACTCGAAGAAGAACTCTGAAAAACGAGTCAAGAGTTTATACGTGCTAAATTCCTCAACTTGGTAGATGGCTTGAGTGTTGGCCACAACATCTTCACAGTATTCTCCAATCGCACGGAAAGGACGAAGAATGATCCAGCCTAAATAAGTTCCAATAAAGAAGAGGAAGATATGAAAACTAAAAAGGATCGGAAGGTTATTCATCGCCTCTTGGGAGACGTAATCAAAAAATGTTGTATCGCCTGAGAACTCAGGAAATCCATGAGCGCGGAAGAAAACGTGGTTAAGACGAAGGACTTCCAGCAAGAAGAAATAAACAAAAAGATTGATAAAAAGAGAGATCAAAGAAACTTTAAATCCGGTCATCATGATGAACTTGGTCTCATCTGACTTAAAAATGTTTTTGAACTCTTGTTTGACCTGGCTGATTATTTTTTTCATATCCTTAGATCATAGCGAATTCCTAAAGGCTTAAAACTAGGCAGTTTTATACCTCTAAATCAGAGTGATTCAGTTTAGAGTCTCGCCTGTGAATCTTTTCTCTAAAGTTCTAAGGGGTACCTGTCCGATAGGATACGAGAATCGTCTAAGACGAAGGAGTTTTCATGAAATCGGTAGGTCTTTGCCTTTTATACTCGGCTCTTTTTGTGTTCCTCGCTGGATGTGGAAAGGATAACAAGTCGGGAACATCTGCTAGTAGCTGGGGATTCAATCCTTATACCAGTGGCATTGGCGGAGTAAATTCACCTTACTCTTATGGAAGCGTAAGTCTTAACCAAGTCATGGCAGAAAATCCATGTGTCAGTGGTTATGGCAACTACCAAGGTGGACAAGGTGCCTATGCAGGTCAGCGTATCACCATTCAACAACCACTCACAAATTTCCAAACTGTGATTCCTGCTAACGATATTTATGTTGGTGTGACTTCTTACGGTGATGTGGCCGCTCTTGTGGGCACAGCTCCAGGTCAACCTCCGATGTTTGTAGCCTACCTTTGTCCAAGATCTTTTGCGACAAGTGGTCAGGGTCAAATTTTAGGAGTTAAGCCTGGTACGTACACACTTTGTCAGGTTAAACCAATCGTAGCTGCAACAGTCGCTCTTCCGGGTGGAGCAACTGCTGACTTCCGTATGATGGATTATGGTTCATCAGCACGTGCCAAGTTTTCTTTCTGCCAATAATTTGAAATATTTTTTATAAAAAGAAAGGAACCAATTCGGTTCCTTTTTTTTATTTCTGCGTTCGTATGAAATTCATCACTCCATCTGAAACAGCTTTTGCAAATTCATTTTGAAATTTTTCCTGACGGACCTTCTGAAGTTCTTTGGGGTTAGATACGAAGCCGACTTCAATCAGAAGTCCGGGCCTCTTTGAGAGGGCAAGTACATAGAAGAGACCGGGCTTAATTCCTCGATCATCGATCCCGAAGCTTTTGATGACGGGCCTGAGCTTGCTATGAACCTGTGAGGCGAGCTGGCGAGAGTGGCTGACCGTTTGTTGAACAACCAGATCAACCAGGATTTGATTCACAATCATATCCTCCCCTTTCAGGTTTAAGTTCTCCGATTTTTCCACCTTGGCGGCAGCCGCATTCGAATTATTGTCGAGATAATAAAGTTCAAATCCATGACTTTGAGGATTAGGAGAAGAGTTAAAGTGAACGGAAATAAAAAGATCAGCTTTTAAAATATCGGCTTGATCAGCGCGCTCTTGAAGTCCAACAGCGCGGTCCATACTGCGGGTCAGATAGGTTGATGTTCCCTTGGAAAGTTCGTCTCTGATTTTTTTTGAAAGTTTTAAGCAAAGATCTTTTTCAAAAACACGTTTACCTTTTTTTCCATTTTCAAATCCGACCGCACCAATCTCTGCACCACCGTGGCCCGGATCAATGAGAACAACTTTAGCTGATAAAGAAGTTGAAAGAAAAAGTCCTAAGAACAAAAACCTCATCATACTAATAGACTCTTCTCATTTTATGACGAGGAAAATAGAAAGATAAAATTTGACGGTAATCGTATCCACGCTTCGCAAGCTCAAGAGCACCCATCTGGCACAGGCCTACACCATGACCGTAACCATGACCCGAAACTTGAAATTCCCTGCCTTGCATGGTCATTTTAAAATTATTCGAAGGAAGAGTGTTTCTTCCGGCCAGATTGCGTAGATAAGATTTTTTAATGATGTGAAGTCGGTCACCGACATACATTCTGAGTTCAGAATTTTCCAGAGAGTCAGGCATGAGACGAATATTGCCACCCTGAACTTTGTCTGAATAGTATTTTTTGAGAACGGTATCAACCATCGTCGTGAGTTTGGTATTGGGATACTTATGGTGCCAGTCTTTCAATCCGGTTTTTGTACAAAAAGTACAATTCACTGAACGATAACCTTCTTCAACTCCACCCCAGACCTGATCCGGTCGTAGTGTTTTACCACCACATTTCGAGTGAAAGAATGCAGGAGCGACTTTTCCTGAAGGTCCAACTAGGATTTCGCCTTCAGTTTCTTTGGCGGCCTGGAGTGTTTTTTCAGTGATATCAAAAAACGTTCCCGAGACTTGATCTTTTTCAGAAGACTCTAGATGATAAAGTTGAGCAACACCGGCATTTTGTTTTTTGAGTCGATCAAAAGCATAAGTACGGGCGGCTACCGCTTGGGCCTTGAGTGCTTCCACCGGCCAACCACCATTCATCTCTTTTGAAAGTAAAGTGGTGATGTAGTTTTCCATGGGAATTGAATTTACCAGATCACAGCTGTCTTTTCCGGGGTTGGTAAGGAGTTGCAACTCTCCTTGGTACTTATGCTTGCCCCAAGAGATAAGTCCCGTAGGAGAACTTAGAGAGGCCACTAAAAGAGGATTTCTGGGAAAGCTAGTGCGGGCCGTTGGCGTGCAGTTAAACGTAATCGTTTTTTTACCTAAGTACTGCTGCGAGCGGCTCTGAGTATGGATGGTTTTCTGCATATCCATACCTTCAACAACAACATTTTTTAGTGATTTTGCGATGAGAACTCTAACAGACGGAATCGCGGCAACGGCTGAACCCGCTGAAAGACACAGTAAAAGACAACATCCTGTTTTAAACATTAATTCCCTTAATCCTTGGAAATTAAAACGACCCTGCCCTATGATACCCGTAAAAGCGGTTTAAATCATGAGAGTTTTTTAAGATGCTTCATTATTTTTTGCATGTCGGCCCATGCAGTTTTCTTCATGTTCTGATTGTTTTCGATAATGGTGGGATGAAATAGAGGAACTACGGTGAAGTTAACAGAACTGTTGATCTTACGAGTGAAAAACTGGCCATGCGTATTTGATAGCCGATCATTATTCTTAAGTATTTTATTACTGGCGGTGGCCCCGAGTGTGATGACGATCTCAGGCCGGAAGAAACTCGTGAGACTCATGACTTCTTCAGAAAGATCTTTATCTTGGAAACTTACTGGATAAATAACAACCTCTGAGGCATCAAGCTTCATCGCCTTAATCATGCGCTCAAAATACTCTGCCGTTTTAAAGGGGAAACCAAGGATGAGCTCATTCACAAACCCCTCTTTTAGTTCCGACTTAGCTTCTTCAAAAGTACGGAAATTTTCAGTCACAAAAATGACCTTCACTTGCCCCTGAGCTTTTGAACCTAAGAGGATATCGAGGATCTGAGGCTCTAATTGGAGCACCCGTCGCAGATCACTTATGTCTTTGTAGGCACCGATATTTTCCCATTCGGCTTCAGCTTTAAGGTGGATCTCACCGCGATCAAACTTGATCACCGGAACATCAGTTTCTTTGACTTTTTCCTGAGCAAAACGCTCCAGAGATTCCAGAACCTGAACTTTTTCCGAGAAATTGTCCTTAAGCAGAACCGGTTTGGGCGTCACAGCAGCAGACTTAGGTCCCCACAATAAAGGCCCCATCAGCGCCTCACTGAAGGTTCGCGGCATGCCCGGCTTACGCAACCTCAATAAATTTTGCTTAAAAACGTTTTCCATACTTGTTTCTAGCATAAAGCGGCTGAACTTTCCTAGTCACAATTATCTTAAATTTCCTGCGGCGACTCTCCGAAATGATTTATGTACAGGAGAAAACAAAATGTCAGACATTGATTTTAAATTTGAAAGCTTTGAAGAATACTTTGGTGGTGCGGAGCAAGTCAAAAAGACTATGGACGAATGCAAAGTCTGTGGCTCAAAACTTCTTCTTTCACACATGCCGGATTACAAAAACCTACTGGTTCAGGAAACTGCACGCTGTATGGATTGTGGTTGCGGAAACCGTCGAGTGATTCACGTTCTTAACTAATCTTCTTTATCATCCTCATGCAGATGCGCCCAGAGCGCTTTTGCTTGAGGATTTTTAATCCCAAAGAGATTTACCAGATCGTTCACGGGATACTCTTTCAACTCTTCTTGAGTCATCGATAACTGAGTAAGAATTTTTTTCTTGGTATCCTCACCCAATCCTTTCACTTCATCCAACCACGTCGATAATGTTCTTTTTGATTCTGCTTTATGATGCAGTTTACGTGAAAAACGATGGGCCTCATCGCGCATGGAAACAATAATTTTAAACAGTGGCGGACACTTACTTAAAATATAAGGATTTGTTCGGCCAGGAATAATCAGTCTCTCCTCTGAACGGGAAACTTCTTTCGAGCGATAATCACCACTCGTCAGATCTTTTGATTTTGCAATTCCTGCGACGGGAATATCGAGTTTCAATTCATTCAGAACTGCCGTGACAGTATTCACCTGAGCAATACCCCCATCAATAATAAAAACGTCAGGAAGATTTCCATTGTTCGCTCGACGGGAAATCACTTCTCTCATCATCGCAAAATCGTTATTTCCTTCAGGTCGGGTCTCAAGATGATAATAACGATACTTCGTCTTATCTGCTTTCCCCTCTTCAAAAACAATTTGTGAAGCCGTAGGAGACTGACCCTGCCAGATAGCGACATCATAACATTCCAGAATCTGCGGACGCTCTTTCATCGAGAGAAGATCTTTGAGTTTATTCAGACCAAGATAAACACTTTCAGCATTTTCCATACGGATTCGCTGAGTTTCTTCGGCATGCTTACGACTCATCTCAATTAATGGATAATATTTTTTATTAAGCCCCATGACTTTCATTTCACCGAAAGTTTGCAAAGCTTCTCGCATCTCAACGACTTCTTCTTCATCAAAATCCATCACCACAATATCTGGACCCGAATCTTCGGAGTCTGAATAGTATTGCAGAATTTTTTGCTGAATCTCATCTTCCAGAGTTTCAATCAATTCCGATTTCACAAAATTAAAATTCTTTTGGCCTAGAAGAAGTCCCGACCTAATCAGATAAACGGAGATATCAACTTCTTCAGATCCATTCCAGTAAGACCAGACATCGATACTTTTATCTGACCCCAGAGTTTCTACTTTTTGGTCAAAAGATTTTTCCAGAAATTCTTCCAGATGCTGAATATTATCGCGAGTCATGCCGGCCATTTCAAATTCTTCGTTTTCGGAGTACTCATTCATTCGTTCACGAAGTTTTTGAATGGTGCGCTTGGCCTTGATGGGGCCCTGAAGAAAACCCAAGGCAACATTAAGGTCACCTTCGTATTCTTTTTCTGTCCGAAGACCCACGCAGGGAGCAGAACATTGTTTCATCTGATAAAGCAGGCAAGGTGTTTTACGAGATTTAAATTCAGTCAGACTGCAATCACGCAACTTAAACGACTTGGTTAAAACTCGCATAATGTAGGAGATATTTGACCCTGGAGGATAGGGACCAAAGAGCTCTTTGCCCTTGCCTTTTTTTGGGCGACGGATATATTCCAGACGGGGAAAAGCCTCATTCCAGTTGACCATGACGTAAGGATAACTCTTATCATCACGGAGCCGTATGTTGTATTTTGGAGAATGTTCTTTAATCAGGTTATTTTCTAAGACAAATGATTCGGCGTCCGAGCGCGTGATGATAAAATCAAATTGATCAACGTGACTCACCATATACTCAGTTTTAAGGCCTTTAACTGATTGATTAAAATAGGAAGTAACTCGAGACTTCAATTTCTTGGCCTTACCGACGTAAATCACCCGACCATTCTTGTCCTTCATTAGATAGCAACCCGACTGCTGGGGTAAATGATTCGCTTTATCTAGGAGTTCATCTGTCTTCTTCATAGGTGTTAGCTTTACGTTAAATGTCGCTAAGGGTATAATAGATTGGTTCATTACCCTAAGAGGATCACTTCTCAGTACTATAAACTAAAAGGAAATCTATGTCTCAGTTAACGGTAGGCAAGGATGTGCTCTCGTTTTGCACAAAGTGCAAACTCAACCTTGGCCACACCATCGTCGCAATGAAGGATGCTAAACACATCGCTAAAGTTAAGTGTAATACATGTGCGACTATTCAAGCTTACAAAGATCCTTCGAATTCTTCTAAACAAAGTAGAACTCGTACTAAGAAAACATCTACTGTTCCTTCAAAAGTTATATCAGTTGCAGATCTTTGGATGGAAAAGATGTCGAGCACTAAAAAGAAATCAACACCGTATGCAATGGACGGAAAATTCGTTCAAGGCGATATTATCGATCACGTTAAATTTGGTCCGGGAATTGTTGAGAAAGTGGTTGATGACAAAATTGAAGTCATCTTCCGTCATGAGATTAAAACTCTGGTTCATAATAAATAAAAAAAAGGGAGCTTTTCAGCTCCCTTTTTTTTGAATAATTTTTAAATTCTTAGTATCCGCCAACTCCGAAACTTCCGTAGATTCCAGCACCCATGTTTGATGGGTGGTAACCAGCCGAACCGTAACCAGATGCTGTTTGTCCCATCTGATAAGCAGTCCCTTGTTGTTGAAGCATTCTGTCGTAGTTAGAAGCTCCCATACTCGCGCTGTAATCTTGTTGGTAGTAGTTTTGGTTCTGACCGTAGTAACCGTTACCGCCTTGGTTTACACCAGAGTAACCGCCGTAACCACCATTATAGCCGCCGTAACCGCCGCCGTATCCACCGTTATATCCACCGGCGTACATTCCGCCCGCCATACCGCCTGCGATTCCAATTCCGCCAGCGTACATGCCACCGTTGTATCCACCGGCGTAAATTCCACCGTTGTATCCGCCAGCATACATCCCGCCTGCAATTCCACCAGCGTACACTCCGCCACCTGCGTATCCTGCAGCGTAAGCTCCGCCTGCATAACCAGCAGCATATGTTCCAGCAGCGACTCCGCCGGCAAGAGAAATTCCGTTAACTAAACCACCACCAGCAAGTCCACCGTTGTATCCACCGGCGTACATTCCACCGTTGTATCCACCGGCGTACATTCCACCGTTGTATCCGCCAGCATACATTCCACCGGCAATTCCACCAGACATACCACCAGTATAAACTCCACCTACAGCACCACCAGCATAGCCACCACCATATGGATTATATCCACCGTACTGACCCATCATTCCGCCCATGTAGCCAGGAGTATAACCAGCACCGTAGTAGTTACCGTAACCACCACCCATACCACCGAATCCACCAAGAGAGTAACCATTACAATTCTGTTGAGCTTGTTGTTCAGGAGTCATTCCTGGCAATTCGTTAGTAGAAAGATAAGTTAAATAATTATTTTGAGAAACGGCACACTGTTGGAATCCAACTTCAGCAGCACCGGCCCAAGCTTGAGCTGATCTAATTTGAGCGTGAGCACCAAGAGCTGCCACACCGACTGGAGCAATAGCACCAACGATTTCTGCAATTCCTGAAAGTGTTCCACTACCGCCGCGACGACTAGACTGGCAGTTTACGCAACCATCATATTGGTAACGAGACATAATTTCACTGTAGTCCCCTCTGATACAACCTTGTACATCAGAACTTGATGAACAAGCGTAGCGGGAGTTGGCACGAATCCAGGCTTCACAAGCTTGTTTATCAGCAGCCTTTGCAGAGCGACAATAAGCAGGAGGTTCTATTGATCCGCCAGCACTCACTGTTACACTTCCACCGCCATTTCCGTTACCATTGCCAGAACCATTTCCGCTTCCAGAACCCGATCCTGAACCATGCGTGTGATTATGAGAACAACGTCCATCAGCTCCAACCACCATACCCGTTGTACATTTGATTTTTACTGAGGCTCCACCAATAACTTTTCCGCTATTGTCGACTGGATAGATTCCGTAACCAGCAAGACACTTAAGACAAGCTCTGCGGTCGAGTTTAAGAATCGTGCGTTTCCCGAAGATTCCAAGGAAGCCATCTTTTCTCATACATTTTTTATAACAAGCATGATCGACAGTAAGATCGAAGTTACACTCTTCGATACGAACCGTACCGTTCGAGCTCGTAACTTTTCTACCGTTCTCATCGTAACCATCACCATCTTTGGCATCTTTCAACATACGCTCATAGATCGCACGGTCTTTATCATCAACTACACCGTCACCATTAAGGTCAGTGAGTTCAACTTTTGTTTTACCGTCACCGTCTGTACCGTCTCCACCAATAGCAGAAACTTTTTTCTTTTTCTTTTCTAGCTCAGCAATCTGCGCATCGATCTCAGCTTTCTTAGCATCTTTGGCTTTTTTCTGAAGGCTTGAAAGAGATTGGTCTCCGCAACCTTTCGCTCTTTGGTTAGTACCATCGTATTTAATGTCGGTAGCACCATACACATACGCACAACCGGAGTACTCACAGGTCCCCTCTTTGTACGTAATGAAAGTTCCTTCGATACCATCTTTGGCTTTGCTACAAGCTTGAATGATATCTTCGTTGGACTTATCCATATCCTGTGCAAACGCACCGGCCAGAGGGAAGAGTAAACCCAGAACGAGAGGGAAAAACTTAATCATAATGCCTACCCAATTTATTTCTCCCAATTCTTATGGGAGATTCCTAATTAAAATCATAACACTTCATACCCACGAGACTATGGAAGGCAAAAATATCCTGCTCCTCCACCCACCTCGACAAATCCTATCGGTAAAAAGCAGTCAGGACTTTAGCGGTTTAACGACTAGAAAGAATCAAAACAATACTGTAATCTCAAGCTGTTATGGATATTTTTCAAAATCACATTACTGACTGGCTAATTCTTCTTGGGATCCTAGGATTAAGTTTTTATGTCCTTCAGACTGTTGGACAAGAAAGCTCAAGTTTTAAGCAAGACTCCTATACTGTCCGTTTTGGGACCCTATCTTTAACTATACCCAATTGGTGGACAATCACGGAACAAGCGGAAAGTCGCATCGTCTTTCAGCGCACGGATACACGTTATGATTGGTATTCACGGTTTGAATATTTTCCTAATCACGAGGATCTTCCTTTAGATAAAATTCTAGAAAATAAACTCAATTTAGAAAAACTGGAATTTGACCAAGATGTCGTCTTTGAAACCGACTCGAGGGTCCTGTTCAGAGACAGTAAGATTCAAGAGCATTTCCAGGAAGTCATACGAGTTGAAGGAAAAGCATCACAAGATGTTATCCAGAGAACTTATTATGACATCTATATAATGAGAGGATTAGAGGATCAGGGGTACTTTATCTTTGAGAGTCGAAGTTCGATATTAAATGGATTAGTGGAAGGCCCGTACTTTGAAGAGAGCTTATCAGAGTTAAGTTTCATCCATGAATCTTAACTCTGAGAAACCTTAGTTACGCTTAGGCGCAAAATTTCTTAATTTATCGATAACAAAATCAATGATCTCTTCGTCAGACTAGAAAACATCTTCTACTAACTCGTTAGAGAGAAGGAAGTTTTTCACGCGAATGG
>JBBARF010000065.1:0-18518 GCA_040399925.1 Bacteriovoracaceae bacterium
CTCGATATGGACCCCTTGATGAATGGCACTAAAATCCACTCCTGTTTTAGACTGAATCCCGAGGACAACACCGAGGACAACGACGGCAGTCATGCCGGAAACAAAGATCATGAGAATGACTTCGTACAAACCAATGATCCAGATATCCATTGGGGAAATGCCTAAAATAGTGAGCAGTCGCAGCTCTTTGACCCGCTCTTGCCACGCCATCTGAACAGGATTAAGGATAGTCAAAATCACAGCGATAGCGACAATAATAAAAAACATCTGAATCACAATCATCTGGAACTCATTAATCACGGCCATTTCGGGATTCATTTCTTTCCACGACTTTAAAACAAGATGATGATCAAAAAAGTTTTTCTCGAGCTGCTTTCTAGCGGAGAGGTCTTTGGTCATGATGGGAATGCGGTTATAAAGAATCTCACTTCGTAAACTTCGGAAAAATAATTTTTGCCAGGTATTTTGAGTTAGGTAGAGATTTTTCTTCTCAAAACTGCGGCTATTATAGTGAAAAATGCCCTTAATCGTCAGAATCTCCGACGAAAGTTCGCCCTTATTATCCTGATAATTTAAAACCAATTGCTCGCCGACTTTAAAGTTAAAGAAATGCGCCAACTCCTGACCGATAACAACTTCGTTATCTGATTTCTCATCCAGAAAACTTCCCGCAATCATTTTTCGCGCGAGAGGAAGAAATTTTTTGTGAAGTGAAGGAATGATGCCAAGGGCACGCAGGGCGGTCGCTCCCTCTGGAGTGACGATATTGCCATCTAGAACGAGTTCTGGTGAGAAGGATATCGTGGTAGATTTTAGTTTTTGTTCAAGCGTTGAATTAAGAACATATGGAGTAGATGAATCTGTAGTGCGAGCGAATCGTGGTTCCTGAAATTGGAAAAAGCCAGTATTAGTGGTGACGACGGCCTTCTCAACAGCGGATCCAAATCCTCTGATGAAAGCATAGATCCAGAGAGAAGCGATGACGGCCAGTGACACGCATAAAGAAACAAAAACAACCCTGCCCGGATTTCGCTTCATGGATTTCCAGGCAAAGAAAAAGAGGGATCTATTTTTTGTACTTAGCATCCCCCAAAGTCTAACTTAGATTACTGACATTTCCCAAGGAGAAATGCGTAGTTCTCAATCCCTAGACCCATGTCGTATTCCACAGAGTAACGAATATCTACTTTGCCCTCAACCGGACGACACTCAAAGTGGCGGATTGTGGCATGTCCATCATCGTAGGCCATAAGATTTAAAAGATTGCATACACCCTGAGCATCACCTTGGTAACAGTACGAAGCTCTGGCATGAAGAGTGTCAGAGATCATTGAACTTGAAGAAAGTTTTTCTCCAACCACAACACCGTCATAGTCTTCATCTGGAATGGTTTTGATCATAAAATCAGATTGAAGATTGATCAGGCAGTTATCCCCTGGCAAACACTCATTATAAACTTCACTGTGGTAGCCATCTTGAGCGAAGACTGAAAATGAGAGAATGAGAGCGAAGATAGAAAAAGTTATTTTCATAAGATGCCTTGTAAGTTTTTTAATGAGGCTGTTATAGACCGGCTTTAGATGATTTAGAAGGATAATCGCCAGCATCTATCTATCCAAAAATGAGATGACTAAAAATCCAGTTGGCAACGAGGGCTATGTGAAGCCACCAGTTTTCGGGGAAAGTTTTCGATGAAGGTCATTGAGCTGATCGATCAAATGAAGGATCACGGGAATGGCTTCATCATTAATACCAAACTCTTCGCGTAAATCCTCAATAAGTGAAATGCGGGCCATATCTTCATCATCAAACATATTGTGTTCAGGATCAATAGGGTGAATCCACTCTTCCTTCATGAACTGAATAATAATCTCTTCTTCAATCCCACAATCCTTACAAACTTCTTCAATTCGTTTTCTTAGAGGTAAATTCATGTTGGTATCCTAGGATCATAGGGGTATTTCTGAGACAAAGTCAGAATCTCGTCTTTAAACGCTATATCAACGTTTTTTGGCATGACTACTTTGATTGTCACAATCTGATTACCTCGGAGTTCACCGGCAACGATTCCCTTATTTTTTAATCTCAATTTAGAACCAGTACTCGCCCCTGACGGAATTTTCATCAGGATCTGTCCATCTAAGGTCGGAACAGGAATTTCAGCACCCAAAAGAGCTTCATAAAAACTGACAGGAATTTCACTGTGAATATCCTGACCATCTCGTCTGAAAATCTCAGATGGCTTAATCGAAATTTGTACGTAAGCATCTCCGGCCGCACCTTTTCCATGGGCCGCTCCTCCGAGTCCTTTGAATTTTAATTTTTTTCCCTCTTCAATCCCCGCCGGAATTTTAACTTCCAGTCGTTTTCCGGTTGGAAGAGTAATGACCTTGGTAGTACCTAACGCCGCTTCTTTAAAATCTACTTCAAGTTGATAGAGTTGATCCTCTCCCGCCTGATGGTTAGCATGACGAGTACGTCCACTACCTCTTCCACCAAAGAGCTGATCAAACAATCCTTCAGTATCAAAGGCTTCACTAAATTGATCTGAGTAGCGACCAGTGTCTTGTTGAGTATTGTAATAGGATTTTTGTCTCGCCCTTTGACCTTTCATCGCTTCTTCATAAGCATGTCGTTGCTGATCATCGGTTTCCCCACGATCAAACTTAGCTTTAGACTCTTCAGTTCCAATGAGATCAAAAGCATGAGAAACCGCTTTGAATTTGGCTTCAGCTTCTTTGTTACCGGGATTTAGATCTGGGTGATGTTTTTTGGCAAAGCTTCGGTAAGCCTTCTTAATTTCTGCCAGAGTTGCATTCTTCGAAACACCCAAAACTTTGTATGGATCTTCCATAATTTAACTTCCTCAATCAAAAGTGTGAAGCATTCACCCTTAGTCGTAAAGATGATAGTAATTTAATTTTTGTCAAGGTTAAGACTCAGTAAAAGCCTCGGGAAAACGAGCGTTAAATGCGGAGTCCATTGTGGGATGGAATCAGAAAGGTCCATAGTGAAAGTGCATAGGAGGAATTATGCAGAAGAATCATCTTGAACATCAGCTCGGTAGCACCCATCCTTCCGTCACTTTACTCGAGTACGGAGATTTTGAATGTCCCTATTGTGGTAAATTCGATCTGGTGATTCAAAAACTGCTCAAAGAATTCCCACTCAATCTTGGCTATAAATTCCGTCATTTCCCTTTAGTCAATATTCACCCCGATTCCGGACTCGCCGCCATGGCAGCCGAGGCGGCAGGACTGCAGAACAAATACTGGCAAATGCATCACCTGCTTTTTTCTCATCAGGATAATTTATCTGGTGCTGAAATTCTTAAAATGGCAAAAAGAATTGGGTTGAATGAAAAAATATTTCAGACCGATTTAGAAAGTGATGATCTGTGGAATAAAATCCAGGAGCACATTCAGGCCGGAATTATGGCGCAGGTGAGCGGTACACCTTCACTCTACCTTAATAATGAGATGTATGAAGGCTCTTCTTCTTATGAATCACTAAAAAAAGAAATTGAAAAAATAATTCTCGGCGAAAATTCAAAATTCATTTAAAATTAAATTCTCATCTGTTTGAAACTGTTTTTTCACTTTCTTACTTTTTGTTTTCTATTCACAGTTAGAAAATTCCTTACTGCCCCGATTAAAAATTCAGTCGCCTCTAAAAAAAAAAAACGGTTATCTTTTGATCCCACATTAAGTGTTACTTATTTCAAGATCTTAAGATTGTACTCATTATACCAATCACTTAATGCGCCATTGTAAATTTATCGATCACAAGTCTTGAGAAGATTGAGTGTGTATTTTTTTTCCTTTATAAAATTCAAAGCAAAATATTTCACCCTCAAGGAGAGATCATGAAATGCCTTCTTCTCGTAGCACTGCTTTGGATCCCGATTGCAAGAGCGGAACTCTTCAATGGACCAAATAATCCAAGTAACTTTAACCGCATTGCGGGAATCAGTTTGATAACTCATTTTGATTCACTACCAGCTGCGGGAAAATTAATTGATGATCGCTTGAGCTGGTCAGAAACATACTGGCCATCGAACGTAGGCGGCATTGCTTACAGATGGAACTCACCAGATCCACAACCGTTCAAATATAAGATGTACACAAAAGCAGAACTCCAAAAAATGAGTTTTGATGAGATGGGACAACTTTCTCCTGCTGAACTGTATGACATCGCTAATAATGATTATAATTACACTCTCACTCGCCGGGCCTTTGGTCTTTATTCAAAACACGATCTTTGGTGGGAGGGAATTTGTCATGGTTGGTCTCAGGCGGCTTCTCACTATCCTGAACCGGCCCCCGTGGTTGTAACTAACGATGCCGGAATTAAAGTCCCCTTCGGTTCTTCTGATGTCAAAGGTCTTTTGGCCATGCATGAAGCCTATAATTACGGTGGAACTTACGCTTTCATCGGTCAACGTTGTCGCGCAGTCGGAAAAGTTCCGGGTGAAGGTGATCTCCGCGATACCATCACAACTGAACCAACTGAAGAAGTAAGAAACTCAATTGAGTGTAAAGATGTAAACGCAGGGGCCTTCCATGTTGTGATCTCCAACATGATTGGAATTCTCGGAAAAGGTTTTGTAGCGGATATCGATAGATATAATGATGTTTGGAATCAGCCGCTGAATGGTTATTCAATGAAAGTTGTTTCAGAAGAAACCGTTACAGCTGAAGACCGAGCAATCGGGATTGAACGCAAACTTCGTATTAATTTGAATATGGTTTATGGTGAAGAGTTGAAATACTACACTGAAACTCTTGCTCAGGCCGGAAACCTTAACTTCGTTTCTAAATGGCCCGTGACAATGACTCCCGCCCAGAAATTTCTTTCTCGTAACTATGACTACGTTATCGAGCTTGATGGCGCTGGCAAGGTTATTGGAGGCCAGTGGTTCACTGAAACTCGTCCAGACTTTATGTGGATGTATCAGAGAGCTAAAAGTTTCAAGAACTCGCCTATGCCTTTGGCAAACTTGAAAAACATTTACCGTCCACTTAAACGATAATTTTACTGGCCGAAGGAGAAGACATGAAAGGATTCGCAACTATCATTTGGCTTATAAGTTCAATGAACCTCATGGCCGAGACAATATCCAGCAGAGTGCACTCATACGATCAGGACTATGGATTTATTCGTCTTGAAACTGGTCGAGTTGTATTTATGAAGAAAAGTGAAAAAAGTTTTTCCAAAACAATGGAATGGTTAAGTGGCTCAAATGTAAAACTTGAAGTTGATGATAATAACAATCTGGTGAACTTATCAATGGAAGAAAGTCAGGGTGAGGCAAATGGAGGGGCAAAGAGTCTCCTTCAGGACCCACCCCCTTTTAATCCGACTGTCCTATCGGGTTTCGGGGCGGTACAGGCGATATTTGAGCGCTTGAACAGTAACTTCAAACGTCTTTCTGAATGCACTGATAGAGCTCATGTTTGGGCCTATGATGAATTCAAAACCAACAACATCGCGACTGAAAAGGTTTTTGCCTTTTTCACTGCCTCGTACATTGATCGCAACAGGTTTAAATGGTGGTTCCATGTGGCACCCCTTGTCTCAGCTAACATCGATGGAACTGTTCAAAAGTTTGTTCTGGACTATCGCTTCAAAGATCGTCCCGCCTCTATTAAAGAATGGACAGACATGATGGTTTTCAGCCACCGCGAATGTAAAATGACGACCAAGTTTTCCGAGTACGATGTGAATCCACAAACAGAAGACTGCTACATGATGATTGATAGTATGTACAACCGTCTGCCGGCCGATCTTAGAGCTCAGGAAAATGTTCCGCCCCTTTATCGTAACCGATGGTATGAGCAAGAAGTAAACGCATCAAGATCAATGGCATTTGAAAAGAAGGAGAATTAATTTATGAGACATCAATTAATCGCTCTGACTTGTATAGTTGCCATGGTTTCTTGTGGAAGGAGTGGTGGTGGAGCTAAATCTGAAAGTTCAGCAAATCTCGTGTCTGGTGAACTTCCCGGGAAGTACAAAGCTCAGCTTCGTCCAATGAATACTCAGGCCAATGGTTTCCTGCCTTCTGGTGCAGCCGAGATAATTGCGAGCGAAGAAGAACTTCAAGTTAAAACCTACCTGGATGACGACACGAAAGTGATGCATATCCAGGATATTCACGAAGGAACTCGTTGTCCAACATTGGCCGATGATACCAATGGCGATGGATTCATCGACATGGTTGAAGCTAATAATGTTGTTGGAGCAACTATTGTCGCGCTTGATGGTGATCTTGCTACTCACATGGGTGGGCAGAGTAATTATCCTCGCGGCGGATCTTTCACATATAATCGTGAAACAAAACTTGATTATGTTATTCAAGATTATAATGAGAATTTCCGTCGTGGAGTGTTTCAGTTAGAAGGTAAAGTGGTCATGATCCATGGAACTTCGGAAATTTCACGCATCCCTGTAACAGTTCAGGCGATGAATGATCTTCCTAGAAATCTGACTCTTCCCATTGCTTGTGGAATTTTAAAACGAAAATAAAAAACTGATAAAAAGGAAAGTACTATGCGCTCTTTATTATTATGCCTTTCACTCCTCACTCTTGCGAGCTGTGGAAACTCAAGCTCTGCCGGCAGTAAAACTCCAAAAGCGGCTCAGGAACGTACCATTAATGGCTACATGGATCTTGCTAACGGTTTAGTAGGATCATCTGATCTTCTGACTGTGACGATGGATGTACCGGTGACAATCTCCAGCGATAAAATAGTTTTCACGTCAAACCGGTCGGCATCTGATACGGGTAATGCCATCACTTGCTCAATGAAATTCTCTAGTGGTGAAACTTATTCTTACTCTGTAGATTCTCAGAACCTTGTGATCCGTAGCTCAAACGGCTCAACATATTCAATGACTCGTTCTGGAAACAACGGAACAGATATTATTGGAACATGGACATGGTCTGGAAATGAAAACGGGATGGCGATTCACCGTCGTTTCTCAATCCCTACGATAAGTCGTCTCATTCTGAATCAGGACTGCGAATCTTAGACTCAAGTTGGAAAGTATAATGGTCTCAACCGAGATCATTATACTTTTTTGAGTTCCCTTTTGATTTTTCCACTGGATACTTTTCGGCATTCTTTTGAAGCTTACTCAAAACAGCCTTTTCCAGATCGATTTCGGTTTTACTCAAAATTCTCATAATATAGACAAAGATATCTGCTACTTCGTCTTCAATTTTTGCCATGACCTTCGGGTCATTTTTGACATCATTGCTCTGGGCCTCAGTCATCCACTGAAAAATCTCCAGTAGTTCCGCACTCTCTACACTCAGGGCCATGGAAAGATTCTTAACTGAGTGGAACTGATCCCAGTCACGTTCAGAAACAAGTTTTTCAATTTCATTATTAAGTTTCTTAAGGTCGATGTTTTTCATATCATGGACTATATCAATCCCTTGGACCATTGGACAATATGCATCCCCGAAATCCACACGGGTCTCGCTATAATTTTGAAGAATTGATCGCGATTTCCCCTGAATTGAGTCAGTACCGCTTCACGACAAAACACGGCGAAGAGTCCATCGACTTCACCGATCCACGAGCAGTTAAGGCGCTGAATCGCGCCCTATTGAATAAGTTGTATGGAATCTCTAAATGGGACATCCCTGATGGTTTTCTTTGTCCGCCAATCCCTGGAAGGGCCGATCTTATTCACACCCTGGCCGATCTTTTCAAAAATCCTCAACAGCCACTGCGTGGTTTGGATATTGGAGTTGGTGCCAACGCCATTTATCCCCTTATTGGTTTTAAAACCTTCGGGTGGACTTTTGTGGGGTCAGATATTGATAAGACTGCACTGGCTTCTGCTCAGAAAATTATTGAGCAGAATTCCTTAACTGACTTCATTGAACTTAGACATCAGGCGAGTTCTCGAAATATTTTTAAAAATATTATTAAAGAGAGTGAAAGCTTTGATTTTACCCTTTCTAATCCCCCTTTCCATGCTTCTCAGGAAGAAGCTGATAGAGGGAATGCTAGAAAGTGGAAAAATCTGGGAAGAAATGCCGGACTTAATTTTGGCGGAAAGAGGAATGAACTCATCACAGAGGGTGGAGAGAAAACTTTTATTCTCACTATGATTAATCAGAGTCAGGAGTTTCATCAAAATGTTCACTGGTTCACGACTCTGGTCTCAAAAGATACAACTCTCCCTCTTCTGACAAAACGTTTAGAGCAATTGCCCGTAACCAATACCCGGATCCTTGAAATGAACCAAGGACAGAAGAAGAGCCGACTGTTGGCGTGGACTTATAAACCTGGAGCTTAATTTGATCAGATATTTTTTCCTTCTCACTATTTGTCTTAGCTGCAGCCATCATAAAAAGTTTGAGCAGAAAATATATAATCCCGTTTTGAGTTTTGAAGGTGATTTCGTCATGCTGGGGAATCCGGAATTCAAAACTTATGTAGAAAAAAAACTTGATCAACGACAATTGAATCGACTAAAAAATGCTCTGGCAACATCCCTTGAGATTCCCCTCACTGACAGAGGACTTGTTCAAGCCGCCAATAGAGATGGTGCTGATAAAAATGATGATACTAACTATGATGCCATCTGGGTACGGGATTCGATGTGGGTTTCACTCTCTTTTATAGAAACTGCTCAGCCTGAGAAGGCGCGCAAGCTATTGCTCGCGATTTGGGATTATTACTCAACCCCTCATCAGCAAAAACGATTCATCGATATTATTCAAAATCCATCTCTCGCTCTCGACGGAGGAATGCTTGTTCCTCATATTCGTTTTAATGGAAAATCTCCAGACTTTACTGATGTTGAGGAAAATAGAAAACCTCAGGAATGGAATCACCGTCAAAACGATGCCCACGGACTTTTTCTCTTAGGAGTCGTTCAAGGTTTCAAATCGGGAATTCTCAAAAACGAAGATCTCACCGAACAAAGAATACAATCACTGAATGTTTTTGTTCCCTACTTTGAAAAAATTAAATTTTATAATTACTCCGATGCGGGAGCTTGGGAAGAGATTAACAAAATCAACACCTCGAGTATCGCGATGGTAGTTAAGTCGCTTGAAAACTGGCGAGATTATCTTAAAAAAAATGATGTGATTAAAAAATCTCTTAACTGGAAGCCGACCACCATTAAGTCACTCATCGCTCTTGGTTATGAGCGAATCAGAAAGAATCTCGCGCTAGGTGGAGAAGCTCCTGATCACGCGCCTCTTTCTCAAAACTACCGCCGGGAAGATGCTGCACTTTTTAATATCTTTTTACCGATGCCACTGATGGACTTAAGCCGTGCTGAAAAACTTCTCGCTCTGACCATTCTTGAAAAACTCATCCGTCCTTACGGTGTTATCCGCTACCCTCTGGATAGTTACCAAAGTGGAAACTACTGGATGAAAGATAAAAAGACTGAAGGCCTGCCCGACTTCACAGGGGATACCTCAAGTGCGGGCTCATTTAAAGCACGCTTCCAGTACTTTATTCCAGGAACAGAAGCGCAGTGGTTCTTTGATTCTAAACTTTCGATGATCTATTTGGGTCTGGCAACAGATGCAAAAGATCTGGATGTGAGATCAAAATATCAGCGACTCGCCGAATATCATTTTAAAAAAGCTCTGGGTCAAATAACTCCTGCTTCTGGAGAGGTCATAAGTGCTGATGGAAGCCGTGTACCGAATCTCACTTTTCCTGAGAGCATCAATACTGTGATTCTCGATGGGAAATATTATTTTCTACCTTCACCCATCACTCCACTCAACTGGGCCAAAGCATCATTTGCGATGAATCTTCGTCGAATGCAGGAGTCTTCTGCTCAGAGATAGAATGCTTTCCAATCGGAATTTCTTTTTGAATAATTAAAACATTAATGTTTTTAAAATATTTATTGCCACTGATTTTCATCACCGGTTGTGGAAAAAAGTCTTCAAACCACAACCCCGCAAATCTCTCCGACACATTGACGGCATGGAGTTGTAATAAAGATTTCCGAGTTCTTCCTGCTTACACTAATATCAAAAATTATCTCGCCTTTGAAAACTTTGGTACCGCTGGGATTGGTCGCTGCCGTGGGCACTCTATCGTTTCTCAATCGATGGAAATGCTGGCGCGATTTAATGAAAGACTCCCGCATCCCTGTCAAAATCAGGATGAGTATCAGTGTTACACCACGATGTATGAGCTAATTAATAAAATTTTGAATGGAAGTATTCAAACGATTGGTGGATTTGATTCTCTTTATACGTTTTCTGGGGACCCCACGGCGCAAAGAGTTCTGCGCTTAAAAGTGGCCTCCATTTCTCATCGTTATTCTGCCTCCGAATCCCCGATGGAGTCTTATGAGTATGGAAATGATAATACGAATGTCTTCTTTGATATCGTCAGAAGAGTTAAACTCCGCCATCGTCCTTATGTCGGGATTCTGGGCAAGTACCGCATCGGCAATCACGCTCTGATCGCCTATAAACTCAACTACCGTCAAAAAATTCCTTCAATTTGCGTGCGGGATCCTAATATCGTGATCGAGGCAAGTCCCTATGAAGACTGTCAGAATTATTTATATCTTAAGAACGGTGAAATGTTTTACCACCAGATCAATAACGATCGCGATGAAGAACTTTTAAGTGCTTCCCTCCAGACTGATGAAGATGACCGTGTCCAGCGTTACATCGACATCCATTTTAAATACTGTAAAAAAGCCTCGGGTAAATAATTTTCAGTTATACTCATTAACCAAAAACGGCTCACAATCGACCGTTTATAGCTAAATTTATTTATTTATTAGCCGATAAAGGTCGCAAAACAACCGTTTTTGGTTAAAATAGGACTATGGAAGCTATTCAAGAATTACGCCTCGCCATTCCTCAGGAAGTCTTTGAAGACCAGGATTTTAACCTGATCAAAGGTAATCTAAGTGGAGTCGCGCGCCAGAGCCTGATGAAGCGTTTGCTTAAGAAAGGTGATGTGGTGAAGGTCAGTCGAGGCCTCTACGTTTTCGGCGAAATCTGGAGGCGCCACAAGCTTTCAAAATTCTCCATCGCCAATCGCCTCTACTCTCCCAGTTATATCTCCTTTGAATCGGCCCTCTCTTTTCATGGACTGATCCCTGAATCAGTACCGACGACAACCTCAGCCTGTTTCCAGATGAAAAAGAAAAATTTCAAAACTCCTTTTGGAGATTTTACGTATGCCCATATTCCGCAGAGTGCTTACCGCTTAGGTGTTACTTTTGAATCCTCTCAACTTATGGCCTCTCCCTTGAAAGCACTATTCGATACGATCTATCGGTCACGCAAGATTTATTCATCGTTGGATGATCTTGAAAAAGATCTTCGCATTGATCTGGATCAGTTAAAAATTTATGTAGATCAGGAAAACTATCAGGACATTGAAGAACTCGCTCTGACCTATGGTAAGAAAAACTGCTTACAGTTTTTGCAAATTCTCATGAGGGAAACAAAATGAAAGACATCATTCAAAGAAAGCTTGATAGCTATAAGGCCAGAACAGAGCAGGATGAAGAGAATGCTCTAAAAGAGATTACTCAGGAAGTTTGCCTCTATAGTCTCGCCAAAAGTGGTTTTTTTGAAAAAGCGGCCTTCCAAGGTGGAACTTGCCTTCGTATCGTTTACGGCCTGGATCGATTCTCTGAGGATTTAGATTTTGCTCTGATGAAGCCTGATAAAAATTTTGAACTTGCTCCCTACCTTAAAAAAACCTCTGATCTCATGGAGGCCTATGGTTATGGGATGGAAGTAGCGGGAAAAGAATCGGCCGATGATAGTGTGAAGACGCGCTTTTTAAAAGACGACTCCATTAAAAAAATTGTGACCTTTAAGCACTTAAGTGATGTTAGAAAAAAAATCAATATTAAAGTCGAACTTGATTCTAATCCTCCACTCTTTGCAACAGATGAGCCTAAGTTTTTAGATTTCCCTACAGACTACTCCATCCGCTGTCATGACCCTGGGTCTCTTTTTGCCGGAAAAATCCATGCGCTTCTTTGTCGAAATTTTATCAAGGGTCGTGATTGGTATGACTTCAACTGGTATATCGCTGAAAGAACTGCTCCTAATTATGAGCTTCTGAAAGCTGCTCTCTCTCAGCAGGGTCCTTGGAAAAATCAGGAATTAAGCATTAATCGTGAATGGCTGGTGAGTGCTCTGACAGATAAGATTCAAACCATTCCATGGAAGCAGACCATTGAGGATGTTTCAAAATTCCTGCGGCCTGAAAAACGGCAGGAAGTGGAAGGTTTATGGTCGGTGGATTTCTTTTTAAGCAAAACGAAAAAGCTCGTTAATAAGTCCTAAAGGAACCTTGGCCTAGGATCAATCTGGTACCAGTGCCATCTCACACCCTGCTAACCCCTTGTACCCTCGTGGAGAAACTTGGCACAATTCCTGCTCCATTAGAGTCAAGAGCTACCAGGATGGTGACTCTCAACGAGCCGGAGGCCAAGTATGCAAGAGGAACTTTTTTATGGAAATGATCGTGGGATTCACAGGAATGGCAGCAATGCTCGTGACGAGCCTACTCTTTCAGCGAGCAGTACGAGTGAAGGTACAGAGATAAAAACGGATAAGCCGAAAACGGAGAATGATAATAGTTTTATCAATTCAAATAGACGTCTTGATAATTACCACTTGTTCTTCAGTTCTTGGCTTTAAATATAAATATGAAATGGGTCCTTCGGGGCCCTTTTTTTTTCTAAATATTGCAAAGTTGGTTTGTCTTAATTTCTTCATAACCACAGGCCAGTTGAATAATTTTTTTTTGGGATTCTAAGATCTCACGACTTATGTCCGTAGACTTCATGATCAGTGACATTCTCACCCCTTCCCTTAAAAGATCCACCTTCATGCTCTTCTTATGAGGAATAAAATTAAAAATCCGGAATACATCTAGATTCTTTTGAAGTCTCAGACCATCACCTTTTAAAAGTATATCTCCCAATTCAAAACTTTTACTATTGGGAGATTTCTCCAGTACGGCTTCTATCTGGAGCCCGCCTTTAAGATCTTTCACTAAAAGTTTCATCTGTTCCGGCGAAATTTCTTTAAGCAAAAGTTCCGGGCCCCAGACTTGATCTGCGCACTCAAACACGACGCCTAAATCCGGCGTTATAATGGTCTCCTTCCACATCGAATGACTTCCGGCTCCGAAAGTACCGAACATCCCAAAATTTGAGTAACGACCATAATAGGGAGACATTCCATAATAGTAAGAAGGATAAGTGCCTCCGGAAGATCGAATGATCTCTTGCTTTTTAGTCCGGTCGACCATATCCAAAATATGCGCGAGTTTCTTCCCCTCTGAGAGGCAAATCTCCACGGCCCGAAAATTGGCAAAAAGCTCGGCATCCTTAACATTGGTATAAGAATTTCCTTCGAAGTTTACCATTCGTGATCCATTCTCTGTTTTCTCTTGATACCCTTCGTGTTTTTTATAAGATGCATATTTACTTCTGGTATGGTGACTACAACCAACAAAGAAGCAGAGAATTAAGATCATAAATGCCCGCATAAAAACTCCCTGATGAATTTATTAGTGCAAGGGTCAAGCCATGCACACTGCTTCACTACCTTGAGGATGGCTTGAGTAGACCAAACTGATCAATACACTTAGGATTGACCAGTTTGATTATTAAATCATGGAGGCGTTAATGCGAGTTCTTCTTACGGTTATATCTCTTGTTGTTCTTTCATCTTGTGGTGGTTCAGGAACGAGTAAATCTCCTAATCAAGGTATCTCACAAAACGAAACCATTATGGCCGATGGATCCAATGTTGCAGGCATTTATGCTTCTGACATATGGCCGGTTAACTATAATCTCAATCTGGATAAGATTGGCGTTGTCGCCTTACGAAGAGAGGGTGATCAGTTTTCTGCATTCGTTAAAATGAAGTACGCTCCTAAGGGCATACGCTTAAAACAAGCGATCTTTACTGGTAGAAGATGTCCAAGTCTGATTGATGATTTAAATAAAGATGCCTACATTGATATTCAAGAGGCACTGGTGGCCATTGGTCAGATTACTATTCCTTTGGATGGTCGTCTTGACTCTCAACAAGCAGGCCTTAATGACTTTCCTGCAACTGACTCAAGCACTGGAATGTTCAGCTATCAAGAAGAAGCGAGCTTTGCTCGAATGTTTGCGGACTTGAAAGTCGCCGATGAAAATCCTAGTGACAATATAATAAAACTTGGAGCTGACGAAGGAATCACTTTCCCCGGTCGAGTTGTCCTTTTCCAAGGTTTAAATCCGGGAGCTTTCCTGCCGACTTCTGTAGCAAGTCGTGACGGGCTCAGCGCCTATGACACCCTTCCTGTGGGATGTGCCGTTCTTTGGAAAGTCGAAAATTTACCGGATGTTCAATAATTGATGAATGCCCATTCCCCGCAATAGTTATACAATTCCCCAATGATTGATTTAACTATTGTGGGCGCCGGCATTACTGCCATCGCCCTGGCGCGGCTTCACCCTGATAAAAAAATTCTCATCTTAGAGAAATCCCGCGGAATTGGTGGAAGGATCGCCACTCGTCGTTTGGGGGAATTCTGGATCGATCACGGGGCAGAGAACTTCAAAGCTTCTAGTGATCTCATGAAAGACTTGCTTAAGTCTTATAATCCCTTATTTTCAACCAGTCAGTGGGTAAAAAATCTCTCACATGAACTGACCATCAACAAAGAGTGTCGGGTAGAAAAGATTGTTCAAACCAAGAATGGTCTGGAGATCTGGGATGATCAAAAGCAACTCGTCTGCTTAACCAAAGAAGTCGTTATCACGGCTCCAGCTCCTCAGGCGAGAGAGATTCTGGAAAACTCATCCCTTCAAGCTGATTTTTTAAACACCGTTGAGTACCACTCCTGCGTACAGTTCCTGTTACTCTTAGAAAAAGAGCTGCCTGAATTTAAACAAGACATGGCCTTTTATAAAATGAAGAAAAAATCTCAAACGAGTGCAGGAACTTTTCTTTATCACTTCGAAGTGATTCCTGATTTCATTCCCCAATTCCTAGAACTTGATAAGGAAGCGATTAAGACCCGTTTTATGGAAGAGATAAAACCACTTATGATCATCGATTCTCATGCTCATAAGTGGCGTTACTCGACAATAAAAAAGACAATCAGTTCAGATTTTCAAAAAATCTATAAAGATCAACACATCCTGCTTGCTGGAGATTATTTCATCGGCGACGATGTGAATGCCGCCGTTGAATCTATTAAAACATTATAAAAACGAAACGAACTGTTTAAAAGAGCTCACTCCCTCACCTGCTTTATCATCTGTAAGCACATTCACTTCTGAGCAATCGAGGGCGGAATTATGCCGGTAATCGGCATTTCCATTAACCAGAATACCTACAAGTTCTCCGCTATCAGAATTAAACACAGCTGATCCAGAGTTTCCTCCGAAAGCATCCAGATTTGTTTTAAATGAAACTCCCGAAAGCGAAGTGATCCTTGCCCCGTCAGTGATTTTTTGAGGCAGTCCTGAGGGAAAACCAACCATAACCAAAGGAGTTCCAACTACGGGATCGGCTTTCGCCAATTTGACAGCATGACCTACAATCTTTCGATCAAGCTTGATGAGTGCAAAATCAAGTCCTGAAGATGTACTTTGTTTTACAATTTTAGAGCATTTAAAAACTTCTTTGACATCAACACTAATCGCCGTTTGATTTGCATCTGCAACTTTGTAATTCAAAACCCATGAAAAATTCTTACAGTCACTTTCACTTGTCATGCAATGCCCGGCCGTAACAAGAAGATCCTCCCCTACTAAAAATCCTGAACAGTTCCCAGCGGTAGGCTGAGCAGAGAATCGCTCCTTCTCACATACGGGTCTCGACATCCCACGGGGGGTAAAACTCGTCAGCGGCTTGCCGTAAAGCTCGGCCGTTGATCCGCGGATGGTGATGCCTGAGTTCGGAATCTGGGCCAATGTACTTTCCGCAAGCTCCAGAAATAACTTCGATTTCACTTCAAAACTATCGAGGCGATTATCTTCGCCATAAATCACATTGGTTGGTGCAGCCTCTGCTGAAAGATGAGAAATGAGCACAAAACCAGAAAGTAAAAAAATCCGTTTATTCATAGTTCCCTCCTGAGGGAAAACGATATAAACGAAACTATCAAAGATTTGATACGGCCTTGAGGCCAATATCAAATGACAGTCATATGATGTAATGTCAGATGTTAGAAGTTTTAAGCCGTCTGAATTTAATAATCAGACGAAGAATCCCTGCATGGCAAAGGATGGTTGAGAACTCGCAGAGAAGCAATGACCAGCCAGAACTCCAAACTTGGATAGTCCCGCTATAAGATGATCGGACCCTCAAGGTTTTGGTCCATTCGGCATAGGTCAAAATATCCGGTAAAAACTTGAAGAATGAAAAGATAGAAACAATCAAAGCAAAAGCACTCGCGCAAAAAGTAAACGGAACGAAATATTTAAATCCTTTGACCTGTTTAAATTTCCCCAAGCTTTCAAGCTCTCCAAATTTCTCAACAACCATTTTAACGATAGAATTCTTTCGATAAAGATCAAAAGAGATCAGAAGGTAAAAGAAAATTGCAGTGTAGTTGCTCCAGTCCTGATTAATACCAACGGGAGGAGCTGTTTTTTGATGAAGACCAATAAACTCCCAAGTATCTTGGGTCAAAAGATCGGTAACGACCTCAGCATTGGAGAGATCCTCAGGCTTAAAAAATATAAACACAGAAAGAACTGCTACGATAAGAAGGATAATGATTCGGGCTGAAGATTTCAAAAATTTCATAGTTTATGATAACAAGAAAAAGGGCTTTTTAGGCCCTTTTTTTATGGGATCTTCGGTTTCTTTTTATTAAAGACTTGAAACCCAATACCGAACGTCAGTGGAGAAGAGCGAAGGTTGTACTCAACTGTTCCGTCATAAAAGCCATGCTCGAGATGGTTAATGATGGTTTTATGGTCGACAAATAAGGAGGTATTTCCTCTTGAGTACTCGAGACGGTGCCCGATCGAAGCATTGTATCCCTGAATTTTATGATCATCGATATAGTCATCCCAAGCGACACCAGGAACAATACGAACAGATCTTGCCTTACCGGTAGCAATACCAATGTCCGCCTTAGGAACATAAGTCAGCTTTCCCCATTTCTTAGAATCAAAGATCGAAAACTGTCTTCCGTATCCCACTTGCCAGTTCATATTGTAGTGAGTGTTACCAAGATAGAGCATGTTGTAACCTTCAGGGATCACCTGAGAGAAATCATCTCTCTCATAGATATCCTTAAATTCAAAACTACTCACACCATCAACTTGAGTTTCTTTATAAAGAACACTCTTTAAAAACTTAGGGTGAAAAACGGTAAGGTAGAAATTATTCTTACCTTTCTCCAGAGAGAGAGCAAAAGTATTTGTTGGCTCATCAATCCATTTAAAAGCAGTTGTAAAGCCTTCCCAATTGGCCGGATTGTAGTGTGAGTCAGATGTTCTTTCAGAAAAAACTACATCCTTCACTACGACATTCATAAGACTGTTATTAATGTGAAGATCGGTTTTAGCATAATCAGTGCGTGAGAAACCAAAATGGAAACGGATTTTCCATTCACTGCCATTATCATCTTTCTTGATTAATGTGTAATCTGGAATTGTTTCACAATCAAGGCCTTCAATTTTGCCTTCAAATTCATCCCTACATTGTTCTGAAAGGTCCATGTCCATTTCATAGGCGAAAGTAGAGAAAGAAAACAGTGATAAAGCGATTAAAGTTATTAGTTGCATTTTTCACGATCCTCAATATTCCAAGCACCACCAGAGAGTAATGCCGGAACAATTTTATTTTTAATAATTCTAAGACTACAAGCTTCAAATTTGTTAAAGACTTCGCCTTCTACTTTATTTCTATCACGACAATAGCTCATCACATCGTTACGCGATGGCGATTCGGCACAACAGGCAAGAGATTCTTTGTATCCAAGTCCGCTACACTGAGTGGCAGTATGATCGAGGGATAGAGTATGACCAATTTCGTGGATCAACTCATCCACAACTCTTTCATCTGTGACGAATTCAACACGACCACCATCCTGTAATCCCCAAGCGATTTCCATTGGATTTTCAGTAACAGCGATTCTCCCACTGGCAAAGCCTAAAGCATCAAATTGAGCGCCGGTCACAATAACCAGAGCATCAATGTTGGAGAGATTACCTTTTAATTCTTGAGATCCTTTCACTTGAAGATAAACTTCTTCGAGGATTTTTGCTCCAACATTGTCGTAGTACCACAAACGCTGAAGACGCTCAGAATCTGTAACATAGTTTTGCCTGTATTCAGGAAAATCCAAAATATTATTTTTGAAAGGAATTAATGATTTAAAAACGATATTAAGAGTTAAGGCCTGCTCAGTGCTGATATTCCATCTTTTTTCAAGTAGGGCCTGAACGCGTTCAAGGTCAGCTTCATTATAATAACTTCCGTAATAAACCAAACCGATATTTAAAATCGGAGCATC
>JBBARF010000066.1:0-11018 GCA_040399925.1 Bacteriovoracaceae bacterium
CAATAGGGAGGGATCAATTCGAATTGATTGGATTTTTTATTCATCAATTGAAGAGGCTGCAAAAACTCCCGCTTCGATGAAAAATCTAAATGCTTAATATAACGGAAATATTGAACGAAGCACAAAACATAAGGATGTATCCATATGGCAAAAGAAGTGAGAGTTGATCATCACTTTACTGCGAACAATTTAACTTTTTCAATGGTTTAACCTCAAAACGGCTAGGCATGTAATCATAGGCCAAGAATTAACTAACAAAACGATGGTTGAAACCATTGGTCTATTGGGGCGGATTTTTCAGTTTGATTGTTTTAAATCAAATTTAATTTTAAACTAAAATAGGAAGCAATGCGGATTTTAGGTGGTGCCAGTCGGCTTTGTAAGCTTGACATATCTTAGGATGCGAACCAATATAATCAAGGGCTTACTCAATAATAGACACATGCAAATGAAACAAAAAAGTAATATGACCAAAGGCCATAAAGTCGGAATAACTCGGGGGAAGTCTAAAGTAGAAACTTCTTCAAAAAACTTTCCTATCGTTGGAATTGGCGCGTCTGCTGGGGGATTAGAGGCTTTTGTAAAGCTCTTAGAGGCATTACCTGTTGATACAGGGATGGCCTTTATTTTCGTACAGCATCTCGACCCAACACACGAAAGCCTGGGCCCGCATATATTCTCCCGCTCTACTCGTATGCAAGTACTTCAAGTTGAAGATGGTATTAGGGTAAATGCAAATTGCATTTATCTGATTCCACCAAATCACAATATGATGCTTACCGATGGTGTATTGAGTTTGCTTGCTCGTACTGAATCTTGTGGTCAGCATCTGGTTATTGATTCTTTCTTTCAATCCCTAGCGAGGGACCAAAGAGGAAGAGCTATCGGAGTGGTTCTTTCTGGAACGGCGAGTGATGGCACTGAGGGGCTGAAGGCGATAAAAGCCATGGGTGGGCTAACCATCGCCCAAGATCCAAAAACTGCAGGACATTGGGATATGCCCAAAAATGCCATCGACTCAGGAGCTGTCGATCTCATATTGTCTCCCGAACAAATCGCTCATGAGTTAGCAAGAATCTCGAAGCATCCGTACATTGCAAACGCTTGTGAGTCGCAGTCCAAAACACAATCCGAATTCAGTGAACAAAGCGATGACAAAGAAGAAGCTGAGCCTCAGCTTGATGATTCGCTTCGCAAAATTTTTACGATTCTCCATCTCAATACAGGAGTGGATTTTTCAAATTATAAGAGCGCAACAATCAGGAGACGCATTCACCGGCGAATGATGGTGCGAAAAACGGACTCCTTTGAAGCTTATGCTAAATATCTGCGGGAAAACAACGAAGAGATCAAATCTCTTTATAATGACATTCTGATTAATGTAACTGAGTTCTTTCGTGATCCAGAATCATTTAAAGAGTTGGTAGAGCATGTATTTCCTAAGCTCATAAAAAAGAGAGATCTCGACTCGCCCATCCGCATATGGATTGCTGCATGTGCAACCGGTGAAGAGGTCTACTCGATGGCTATATTACTTGTCGAATTTCTCGCCGAGACGGGGTCCAGATTACCAATTCAGATTTTTGCCACCGACATCAGCGAGCCTTGTCTGCAAAAGGCAAGGGCGGGGTTGTATTCCGAGAGTAGTTTACAAGGCGTAAGCAAGGATAGGATTAAACGTTTTTTTGAAAAGGTAGATGGTGGCTATAAGATCAGTAAGGGCATTCGAGAATTGTGTTTATTTTCAAGGCACGATCTCAATGCTGATCCAGCCTTTGGTAAGCTTGATCTCATCTCTTGCCGTAATATTCTAATCTACTTCAAGCCTATTTTACAAAAACGGATCATCTCAATATTTCATTACGCTCTTAAGGCCGATAGCTTTCTCTGGCTGGGGAGATCTGAAGGAATTTGCGGTGAGGTTAAGCTATTTACCCTTCTGGATAAAGCACACAAAATTTATTCCAAAAACAATGTTTTAGCACCAATGAATTTTCGCTTTCCGATCACCCCATATGTTTCAGAGGCCAATGAAAGTTTTCCGGTTATGCCAAAAGTTCCCAAAGAAAGTGGTAATTTTCAAAGAGATTTAGATCGAATTACTCTCGCTAAATACGCACCGCCCTCCGTGGTTGTGAACGCTGCAATGGAGATTTTGCAGTTTCAAGGGAAGACGAGTGCTTATCTTCAGAATCCCACAGGAGCACCAAGCAATAATTTATTCAAGATGGCAATACCTGAACTGGTGCACAGTTTACAGCGAGCACTCCAAGAAGCGAAAACAAACAACATAAATACTCGTCATGAGAGCGTGATTGTAGATTTGAATGGCAACGACAGCAGAATCAATATTGAAGTGATTCCGGCAAATCCTCAAGCTCCATTAAATCAACGCAAATTTTTAATATTCTTTGAAAACCACCCATCCCCCTCTTTGCCTGCGAAAAAGAAAGGTGCCAATAGCAGCACTAAAGTTGAAAAGGAAAAAGGCAGCCGAAATCAGGCAGATCAACGAATTGCCCGACTAGAACAAGATGCCTTGACGAGTAAACTATACCAACAGGCCTTGTTCGAAGATTTTGAAGCAGCTCTGGAAGAACTTACTGCAGGAAATGAGGAGCTGCAAAGCACCAATGAGGAGTTGCAAAGTACGAACGAAGAATTAGAAACGGCAAAAGAAGAAGTTCAATCCACCAATGAAGAGCTGACAACCGTAAATGATGAGTTGCAGAATCGAAATGCCGAGCTGACCGTACTTACTAGTGACCTAAATAATATCTTAGCGAGCTCGGATATACCCCTCGTAATCGTTGATGGCGAGCACCGAGTCCGGCGTTTTACCCCTCAGGCTGTGAGGGTCTTTAATTTCATCGACAGCGATATCGGGCGTCCGTTGGCTAACATTAGGGCCACCTTTGATCTGAATCTAGACGGATTAGTATCAGAGGTAATCGAATCGTTGATGACACAAGAAAGAGAAATTCAGGACAACACGGGTCACTGGATGAGACTCCAAATCCGGCCGTTCAAAACAATTGATAGTAGAATTGATGGAGCAGTCATTACGCTGTTGGATATTCATGTGCTGAAAACAAGCCTCAATACGCTTCAAGAGCGTGAGAAGAGTTTAGCGATCGAGACGAAAAATGTACGCTTTTTTGAATCTATAACGGTTGCGGCAAATGAAGCAACTAGTGTGGATGGAGCATTGCAGATATTTCTAGAAGAGATATGCAAGCATGCACAATTTTCGATAGGACACGCATATCTACCCGCAAAGGATGGTTCTGGAAAATTCATTTCCTCGAAGGTGTGGTACTTGGATGACCCGAATAAGTTCACGCGCTTCAAAGAAGGGAACGAACTTCTGGACCTGGAGCTGGCTTCAGGGGTAGGCATGCAGGGTAAGGTTGTTTCCACCCAAAATTTTGTATCGACCAACGATCTCAACCTCGATCTTGTTCCTCAAAAAGCAAAGCTCGCGGCGGAAGTCGGAATTAGATCAGCTTTATCCTTTCCTGTTTTTGTCGACGATGTGATTGTTGCAGTCCTTGAGTTCTTCTCCAAAGAAAGCGCGAAACCTGATCCCAAAGTCTTCAATATCATATCGCATGTCACTCCTCAGCTAAGCCGGGTCTTTGAGCGCAAGAGGACCGACGAAGTGCGAGATGAGCTGCTTCAAAGCCATTTGATGATCCAGAAGGCTATTGAAAACGAACGCGAAAATTTCAGAAACCTGTTTGAACAAACTCCTGAGATGCTTTGCATTCTCAGTGGCCCTGACCATGTCTTTGAGTTCGTCAATGGAGCGCATGTAAAAGCGCTGGGATTCAATGCTACTGGAATGTCCGTACGCGCAGCCCAGCCCGAAACAGTCGAAACGCATCGCGATCTCGATACAGTTTATCGCACAGGAAAAACCATTGAATATCATGATACTCCGATGGCATTGAGCGGACGCCGTAGATTCTTCAGTTCGACTTTATCCGCTCGAAGAGATCAATCCGGCCAAATTAACGGCGTCATGATTTTGTCAGTGGAGGTAACCGAGCAAGTTCAGGCCAGAAAAAAAATTGAAGAGTATGCACGCGAACTTGAGGTTTCTCAGAAAGAATCAGCAGACATTCTAGAAAGCACGGCCGATGGATTTATTGCGCTCGACAAGAATTACACCGTATTGAAAGTAAACGGAAATCAAGAACGGATAACTGGACTCAGCCGCGATAAGACTGTAGGTAAGAACCACTGGGAAATTTGGCCACGAGAAACTATCCCTAAAATTGGGCAAGCCTATGAAAAGATCATCCGAGAACGCGTTCCGGTTCGCATTGAAGATTTTAACTCTGCCCTCAAGATTTGGCTTGCTGTCGATGCTTATCCGACTCCTAACGGAGGTCTCGCAGCTTTCTTTCGTGACATTACTTCGGAAAAAAACGCCCAACTTACGATTCAATCTCAAAGAGATCGATTTAATCGTCTAGCGGCTGCTTCTGGAATTGGTGTCTGGTATTGTGATTTGCCTTTTTCCGATTTGAACTGGGATGAAAAGGTGAAAGAGCACTTTTGGCTACCACCCTGTGCTCACGTTACAATCGATACTTTCTACGAAAGGATTCATCCCGAAGATCGTGAACGAACCAGAAAGGCAATTGAAGATTCAATACAGTCTCACTCAATCTACAACGTTGAATATCGCACCTTCTCACCAGATAACGAATCTGCGATAAAATGGATTCGAGCAGTAGGTTGGACGGATTATAGTTCGTCAGGAGCTCCTGTCCGATTCGATGGGATTACCTTGGACATAACAGTAGCAGAGGAGCAAAAAGCAGCCCTTGAAGCAGCCCTTCGCTCAAGAGACGTTTTTTTGTCGATCGCGAGTCACGAACTTAGGACACCGATTACCGGCATGAAAATTCGGACTCAGATGTTTAAACGAGCGATCAGAAACAATTCTCCACATGCGTATGAACCGATTAGGGTTACAGAAATGGTGGATGCCTTAGACTACGGCCTGGATCGAATGACTCGACTTATTGAGGACATGCTGGACATTTCTAAGATTCAGCTTGGTAAGCTCTCTCTGCAGTGCGAACCCACAGATATTACGAAATTAGTCTCCGAGGTCATTGAGCGGATGAGACCATGGTTCACTAGCGTAGGAATTACAGTTCACACTAAACTTACTGAAGGACTATACTGCAATTTAGATCGGTTTCGTTTTGAACAGGTACTGACTAACCTCGCAACCAATTCGATCCGTTATGCCCCCAGCGCGCCTGTCGAAGTAGAACTCAAAAGAGAAGCTAATCACGTAGTGCTTCGTTTTCGGGATCATGGCCCTGGTGTCCCTCAAGTGGACCACGAAAATATATTCAAACGATTTGAGAGACGCGTTTCGGCGGACAAGACTTCAGGAATGGGATTAGGGCTTTATATTTGCCGCGAAATATTAAAATCCCACGGAGGTACAATTCGAATTGACGGCGAAACCTCCCCTGGAACTTGCTTCCTAATTGAGTTACCTATTGAAGTGGGTGCCGGCCAATGAAGCAGATGCGACCAGTTATATTAATTGAAGACGATAGTTTTATTCGTGAGAGCTTATGCGACCTTCTTGAGTCCGAAGGATTCAAGGTACAGGAGGCGGAAAACGGAAAGCTAGGACTGGAACTCATTCGTAGTTACGCCGGAGACTGTGTAGTGCTTCTTGATCTTCAAATGCCTGTGATGACCGGAGAAGAACTTCTAGAGGCTTTGAGCAGAGAAGAAGATCCTAAGATTAGAACCGTACCAGTCTTAGTCTTGACTGCAAGGGGTCAAGGATTTCACCACCCAGGAATTATTGGGACGCTCCTTAAGCCATTCGACTTGGATCAGCTTTTAGAGAAGGTGAAGACATTGTTTTCGGTCCAACTCTAGCCATAAACGCTTGGGCTTGATGATTTAAATAGTGCCGATTATGAGAGATCGCCTTAAAACTCACGGGATCAGAAACAAAGAAAATTTAAACGAAAAAAAATGCTCTTTGAGTTCGAATAAAAGACTTGGCCAGTTATTCCACTCAACTTGAATCTTTGACGGAGAGACTGGCGAAGTTACCTGATAATGTTCCCGCCGATGAAATTTATAAAACCATGAAAGTTATTAGCGAAAAGAAAGGCAAGGTTGCAAATGAGCTTGCAGAATTTTTAACGAGTGATCAGCCAGGACAGGAGGTTCCAATTGAATTAAAGGACTATGAGCAGTTTGTGAAGGCGATAAAAGAGTTGTGCTTTAATCCTGAAAGTAAAAGACAAGATCATTAATAGATTTATCTCACGGATTGAAATTGATGTGGATTCGATTGCTATAGATTTTTGGATGGGTAAGGGATTTTTTCAGAAGGAGAGCAGGGAATTGGGTTTTAACGTTGGGGGACAAGTACTCGAAAGGCCGCAAAATCTGAAAATTCTTGGTTCGAGTACTTTATAAAGTGGTGGCTCCCCCGAGACTCGAACTCGGACACCCTTGCGAGCGGCGGATTTTGAATCCGCTACGTCTACCATTCCGTCAGGAAGCCATCAAAGAGTCTCGATTCTAGATAGTTGTCTTAAGGGCGTCAATAATACGCATGGCGCAAACTTAAAGTTTTTCTCTAATCTGATCTCAAAGCATCTATGGGATGTAATTTCGAAGCTGACCTTGCTGGGTAGACTCCGAAAATAACTCCAATAAGAAAAGAGAAGAAGAACGACACGATAATACTGAGTGGTGAAATTGAAGTGTCCCAGCCGGCGGCGAAAGTAAGGATCAACGCCAAAACAACCCCTGTAAGTATTCCAGCGAGGCCTCCCACAATTCCGACCACTGCTGATTCCACCAAAAACTGAGTTAGTATATCGCGGCTGGTGGCGCCTATCGCCTTTCGTAAACCAATTTCTCGAGTTCTCTCCGTCACTGAGACCAGCATGATGTTCATAATTCCAATCCCTCCCACAAGCAGAGAAATCGCTGCAATCACTGTGAGAAGAAGAGTCATGGTCTTTCCACTTGATGAGATCGCCTGTTGAATGTCGGCCATATTATAGATCATGAATGCATCTTCTTCCTGACTGGGAGGAACGTGGTGGCGCTTTATCACAAAATTGAGAATCTCTTCTTCGGCGGCCTTCATGTCGGCCATTTTATCAATCTGGATATCGATGGAATCAACCACGGTTCTACCAAAGACTCTTCTCATAGCGGTTTGTAGGGGAACAATGACGACATCATCCTGATCTCTGAATCCGCCCGAGCCTTTTTCTGGTAACAGCCCGATGATTAAAAAATTATTCTTGTTGATGCGGATAGTTTCCCCAATAGGATTTTTTCCATTGAAGAGTTCTCTTTGAACTGTGGCGCCGATAATGGCGACCCGGGCCCGTTGTTTATTTTCTTCGTCGGTAAAAAATCGTCCTTCCGAAGGTTTTGAAGCGCGAAGATCTTGATACTCATCCGTCACACCCATCAGTAGGGTATTCCAGTTATTATTTTTAAAATTGATCTGACTGCGGCCATTGATGTTGGGGGAGGTTCCCGTCACCGAGGGAAATTTGGCTTTGATCGCTTCAGCGTCTTCTGGGTAAAGGACAGCTGTAGCGCCGGCTTCACTGGCGACTCCGCTACTTCGCATGGCCCCAGCGCGAAGAGAGAGGATGTTGGCACCAAGGGATGAGAGTTGTGATTCAATCGCCTGTTGAGCACCTTTACCAATCGCAAGCATGGTTACAACTGATGCCACGCCAATTAAAACTCCAAGGACAGAAAGGAAAGTTCTGATCTTATTGGCCGCAAGTTGCTTCAGGCCCTGCTTAAAATGCTCAGTGATGGTGAGTGAAGTATGTTTATTTTCAGCGAGAGCTTTTTCAGCTGAGGGTGAGTATTCATGAGGGCGATTTCTTTTGTCGGAAAGTATTTTTCCATCTCTCATTCGAACGATACGCTTACAGCGCTCTCCAATTTCATCTTCGTGAGTGACTATCACTACCGTCATGCCAGATGCATTGAGCTTTTCTAAAATTCCCATGACCTGTTCTTCACTATGGGAATCCAGATTTCCGGTAGGCTCATCGGCAAGTATGAGACGGGGATCGTTCATGAGTGCACGGGCGATCGCCACACGTTGCTGTTGTCCACCCGACATCTCTCGCGGTAAGTGATCTGAGCGATCATCTAAACCGACAGATTTTAAATAGGGGTGGGCCTTCTCTTTTTGAACTGAGCCTTGTGAGTAGAGGAGTGGAAGAGCGACGTTTTCAGCAGCATCGAAATTCGAAAGAAGATTAAACTGTTGGAAAATAAAACCAAGTTCATGGCGTCTAAAGAGAGCGAGTTCATCTTCATTCAGCGTTGAGATATCTTTTTCATCAAAAAAATATTGACCGGATGTTGCAATATCTAAAGTTCCAATGAGATTAAGGAGAGTTGATTTTCCTGAACCGGAAGGACCCATGATGGCAACGAAGTCACCTTTCTCAATCGTTAAGCTGACCTGATCGAGGACCTTGAGAGTATTATCACCCATGTGATAAATTTTATCGATCTTCTCAAGACGGATCAGGTCTTTGCTCACTTCTTGCCTCCGCGACGGCCACCGCCCGTAGGCATAAAGAGACTTCCACCTTTTTTCTTAGCTCCAAGACTCGTGTCTTCAGTCAGAACAACTTCACCTTCAAGAATTCCTGAAACGATTTCGGCTTGCTTGCCGTTATCACTACCGAGCTGAATATCAATTTCAGAAATTTCCTCTCCTTGCTTGACCTTCACTCGTGTTCCTTCATTGGTCGTAATAAGCGAAGTCAGGGGTAGCATGAGAACGCCATCTTTATGATCGACTTCAATGTCTACACTGGCCGTCATCCCACTTCGCATGAAATCTGGAACTTCGTCAGGAAGAACATCAACGATGTAGGTTGTGACGTTATTTGTGAGAGTGGCATCATAGGCGACGTGAACAACTTTTCCATTCACCGGTTTGCTAGCGTAAGCATCAAGAGTGATGGTGACCGGAAGTCCGATCTTAACTTTGGCAATATCCGTTTCATCCACCTGGGCTTTAACCGTCAGTCGATCGGCCATAGTGAAAATGGATTCAGTATTAAGAAAACTTTGCCCAGGTTCAACACTTCTGAGAATGACTGTTCCTTTAATGGGGGCAACAACGGGAGTTGGTTTATAAAGTCCTTCCCATCTTTTAAGCTCGGATGCTCCTTGCGCTCTTACAGCATCAAGAAGGGCGGCCCGTTCGGTGGAACTAATCCAAGCGAGGATTGTGCCTTTGTTAACTATATCCCCCTCGTTGACTAGCACGTCTTCAATTCTTCCTGCAACGGGAGGTTTGATTTCTAATCTGTTTTGAGGGCTGACCGTTCCAGAGGATTGAATTCTTATAATTAAGTCACCACGAGTAACGGTGGTTTCTTTATAAACGACTTTGCCTTCTTTGTTTTTAACCAGAAAAAACCATCCCGCCAATGCGAGCACGATCAGAACAATAATGGAGATGATCCAGGTTTTCTTTTTCACTGTATAGACCCTTTTCCGAGTTGATTTTCCCAAGCAGCGTACTTAATAATGCGATCACGTTTGCTGGCAAGAAATGATGTTTGCCTCGTAATCAGCTCACTTTCAATAATGTCCCAGTCTTCAAATGACAGGAGTCCATTGTTATATTTCGCCCGCGCAATCTCGGCGCGAGTGCCTGCTGCCTGCTGAAATTTTTGATCAATTTGAAATCTGATATCACCTTGCTTGGCCTGGTTTTGGGCGTCTCGAATTTTTGGTAAGAGATCAAGCAGAGCATTTCTTTTTTGTGCTTCAAGGGAGTACTTGGCATAAACCGCTTGTTTGGTTGAAGCCACGTCTTTCATTCCATCAAAAAGAGGAATCGTAAGAGTTAAGGCCATGTTCCATCTCTCGTTTTCCGGGAAGTAACTTGATCCTTGTCTAAGAGCGTTGGCAGTTAAATCTAGCGTTGGAGAGAAAGAAGATTTAGCTATAGAGATATCTTCGGCGGCTGCCATCTCCAGAGAGTGCGCTTTATTATAGGCGGGAGTTTCCAATGCCTGTTGCTCTACTGAGGATTTAATTTCAGCAAAAGACATGACTGGAACTTCTCCTGTCACTTCAACTGTATCCAAGTGATCTTTATTCATCAGGGCCTTGATTCTTACTTGCGCTACATCGAGACTATCTTTCGCCTTTAAGAGATCAAGCTCTGCTTGCTCTTTGTAGGCTTCAGATAAAAGGACCGAGCCTTTATTTTCGCGCCCATTCTGAAAACGAACCTGCACTAAGCGATAGTTGCTTTCTCTGCGGTCTAAAATACTTTGCGAGAGTGAAACGAGTTCTTGATTGTAAGCAAGATTAGCAAAAGCTTCTTTGAGTGAATAACTCACTCCGGCCTTGGCCGATACATAACTCCAGAAACTATTTTTAGTTCTCCACTCGGCTTGATCAATTTTTGATTTATCCCTCAGACCACTAAAAATATTCTGGTTGAAGTTGAGACCGGCATTATAGTTCTGTGAAATATTTCCCGCAGATCCGGAGTTTAAGACCACGCCATTTGAAACAAACGAGCCACCCGAGGGAGCATTCGATCCCGATCTTGTGGCCGAAGTCGTGGCATTGAGTTTAGGAAAATAACCAGCAGTCGCCACACTTTCGTTTTCTTGAACGGCCATCCAATCTTTCTTAGCAGCCTCAAGAGTCTGATTTTCATTTTCCACCATGCGAAGGGCATCTTCCCAAGTGATGGTTACGGTGTGAGCAGTAGTTGAAAAGGCTACAAGTGTGCAGGCGAGTAGCTTTGAAAGGTATTTATCCATATGTTTTTCCTCACATCTAGTTTAAAACACAAACGTGAAAGAATTGTGAAAGAAGAGGGATTTGTTTAACGTAATTTAATCAGTTCTAAGGCTTCTCTGATAGAAAACCTCAGGAAATCAGGCCCTAAGTGCTTCTTTAGTTCTGCATTTGAGATGAGGCAGGAGAAT
>JBBARF010000066.1:11028-18340 GCA_040399925.1 Bacteriovoracaceae bacterium
GAGCTATAAAATCACTTCCGGCAACATTATATGTTCCTGTCGGAAGAGCATCGAGGGACTTATAAAGAATTTGGGCCATATCGAATTCATGAATAAATTGAAAAAAGGGATTGTAGTCAATCGGGCTCAAGGCCACGGGACCCGATAGGAATTTCGTCATGGCATTTTGAATTTGTGTTCCAATAATATTGCAGGGACGGAGAACTACGGTTGAAACGGTGTTCTGATTTTTCCACATCCAGCTTGTGCACATCTGATCCATCTCAATAACATCTCTTAGTTCCGGATGTCTGATACTTGCTCTCAAAGGAGCGTCTTCTGCGAGGAAGATAGAGTTATCCGGAATGGCGCCGTAAACGTGGAAAGTAGAAAGAATAATAACTTTCTTCACTCCAGATCTTTCACACAAATCAAGAATTCGATTTGTTCCCATGACTGAGAGCTCAATTCTTTTCGCCAGAACATTATGAGTGTTTGAAGAATGACTGATTCGACCTAAGTGGTAAACCACATCAAACAGATGGGTCCTGAAAAGATTTTCAAAATTTCCACGAGAATACTTCATCTGGATAGATGAAAGACCAGGGAACTGTGGAACTTTGCTAATATCGCGGGAATCAATCCCAATGATTTCCCAGTCAGGATGCTCTTCGAGAATCAGTCTGACTGTCATCTGGGCTAAACCACCGGCAATGCCTATGAAAAGAATCTTTTTTTTACCACTCATTTTGAAGCCTTGGTCTTAAATTCACGAAGGACATATTTTGAGATGGGCTTACGAAGTCCATCAAAGAAAGGCCTGCGATTTTTAAGACCAGTGATCAGCATGCGCTTGATAGTATTTTCAATGAGGTAAACATTTTCTTTGATGTCTTTATCAGCAGCTTCCACTTCCAGATTTTCAGGAATAGGAATTTCGGGCCCGATATAAATATCGATGGGTGACGGAAGAGGAATAAAATTCAGGGAGAGTGGAAGCGAAGGAAGCTTGAGCATACTCGCCACCTTCTTAGCATGAAACACAAAAGGAAACATCTCTTCAGCACCGATCACACAGACGGGAAGAATAGGTGTTTTCTTTTGAAGCGCAATTCTATAAAAGCCCTGTGAGAACGATTTGAGTTTGTAGTAATCGGGAGTGTTCTTCGAAATTCCACGAACGCCCTCAGGAAAAACCAGAATAGATTCACCATTCTCTATAAGGTACTGACAGTTTCCTCTGTCACCCAGAATGGAACCAGTTTGTGCCGTCAGGTCGCCAATAAAAGGAAGTTGCGCCATAAATCGTTCAATCATCGCTCTTAGAACTCGTGGAGGATCGACCTCCATAATAAAAGCGATCGTAATGAGCATGGCATCGAGAGGAATTTGTCCCGAGTGATTAGAGGTCACAATATAAGAATGATCCTTGATATTTTCAGCACCAAAGAGACGAACTTTAAAATAGGAGCGATAGACAGGAACGAGAGTTCTCAGGGCTTTTTCACACAGGTCGAGATTGAAGCCCCAAGGATCCTGATAGTGAAGATACTTATTTCTCAGAGTCGCGAAGACTTCCGAGATTTTTTTGTCATCTTCGGGGGTGAGAAACCAATGTGAACTCTTGTTTGCCATAAGCCAACATGATAACCGCTGACCCCGTATCAAACTATAGAAAACATTTTCCGGATTTATTTGATCAAGTTTTAAGGAAAGGGCTCTCACGCATCACAAAGTTCATGATCGCAAGCTCCAAAGCGGGTATACCGTCTCCCTTCTCGGCCGAGACAAAGTGGATCTGTTTAACCCATTTGAACTCTTTATAGATAGCGGGCATCAAATTCTTGAGGCGACTTCTTTCGGACTGAGTCTTGAGTTTATCCATTTTGTTGAAAATGACATAGGTCTCAAGATCAAAACTTTTAATGTAGTCGTGGAAAATCGTATCCGGTTCCTGCAGAGGGTGACGGGAATCCTGGATATTTAAAAGAAGAATTTTTTGACTGCAAAGACGGAAAAAATTATCGAGCAGGTTTTGCCAATTTGCGGCCATCTCTTTTGAAACTTCTGCAAACCCATATCCAGGAACATCAAAGAGAAAAAAACTTTCTTCTGATTTTGTTTCCTGATTAGAAACGATGAAATTAAAAATATTGACCTGACGGGTTCGACCTGGTGTTTTAGAAACACGTGCTGTTGATTTTCCGTAAACAGCATTGATAAGTGATGATTTACCAACGTTTGAACGGCCAATGAAAGCGATTCCATTTGCGAAAGGATTTTCATTAAGCCATTTCTGAAGTTGGTCGATTTTATCGATTCCCATGAGGAATTCTGTTTTGCCTTTCTGAATCTGCATCTTACATTCCGTTTCTTAATCTTAAAATCTCTCATAAAAGAGAGGATCGTCCTGTGCTTTTGCCTCACTTTAACCCAAACATGCCTCATTCGTCTTTCAAAATAAGGAGAAGGCATGTTTCACCGTAAGTTAATGAATGAACAAATGATTAGTGCAGGCGTCCGTCTGGGAGACAGCTGCAGTATCTGCCCGATTCATGGAAGAAAAAAGGCTTTCACCTTAAATCGAAAGTGTATCGATCTGATCTCCTCTCACTACCGACCACTGGGACTTTCGGGTAGTTATATTGAGCTTCCCAACACCGTGATTGATCCTTTTCACTATCGTCTGGAGCTCGATGAGGGCATGGTAAAAGACCCTCGTTTCCTACTCCGGACGATAAAGGGGCAAGCCTTTTGGCTGAATGGTTTGGCGGTTAAGGAAGCCTATGTTGAAAGGCTTGATCGTCTTTATATTGATGATAATAAAGTTAATTTTTTTCCCCATGGTTTGGAAGAGCAAACTAGAGCTCACTTTGATCATCCGATTCTTTTGCAAAAAAGTTTGATCGAATCCGAGTTAAAAATTCTCATTCAAGGTGAAACAGGAACAGGCAAAACTTATCTGGCCTCTAAAATCCACCAGAAGAGTGGTCGTCAGGGAAGTTTTATTTCTGTGAATCTTTCATCTTTTAATCCTCAATTAATTGAGTCTGAACTTTTCGGTCATAAAAAAGGCTCATTCACCGGAGCTATTAATGATAAATTGGGAGCATTCGCTATGGCCGAACATGGAACGCTTTTCTTAGATGAAGTGGATTCTCTGCCCCATGATCTTCAAACTAAAATTCTCACTTTTATAGATGATAAAAAATACCGTCGAGTTGGGGACACAACGGAAAAGAACATTAAAACTCGATTGATTTTTGCTTCTGGAAGATCCCTTGAAAATCTAGTCATTCAGGGAACAATGAGAAAGGATCTCTACTATCGTTTTAAATCCGGTCATACCATTGATCTACCGACTCTAAGATCTAATGTCGAGCACATCAGAAGTTGTTGTCAGGCGTATTGTCTGAAGCATGGGGTGAGTCTATCGCAGCGGCTGATGGATTTTTTTGAAAGCCTCGCCTGGCCAGGAAATCTTCGTCAACTACTGGGCCATCTGGATAAGAAAAGAATACTTTCACGATCAACTAAGTTCGATTTTGATCATGTAGATGAGGAACTCTTACTTCAAAGTTCTGATCTGATGTCCCTCTCTGTGCCGAATGAAATTCTGTCGATGGATGTCATCAAATCCAATCATATAAAATCTGCTCTGAGAACTTTTGAGGGGAATGTTGCCCTGACTGCACGTCGTTTGAAAATTAGCCAGAAAACGGTCAGAACTTTAATGGAGAAGGTTTAGTTGGCGAGGATGTAAGTGAGTTTTAAATCAGTTACCCAACCGGTGAGGCCATTGAGTTTGATATAAGCATTAATTTCTTTTTCAAGTTTTTGGCGAAGGATTTCTTTCCCTTCATCTTCAAGTGGGAAAGAGGCGAGCATGGGTTCCACTTCATTGATCAGGTGATCTCTGAATTGAAATTCATGCTTCTCTAAATACATGCGAGCTTCACGGTTTGATACAGTTGCGATGAAATCGACATCAATTGAACGCAAATCATTCACGTCCCCAATATAAACCGGTAGTCTGAGGTTATTGACTTCAAAGTGTCGTGTTTGTTTTTTGTAATACTCTGGTCGCTCATAGGCTACATCTTCTTCAACCAGACTCGCTGGATCTCTTGAAGCTTCTATGTGCTGGTTAACCAGTCGCTTACCAGAAAAGATAACTTCAACACCAGATAGGAAAGAAGCAGCAGTGAAAGTCAGAAGAACTAATGATTGAGTTGTAGAGAGACCACTTAACCATCTTGAGATCATGAGTACAGGAGTCATCAAAGTGCGTTGAAGTTTATCTAGTGCTGACTTCGGTTTTTTATCCTGGTACTGGGACATGGCAGCTGTATAAGTTTCTTTGAGATGATCTTTGATTTTCGAAACAGCTTGGATTAATGCGATCGATGATTTGGCCTTGTTCTTAATAAAATCCGGAGCTGTTTTAAGACTAGCTTTTTTCGCTTCCACATATAAATTGAATTTCTCTATCCTCGCGTGGACAGATGGTGGAATTATTTTATGCACAGTTTTTGAAACAAACTCAATGAGTAGGATTAAAAGTTTGTTTATAAAATTTTCGAGTTTAGCCAATAAATTCATCGCTTATCTTATCGGCTTAAACGGCCAATATAGTGAGGGGAAAGTGCTTCAGTCGGGATTAGGCAAGCTTTACCCTCTGAAAGTTCAGTACTTACCTCAAGGACCCATCCGACCGATAGGACCTCAGGACTTCAAAAAGCAAGGATGGTTTTATGAAGAGTCGTTTCAAAAATTTCTTATTGACCGTGATTGTTTTTCAAACCGTCGGCTGCTCACAATTCATATCACGTCGAGATTTTCTCTCCGAAATGGAAAGTGACGATACCCAATTTTTTAATCCACACACCGATTTCCCTGTTGTTTCTGGAGATAATGGTGATTTTGGAATTAGTGATGAAGATCGCCGCAACCGTACACCGGCATCATCGTATGATATTGAAAGCCAGAGAAATACCCTTTCTCTCGAGCAAGAACTTGAAGAGCTCGAGGGAAAACAGCACCAAGAAGACCTTACCTACTACAATAAATATCGACATAAATTGGCCACCACTTCTGAAAGAATTTATTATCTAAATATTCCTGCTGGGGAACGTCGTGAGTATCTTGAATCCCGTGGCATGATTGAAAAAAATTCGGCCTATACAAGTTCAGAAACGACTTTTGCGATTCGAAAATCTGACATCCTTTTGGGCATGAGTAAGGACGATGTAACGACCAGTTGGGGTCAACCTGTGAGGGTCGAGGTCGCTGGAAATCCACGGAATGAAAATGAAAGATGGGTCTATAAGTCCGATGGCGCATCGAAATATATCTATTTCGAGTCGGGCAAGGTCGAAGGCTGGGAATGATCTCAGTAAGTTAGCTCAATCTAAAAGAGGAAAATGATGCATTTTCCTCCCAATCAAGGTAGTTTAAACCCCAATCCTGAACGCATGATTTTTTAACCTAACAAGAGGGGAAGCGATGGATTTTACCTTAGATTTCGAGCGTCCAGTTTCAGAACTTGAAAACCAGATTCGCGAATTGAAACAATCCAACAGATCAATGGATATCGTTCCAGAGATTGAAGCTCTGGAAGCCAAGGTCAACACGATCCTTGAAGATATTTATAAGAAGCTCACTCCTTGGGAGCGTACACAACTTTCGCGTCACCCACAAAGACCACACGCCATTGATTACATCGAAAAAATAATTTCTGAGTTCCATGAAGTTCACGGAGACCGTCGTTTTTCTGATGATCCTTCTATGGTTACTGGTTTTGGTTTTATTGATGGATTGAAAGTTGCTGTCATTGGAATTGAAAAAGGTCGCAAGACTCAGGAAAAAATCAAACGTAATTTCGGGATGGCCAATCCTGAAGGTTACAGAAAAGCTTTGCGAATTATGCAGATGGCTTCTCAGTTTAATCTCCCGATCGTCACTTTCGTTGATACTCCGGGAGCCTATCCAGGTATCGGCGCAGAAGAGCGTGGTCAGGCACTAGCCATTGCTGAAAACTTAGAAGAAATGTTCAACATCAAGACTCCCATCGTATCAGTTGTGATCGGCGAGGGTGGTTCTGGTGGTGCTCTTGGGATTGCTGTCGCTGATAAAGTTTTCATGATGGAGTATTCAGTTTACTCCGTAATTTCTCCTGAATCATGCGCATCGATTTTATGGTCAGATCCAAAAATGGCAGAGACTGCTGCCAATGCACTTCAACTTTCTCCGAATAAAGCTTTTGAATTAAAAGTTATTGATGGAATTATTAAAGAACCTGCTGGTGGCGCTCATAGATATCCTGATACAGCGATTAAGACCGTGAAGGATACGATCCTTTCAAGTCTCAAACTTCTTCAGGCACAAGATCCAGATGTAATGATGCAAAAACGTTTTGAAAAGTTTCGTCAGATGGGTAACAGCACGCTGACACTTGATACAACTGATGAAGGAAAGGCTTAAGCATGAGTGTTTACTCAATGACCGGATTTGGTAAGGGCGAAGCTCAGGGTAAAAATTTTACTCTCACAACTGAAATCAAAACCGTGAATAACCGTTTTAAAGATTTCAAATTTCGTATGAGTTCATTATTTAACTCACTCGAGATTGATCTTAAATCTCAGCTCGAAGCGGCATTCAGACGCGGAAGTTTTGATGTTAGCATTAGTTACAAGAAGATGGATAAGGCCGGAACTGAATTTCAGATTGATACCAAGAAAGTGGAAGCTTTCATCGCTTTGATGAAGCCTTCATTTGAAGCTCAGAAAATTCCTTTTAGTGTTTCGCCTACAGACTTTCTCCGTTCTGATTTTTACAAAGAAGAAGATGATCAAAAAGAATCAGAAATGAATCCTCTGGTCATGGCATCGTTTGAAAATGCTTTGAAAGCGCTGAAGGTTTCAAGAGCGTCGGAAGGCAAGAAGCTCGCAGAAAAACTTCTGGAGCACTTGAGCGTTTATGAAGCTTGCTTAAAAAATGTAGAGAAGTTCAAAGGTGAATATCCGGACATGATGAAGGATAAACTCACTCTGAAATTGAATGAAAAATTGAAAGATATCAAGATTGATGAGTCCCGCTTCCTTCAGGAAGTGGTCTATTACCTTGAAAAGTTAGAAATAGACGAGGAAACCAATCGGGCATGGATCCACGTGGGCAAGCTCAAGTCGGTGCTTAATTCGTCGGGCGAAATTGGCCGTCAAATTGACTTCCTCCTTCAGGAACTAGGTCGAGAGACCAATACTATGGGATCAAAATCTGCCCATCCAGAAATTTCCTCAAATGTCGTCGAGATGAAAGTACAATTAGAGAAGAT
>JBBARF010000067.1:0-18326 GCA_040399925.1 Bacteriovoracaceae bacterium
CTCCTTTCCAGTAAGAAGTGCAACCGAGGTTTTCTGACATCGTACGAAGTTTAGCATGAGTCAGAAACTCTTCAAATTTAACGTAATCCTCATTCTTGATATTATACCCAGTCGTATTGAAATCACCGAGCATGATAAGGTTCAAGTCGGAGTGAGCCTCTGCAAAAGCTAATAATTTTTTGTACTGATTCCAACGTTGATTAAATGCATTGGCATCCCCTCCGGCCTTGAGATGATTGGCGCTAAAAAGATAAAATGTTTTCGTAGCTTTATGCTCGAGATTAACCATAAACATAGGGCGCAGAGATCCACAGGCATTAGTGGTTGAACCAGAGAATGTTGCATCCTCTGCTGTGTTGATGAATTTGAAAGTTTTAGGATTATAAGCGATCGCCAGATGTTGTTTACCACCACCACCGCATGCCGAAATTTCGTAGAGATAACCTGGCAGAGCAGTTTGCATCAGACTTTTAAAAGCTGCAACATTCACAACTTCTTCAAAACCCATTATGTCACTTTTCACAGATTGAATAATTTTTGTAAGTTCAGCAACGTTAGTCGTTCCTGCACGAGGGTCTTTATTAAAATTTCTGATGTTGTAAGTACTGACACTAAATCCGGCCCATACTTGGGTCGTAATCAGTAATAGGGCGAGGAGAGAAAACTTCATATACACATCCATGGTAAAGTTTTTTGCAGGATGATTGAAAGATTTTAGGTCGACTATGGCAACCCTAATCTTTAAATCTTACTTTTCTTAACCTATCCCTGACAGAGAATGAAAGCTTTTGAATTCTTCTCTCATCTTTTTAACTATTTGCTCAGCTTCCCCTGGAGATAGTCTGGCCGAATCAAACTGCGCCATCTGGAGCCAAGGTGGGTTTTTAAAATCCGGATCTTCTTTATATCGAGGAAAAAAATGCCAATGAATATGATCGACGACGTTCCCGAGACTACATGTATTCATCTTAGTAGGTTTAAACGTTTTCTCAATAAAAAAGGAGGTCAGAAGCATTTCATCCAGCAGTTCGTGAGCGACAGACTTAGGGAGATCAGTCATCTCGCGATAGTGATCTTTCATCACCAAAATAAAGTAACCTTTATAAAACTGATGCTCACCCAACATGAGGTAAGAATTTTTAAACTCATGAATGACATAGGGATATTGATTTTGTTGAGTTAACTTAACTCGATCACAGAGAGCACAAATCATACTTTCCTTTAACTCAATTGGATGGAATGAATCCATCCGGTCAAACTTCTTCTTTCCCGAGTAGCGACTTTTACTTCATGAGGAAACTCTTCACTCAAAAAACAGATAAAAGTACCGGGTTCGGGTGGTAGTCTGAGAATCTCAACATTGTTTTTATCGTAAAGAATAAGCTCCCCACCCTCTCCATCTTTCCATTCTTCATTCAGATAAAAAACAAAAGAAACAACTCTGGTGGATTTCTTTTCATGTCGGTCTAAATGGAGGGTATAAAAACTCCCGACAGGATATCGGGCGAGATGAGCTTCGTAATCACGCAGGCCTAGGAAAAGCCTTTTATTAAGTTCACTTTTAAGTTCATTCAAGAATTCGAATAATTTTCTAAATTCGCGAGGAGCATTATCCGTCGCTAACCACAAGGTGAAATCTCCTCGGATATCTTCCACTCGTTTTTTACCTGTTTCTGGTCCGACCAGAGCGGCTTGAAACTCCGTTGAGTGTCTTAAGAAAAATTCGTTCGCCTCTGATACCTCTTGACTAGAAAGTAAATGAGGACAGATCGAAAAGCCCTGACGCTCTATTTCTTGAATAATTTGATCAAACATTAATGCTCCGGCAATATCCTCCCATAATTGTATGGTGAGGCCAATAGGGAGAAAATGAAAAAAAGAATAAAAGGGGCCTTATGAAATTATTATTGGCATTAATCACGCTCATGTCTGTTCAACTGGCCCAGGCAGGATGGCAGAGTCAATCTCGCGCGACCCTTTGGGATTATGCAAACGAATGTCGTACAACTGAAGTTGTTGTTGATCAAATCATCAAGAATGATGTGATACGCGGACACATCAATGGTCTTTCTCCTGCTGCTTACAATAAATTCAAAGTTGTCTTTTATGTAAAAACTAACAGATGGTACGTACACCCTTATACCTATAATCCGGGCCAGGATGAAGGTTATAGCTACTCAAATCTGGATGCGAATGGAAATTTCAAAATCAAGACTATTCGTCGTGAAGTAGCTTCACAGAAAATAGCCGCAGTTCTTGTGCCTCAATCTTACAATATCAGGGCTTCTCGCTGGCGCCTTAATCCATTATTCGGAATATTTGGTGGTGTGCTGAAAAACTCATGTAACCACACCATCGTTCAGGGTAACGGAGATTTCTTTATGGAATCCCTCTAACTAAAAGGGATTTCATTTTTATTTTTAGAATCACTCCTAACATAATTGCAACGAGTCCCAGGGAAGTAGTTAATCCGATCCAAAATCCCTGGGCTTCCATACCTCGATTAAATCCAAGATAGTACCCAAGCGGAATTCCAATAATCCAGTAGCCGACAAATATTGCAATAGAAGAAGCCCTGGTAACACTCAATCCTCTGAGAATTCCAGAGAGAGTTACCTGAAGCCCATCAAAAAGTTGGAAGCAGGCAACCCAGAATAATAATCTTTTGGCCCAGACTAAAACATCGTGATCGTTTGAATAAATAGACATGATAGGATTGGGAAAGAAGTAAAACATACTGCCCATGATGACAGCAAAAAAGATCGCGGTAAAAATACTAACCTGGGCAAAGAGTTTAATCTTATCTGGATTTTTTTCTCCGTACGCGTGGCCAACTTTCACACTCACTGCTGCAGAGATCGACAGAGGAACCATGAAAGCAAGAGAACCGATATTTAGTGCCAAGTTATTTGCGGCAGTTTGATCTTCTGCAAATTTTCCAACAAAAAGAGTTACTGAGCAGAAAGCCATAATTTCAAAAAACCAGGACATTGAAATAGGTCCGCCCACTCTTAGACATTGCTTAATGAAAGTGAAATCTATCTTACGAGTCCCCTTCCAGTATTTGTAGGTCATGAGAAAGAGACCAAGTGCTGTCACCATACGAACAGTAAGCGAAGCCCATGCTAAACCAGCTTCTTTAAGTTCCGGAAAACCATAAACTCCAAAGACTAAACAATAATTTAATCCCAAATTTAAGATAGCACTCAGTATGGCAACCACGGATGCCGCAATAATTTTTTCCTGAGATTGAAAGAACTCTTTCACACCCTGATAGAGGCAAAGACCAAAAACGGAAGTACTTGTGATGAGAATATACTGAGACATGAGGCGATTCATATTTTCTTGATAACCAAGAAAGGGAATAAGCTGAAGGGCCAAGAGAGTGAGAATGAGAGAAAGAAATCCAACTCCAAAACTATAGAAGATCACCGTCCAAAAATACTTTGATACATCCTCACCTGCTCCACGCTTTTGCGCAAGAAGAGGAGAAATAGCGAACTGCAGACCAAGAATAGAAATTTGAATCGGATTCACAACTGAGATTGCCAATCCGATAGCGGCAAGACATTCACGTGAGTACTGACCAGCTATAATCATGTCCCCTGTTCCCACTAACATCAGACCAATCTGACCAAAGATAATGGGAAGGGCCAGGATCAAGAGTTCTCTGAGAGCTTTAGTTTTCATCTAGTGATTTGCCTTGAATATATTCTTCAAATTCTTCCTGATAGGTCATTAGTTTTGGATCTTTAATTCGGTCCACATAGAGCACACCAAAAAGATGATCGAGTTCATGCTGAAGAACTGTAGCCAAGAATCCCTTGGCCTCTAGGATCTGATCATGCCCATGTTCATCCATATAAAAAACTTTGACGTGCTTTGGTCTCTCCACAAATCCGCGTAAACCCGGAACAGATAAACAACCTTCCCAAAATCCTTGAACCTCGGCATCCAGTACTTCGAAGCGCGGGTTAATGAAAGTTGTCAGCGGGAGATTCACCTCTTCGCCGTAACGGTTAAAACCGATCAATTCTATCAACGCTACTTTTTGTGATACACCAATCTGAGGGGCCGCAATTCCAATCCCTCCGTAGTGTTTCATCGAGTCGTTCATATCGATAATTAACCGACCAAAATCGTCAGTCTTTAGAAAATCTTTTGTCACGTTTTCAGCCATTTGACGAAGAACTGGATGCCCCATTCTACAAATTGGTCTAATCATAGATTACCTCTAAGGAAAAATAATGTCCGACAGAACTCTTTTACTCATGTTTTTCTTATTATACCCGATAGGTATTGTATGAAACACTTCAACAAAATAATGTTCACTCTCGTTCTTAACCTTACTCTGTCGGCTCCGACGTATGCAGATATCGTAAAGGAAAAGAGACTGAATTATAAGTTTAATTCAGAGCTTTTGATGAAAGGCGATATTCACTACTCTTACCGATTAGTAGATGCCAAAGAGCTGAAAACGAAATTCCCTATGATTGCTCAGATGGATACTCTGGGAATGGTTAAAAAACCTAATATCAAGATTCTGATGAGTAAGATCGTGTACGTCATCAATAAGCCTATTGGATTTTTTGATCACAAACAAATGGTGGATGAAAAATTTCTTGGACATTTAAATGAAGGGGCAAAACTTAAAGTTCTTTCAGAAGAATCATTTAAAGTGACAGGTCCAGCTTCATATAATTATGGGATGAAAGTTTACTTCGATTCGGATGATGTCTCTACTCTCCCGGATGCTAAAGCCATCAAAGCCGTCACTGCTGCCCGTAAACTGGATGTAATCTCTCAAAGTTCATCGGCCGTATTGATGAAAGAGTACAGTAACTTTTCTAAATTTCAGGAAGGTGTTGTGATCGTCACTTCATTCGTTCCACTTAAGGAGAATAAAACTCTGGCCATAACCTACCATATTGCAGCAGTAAAGGATTCCTCTATCAGTCTTGGACTGGAAGATCTGTTTAAAGAAGAACTTGTCTCTCAAAGAAATCTACTAGAAAGTTTTAAAGTTAAATAAAAATTAAATTTAAAAATCTACTATTATAGGCTTACTGTTACCTACATCTTCGGATACGAGTTTTTATATAAAGTTATCACTTGGCAGATTTCGGGTCCATCAATGCCCCCCTAGCCTCGCCATACCGTAACGCCTTTACGATCCGTAAACTCTTAAAATCCTAATGTCCATCGAGTTATTTTAGACAAATAATCTAAACATCAAAAAGCTGGAGAGGATATTGTTTTCCCAAGAGGGATTGGAATCTCAAAAACGACTACTCTTAACCAATTGTTTATTTTTCGCATTTTCACGTGGATATCATTTTGATAATGTATGATGATGGCCCAATTGACGTAAAAGAGATTTTCGAGAAAATGGAGATCATTTCTAAAGATTCTCCGATGTTTAGATTTTTTCATGTTTAAAAGAATCGGCTTTAATTTTTAAAGGATAAGTATGACAAAAGAAGATCACACCTTTCTTCACGACATAACAAACAAATTAGCAAAGATTGATGGTTATACCTTTATGCTTAAAGTTGCTACCGGCGAAGAGGATGACAGAATCATGAAGATCGAAAAGGCTACGAAAGAAGCGGTTGAACTTGTAAAGAATTATAGGGCCCTCCTTGAGTCCAAACAAGTAAGATGAGGACGGATGGGTTGATGCTTCGAAAGAACAAAAAACCAACTTTTATTTTTATAAAAGCGAAGGAGTATTGGAAGTTGCTGGAATCGAACCTTCGACTATAAAACTATCTTTTCAAGGCAAATATTTATCAGTTCCCGGCTTGCTCATACACAGCGCTCATCAGTGTCCATTTGTCTGAAATGTTTAATAAGTTCGGTTAGAACAATTAAATAGGAGGTAAAACCTGTGTCTACAAAACGATAAAATTCAGGAATTACTTCACAAAACATCCCTTACCGTAGAAAGTGAAGCCACCTCTTGTGAAAGTTGCAAACGGTGACTCAATCTTAGAAATTGAATCTGACGATCCGATGACAAGTACCCCATCCGCTTTAAGGCATGACGAAAAGTACTCGAGGATAATTTTTTTATTAGCGTCAGAAAAGTATATAAATGCATTTCTGCAGAAGATGATGTCGTATCGCTGAGAACTGACAGGCTTTGTGAGAAGGAGATTCTCGACTCGAAATTCGCACATTCCCTTAATTTGACTCCCTAGTGAATAGGTCTCATCTTTTTCTTTTAAAAAATATCGGCTCAAGTACCCTGGAGGTACATCTTTGAGAGTTCTTCCTGCGTAGGTTCCCTTTTTTGCCTTATCAATGACTGATCGGTCCAGATCTGTGCCATGGATTCGGATCGAGGGGAAAACTCTTCTATCGAGAAATTCGTTAAGAATAATTCCTAGAGTATAGGCTTCTTCTCCACTGGAGCAAGCTGCAGACCAAAGACTCAATGTAAGGTCACCCTTTCGTTTCTTATGTTCAACGATTTCAGGTAAAAGTAATTCGGAGAATACTTGGAGTTGGCGAAACTCACGAAAAAAATACGTCTCGTGAATCAAAAAATTTTCAGCAATCTCAATCAGTTCTTTAGATTTGGGTGACACAGTCAAGAAATTAAGAAAGTCTTCTTCACGTATGAATCCGGCCTTAGTCTGGATGGAAATGAGTACGGGCATATGAGACACGAGCTTATTCTCATCACAGCGAATACCGTATTGTTTTTCAATGAGTTGAGACAATGATTTAACTGATCCCTTATGCCACATCAGAATTCTCCTTAGGTCTGCTTATCCAGTCATGGATAAAGTCAGGAATTTTTCCGAGATCTATCTCATTAGTAGTAGCATTGTTTTCTAGTGCCATTTTAGGCATTCCAAATACAAGAGCGGAGTCTCGAGACTCAACAAAAGTAGTGGCGCAAAAATCTCGCGCAGCCCTAAGGGCAAGAGCACCATCACTCCCCATACCCGTAAGAATTCCAGCTAGTAATTTCCGCCGGCAGGCAAGTGCGATTGAGTAAAGTGAAAAATCGATGAGTGGTTTATGAAGTCGCTCTGGATTTGGTGACTGCAAAAAAAGTGGTTCATTTTTTTGGTTCATGCAAAAAAATGAGTGCACACCTGATGGAAGAACGTACCAGGTTGCAGGTACAAGACTTTCGAGGTGAGCAGCTTCACGGATTTTTAAATTCTCTTTGCGTGAAAGATGATCCACTAAACCGCGAGTTTGCCCTGCGGGCATATGCTGAGCGATAATGTAAATAGTCTCCGAGTTGAGCTGTATTTTAGGAAGAATTTTCTCAAGCGCAGCAGGTCCCCCTGTACTGAGACCAAGGAAGACAACTTTTTGAAACAGCGGAGTCTCCGAAGCAGGTATGGAAAACGAATTCCAATACTCTGGAAGCTGAGCAAGAATGTAGGAAGCTATACCGAGTTTCATCTCTTCGAAACCTTTCTTCACTGGTAAGCGGATAGTTCGATGAAATTCCTCTCCATTGACTTCATCATCAACAATAAGACAGTTAAAGAAATTTTGATCGAGTTTCTGCGATCGATAATCTCCTCGTGGCTTAGCGAAGATGCGAACTCCGACTGCGAGCAAGCTCGACTCGACCCAAGTTCGAAAGACCGAAGAATTCGAATAGAGATAAATACGAAGATTTTCATGCAGCATGTTTAACGAACCAATCTGAATTAATAAAAAAAACTGTGCGCTCATCACTTATGCGAAGCATTTGATGAATCCAGGATTTTCCCATTCCACTAAACGAATCTGATAAAAGCTCAATTCCTTTAGAGGAGAAGGGAGTTACCTCGGTCATTAGCTCGACTCTAAATCCGATAAGCTGGTCATCTGATTTTACGATAATAATCTTCGACGTATCTTTCATTCCGCTTTGATTTTTCACAAGAGTCCCTGCGATTTTCCGAAGATCTATTACAGGTAAAACTATTCCTCGAAGGTTTATCACACCCTCTATGACAGACTTAGTATCCGGAACAGATCTGGATTCTCTTCCACGAATGATTTCTACAGTTTCTTCAATGGAAAAAGCGTACTCGCAACTCCCCAACTTAAAGCAAATCGCTCGTGACAACGAGACTTGCTCCTCCGCCACAGGAGAGGCAGCAATTGAAGCACCTTCTTGACTCAAAGATTCTTGGGAAAACAATTGTTCAATATTTAAAAGATAAATGGGACCTTCAAAACCAGTCAGGCTAAAAATACCCTGGCAAAAATTAGGAAATCCCACTGTGTGCCCAGGAGGCTTTTGTTGTACCGATTGAGGATTGACTTCAAAGATTCTACTCACTGTAGAAGTCGAAAGACCAATCATGCAACCTTGCCGCTCCAGGAGAATCGTCTTTTTTACGGGATCTGCAGCTGACCTACCCATGAGAAATAAACCTGCATCACTGACTTTCGTAAATTTCCCACGGATGCATTCTATGTCATCGATTGTGGATGTTTCATCTCTGCCAATCACTTCTCGTACGTCACTAAGTGAAACCGCAACATTTGTATCAGAAGCTTTAAAAATAATAACTTTCATAGGCACCTCTTACATGTATCCAAATTCTTTCACCATTGATGACACCTGCTCAACCTGGAGACTAAGCTCTTGGGTTGATCGAGATTGGCATTTCGCTATCTCTGATGCCGTCTTGGCACTTTCTGATATAATCCCAGCGGCACGACTTACGTCTTCCACTATCGTTGATCCGTCCTTGCAAGATTCCTCCGACTCTGTAGCTTTAGATACCATTTCATTGGCAAGCTCGGTGAAGGACTTTGCTGAATCGATAAGATTACGCATCTGAACCACGGATTCCTCAGCGCGGACATAGTCACGTTGAGCTGATTGGTTGACCCGGCTTATGTAACTCTGAACGAGAATCGTTTTCTCATAAATTTTGTCAAGTAGGTCTTCTATAATATCGGAGTTAGAAGATGTATCTGAAGCTAGCGCACGGATATCTCCGGCAACGACCGAGAATCCCTTCCCGGACTCGTTTGCTCTAGCGGCTTCAACTCCTCCACTAACAGACAACATGTTGGTCATTAAAGCATTTTCGCGGATTGAGCGAATGAACTTTTGAATTTTCGCAACGGAACATTTAAGCTCTAAGGCATTATCCTGAGCTTGTCGTGATGAGCTTGCTGTTTTGGAAAGACTCTGCTGAATTCCTATGATGATACCAGTTAGATTTTGAAACGTTTTTTCGATAGATCCACCGGAGACTCGAAAACTATCAGCACTTTTAAAAATAGATTCAATTCTTACGCGTGCCTCTTTAATAATGAGAAGCGAAGAGTCCGCTTGCTCAGATTGTGAATTCGCTCCCTCTGCAATGAGACTAATCGCCGAGGCAACTTCTTGTGCAGAAGCATTAGTCTCCTGGACAGTTGCAGTCAGCTGCTGAGAAGATGAGCCAAGCATATCGAGATATTCAGAACTATTATTCAAGAGATACTTTCTAGATTTGTCACTTAGGAGCTTTGAGGATTCCATAATATCAGTCATAGCGATGAACTGCTCCTCGCAGCTTGCCAGTGCCTCTGCTCCAGAAGAAGACGTTTGTGCCGTTGCTGCTGCAACAGAATCCACTCTCTGTTTGAATGACTGAGCATCACGAGATACTTCTTCCGTGTCTCGGGCCATTTTACCAGCATCAATTGAAACTGACTTGATCACTTCAGAGGTTTCTCCTAAATGTTTAAGCACCACTATAACGTTTTCAATATCAGTCTTCGCTGAGTCTGCTCCGCTATTGGAGAGGGTCATGATAAGTTCGACGTGACTATGGATGGAAGAAATCGTTTCTGTAACAAGGCAGGCACTTTTCTCGGCAACCTCGGCAAGATTTCTGACTTCATCAGCTACAACTGCGAATCCTAATCCTTCGCTCCCTGCGCGAGCAGCTTCGATAGCTGCGTTTAGTGCAAGAAGATTCGTTTGTTCCGCTATGTCTGCAACTGCAGTGATAACGGAACTAATCTCTTTAGAGGATTGCTGAAGCTCTAGGACTAGTCGACTAGTCTCAAGGCATACACTTCCAGCGTCTTCAACAGAATGCTTCCAACCACTCACGCCACGAAAGAATTCCTGAATCTGTATTTGGAGCTGAGCCGCTTTATCGTGGGCGGTCTGTGAGTGATTATTAAGATTCTTTGAATTATCTATAATAAGATCACCTATCCGAATGGATTTATCCACAAGAGATCTTACAATATTACTTTGCTCATTTACCTCAGACATTGTTAGTTTAAGATCTTGCGCTGAGCTTGAAATTGTCTCAGACGTCACGGCAAGGTCTTCTGTCAAAAGGTTTAACCGTTCCGCGGCCTGCTGTTTTAGCCATTTTTTTCTTTCAGAAATTCGACTACCAGTATCATTCACTGTATTGACTACTTCGAGCGTGTGGCGTTTCTGAGAGGGTGTATCCATTTTTAAAGGTTGCTCTAATTTCTTCATGCGATCTTCTCCTTGGGCGTGATTTCGAGGTTTTCTCGAAGGTTTGTTTTTTCTATAATAAGTTTTTTAAGGTCAAGAAATGGAACCGGTGTACCGTCGCCGATAATGGACATTCCGAGGATTCCTGGGGCACTACTCATCCATCGACTAATTGGTTTAATCATATGCTGACCCTTGGAGCCTACGTGATCCACGGGAATGCAGTAGTGCTTGTCACTCACCTGGACAATAATCCCGATGGCGCGCTCAGAAATAACTAAGTCATCTAGATTTGTATCTAATGGAATGAATTGATGGGAAACCCCGGCCATTTGATACACAATGAGATCGGGCACAGGAGTCATAATCTTTTTTCGGTCGATGTTAATGACTCGGGTGACTCCGTTAATCGAAACGAGATATGCCTTACCATTGTGCTTAATCGAAAGCGCCTCAGATAGACCATTACACATTGGAATCTGCAAAATGAATTCAGTTCCACGGTTCATCTCAGTCTGGATTTGGAGAGAGCCTCCTAGGGATTCGATATTAGTTCGGACAACATCGAGTCCGACTCCGCGGCCGGAAAACTCAGACACCTGCTCCGCCGTCGAAAATCCAGGGGCAAAAAGGAGTTCCAAGATTTTTCCCTCAGACCAGTTATCTGCTTCGGGTCCAACGATTTCTTTTTCTTTTGCTTTTGCCAGAATCTTTTTTGCGTCGATCCCACGACCATCGTCTTTGATAGTGATCTCTACGACAGTTGGTTCGACATTAATATGAATGCTAAGTTCGCCGATCTCTGATTTTCCTATTTCAAGTCTCTCCAGGGGAGTTTCTAATCCATGATCAAGCGAGTTTCGAACCATATGAACAAGTGGGTCAACAAGAGCATCCAGAATTGGTTTTTCAATCAAATCATTGTTCGAGGTAAAATGAAATGAAATAGGCTTTTTTAGTTTGTGTGAGGTATCTCTGACGACTCGGGAAACTCGCTGCTTTAAAGGATCAAGGGAGCTCTTTTTTAATTCGAGAACTCGCTCATTCAATTCGCGAATATTTTTATCCATTATACTGACAACGATCTGAAGCTGACGCGGTTCTAAAATATTTGAAAGAAGTTGTGCCCTGAGTGTTGCAAGCTCTCCGACAACTTGTTGAATACTGTTTACCCGATCAATCGAAACTTTCAGAACTTGTTGTCCAACCTGTCCCGCTTTTTTTTCACCAGCTGGATCATTATCATCGTGGATAGCTTCTACATCTGGAGCAGAATCTTCCTTTTTTTTCTTTGCGCCCATTTCTGCCTCGACTATTGCAGCTTCGGCATTAATTCGGCTTATCATTTTATCAACAGCGACCTTATCGATTTCTTGTGAGGCGGCGATCAAAGTAAAACAACTTCTTAGAAGATCCGTCGTTTCAAGGAGTAAACCGTTTCGATCTTTTGAGTTAAGATCGGGCCTAATCCTGAGGAAGGTTAAAAGATTTTCAAACTTGTGGGCAAAGGCGGAGATATGATCAAGTCCAATCGCCGCTGCGGAACCTTTAAGATTGTGCGCGATCCTAAACGCTTCATTGAGCGCATCAATTAACGTATGATCCTCGTCGAGCATAAGAATTTTTTTTTCAAGTGTTTCAATCAGCTCGAAAGCTTCTTGCACGAAAATTTGTCGAATTTCTAATAGTTCGTCATCATTTTCCATTTTGGTACCTAGCTTACTAAACGTTGATTTTCAAAAAACTGAGATAAATCTTTACCTCGTGACAGCTCGAGCAAATTTTCGGTCGACGAATCAATGATTATTTCAAAAAGCTCCGTTGTTAGTCCTGTAGACAGCCACAAGCGCTCAGAGATCCAATCTTTTTTATCTGCTGAAAGAGCTCCATCGAGAAGCAAGAAAACTTTGAGACCTTTTGGAGAGGGCTTTAGAGTCACCGATCGGGCACTCGTTATCCGTGCCAGCTGAGACTCAATGGTAGAGAGATTTAACCATGTTCCAGAACATGATTTAATCTGATGAGAAGCGCGACAAGTAATAGTCAAAGATCCAGACTCATTTATTAAACAAAGATCGTCCGTAGAATTCCAAACAGTCGATTCTTCCAACGTTTCAGTTAAGCTCCAGCTTGAAGAGCGAACATAAAGAATTCCCTCTTGTACTTTGACTTCGCAGCCAATCGGCCGTCCATCCAACAGCACACCGGGACCAGCTTCGGTAAGACCATAACCTTCGATAAGTTTTCCGGCCCCAAGCCAGTTTTGGCTACGCTCAATGAGGGAATGATTGAGAGAAGCTCCTCCCACAAAGACGACTTTTGGTGCACGCGGCGAAAGTCGGTTATTGAAAAGGATCAGTTCGAGTTGCCTTGGCACAACTGCCAAGTGATGGATGGCATAAGTATCTAGCATAGTGGCGATCCATTTGCGGTACCCTCGAAGTTTTTCTTCCATTGGGCAATAAATAACTGACTTTGAAAAAAGACCTAAAAGAAGATCGAGGACGAGCCCGAAAGCATGTCCCCACGGAAGGATAGAAAGACGCTCAGTTTCAACTACTGAATTGAAAAAGTCCGCATGGTTTTCGAGCTGTTCGTGAACTCCACTGCGTGTATAGTACCTCGTCTTCGGTTTTCCCGAAGAGCCGGAAGTCTTCATTTCGAGAAACACGCCCTTTTGTCGAAGCGCAATTGAATTGGAAGTGGGCAAGATACCACGAGGGGAAGACTCATCAGGGACGAGAACAAAGTGCCCAATCATCGCTGCAAATAAATCGATGACGAATTCTTTTCCATGCGGTGGTGATGAAATTCGATCTCCGGCCCTCGCACCATTATTTTTTAATTCCTTAGATCGCTCAAAAGCGAGAGTCCAGATATTCGGCCCTGAGAGAACTTCTATCGTGCTACCTGATTGATCACACCATGCAAGTGTCGGATGAGAAGTTCCGTTGAGGATATTCTTAAAGACTCGGCTAAGGTGCATATGAACTCCAGGACTGTAGGTATAATTCTGGAGAAACCTGTTCTGCCCGGCGTAAGCTAAAGCCTCTTTCGAACACAAAGCTCGCAGCTCGAATCATCTCAGAAGCAATATCCATTTGCTGAGAAAGACTGTTGAGTGCGGCCATGCCACATGGAACGATATCTTGATTGTTACCTTCACATGAAAAACTCAACATCCGTGAAGGCATCTGGTGCGTTTTCAATTGTTGCAGAAGAGATGACATCAACTGGTGAATCCCTTTAAGGTGAGACTCTCCAGCGATTTCCAAATTTCGTGCAAGACCGTTATTAAGATCCGGAGACATAAGGATTAACACCTGCCGCTCGAGCATTTCACAGATACGGAAGACTCCATCCGCTAAAAGGTCCGCGGCTTGAGCAATACCGAGAGCATAGAAATGTCCTCCGTGCCAAATTTCCTTCTCAAGTACCACCGGATTATCAGCAACACGAAGTGCTTCAAGCTGTATGCGTTCGCCGGCAAGCTTTAAGCTCCAGAGTGCCCCGCCTAGGACATTCGGAGAGCAGCGGAGAGAATACCTCGCTTGTTCTTCGCCCGCTCCTGGAACTGGTCTATTCTCTTGAGTGTTTTCAAATTCTGAAATAAACTCGACCAATTTTTTTGCAACGTAAGAAACTTGCGGACACTGATATGGAAGATCAATTCCACTCTCAGTGAAGTGTCGGGCACCATAACCGGCAGTGTAGCTGCTCATGGCCACGAGACGAATCGCATCGAACATAATTTTATTCGCCGAAGAAAAAAGCTCGATGCCATAACTCGCCATCATAGCGTTAGTATTAACCAAGGTCAGTACGTCTCGGGGACCTCTGACATCATCTTTATTTGTAAATAATGGTTCAACTGCATGTGCCATAGTCACAAGATCGCCACTAGCGCCTAAGCTTCCATAGCAGGGAACTTCCGGAAGCTTATCGGTATGACAAAGGGCCCGTAGCCTCGCAAAGGTTTCCGGATGAATACCAGAAAACCCCAGTGAACTCTTGAACGTTTGAAGTCGGATCGCTCGCCTAACAACTGAAGCGGGGAGTGACTTTCCGACTCCGACCTGAAGGTAGCGAAGGAGTGCGAATTGATGTTCTTTCCAATCGGTTGATGCTTTGGCACTCACATCGGATCCAAAGCCCGTGTGAAGTCCATATATTTTCCCTTCTCTACCGTTAACGTGTTTCATAAGGCGCTCGAAAGAAAGACGAACTCTAGACTCACTCCCTATAGGAAGAGTAAAAGTTGATAATGTCCCCCATTCGACAAGATCATTCAGATCGGGAGCTGAATTAGACGGACTAAATTGTTGGATGCGGTTCTCAATCATGAAACACCTTTGAGGTAGTATACATCGATGATGTTTATGAGGCTCTCGCCACCAATTACGACACCAAGGCAACTTTTACTTTCTTTGATGCCTGTACCAGGCTTTAAAGCACCACGGACAATCCCAACAATTTCTTCCACCTCAAGCACAAACTGCCCGCCTCCCACGTCATCAATCACGACGTAAGATGATTTTTCGCTGGTGATGTTTCGTTCACTGGTCACAGCGTCTCTCAGTCGAACGAGAGGAAGATTCTGGGCCGTATTTAGCGAGGCAAGACGTTTCATGTTGTCGAGTTCAATGACTGAAACATTTTTTTCTATGCGAACAATGTAGCTCGTCGAAATTCCAAAGAGCTGTGAGACACCATTCTCCGTTTGACGGACAACTAGGTACTCATGGAGACTTCGCTGATCACAATGAAAAACAAGAGTTCGGGTGGTATCAGTTTTGCTTGAAACAAAGACAAGCCCAAGATGAGCAAAACGTTTAAGATCAAGTAACACGGGAGTGCTTGAATCAGAGTCCTCAATAAACTCAAAGCGAAGACGTCCCTTTTCTTTTCGGACAGACCAAGAAATATTGATGTGTGTATCATTAAATGCGTGACGATCTGATGCATTTTTTTCACGAATGGCAAAAATACTTTTCATCCACTCTTGTGCAATCGTTCGAAACGCCGTTGCCACTTCCGGCGCGATTCGAATATTCGGATCGCAATCCCCTATATTCAGTACTGCTCGAGTGTTAGATTTGCGAAGCCAAGGAGTTAAAAGAACGAGGAGGTTTTCATTCAGGTCGTTTATGTTCAACCATACGGATTGCGCGTATATTTCCGCAACTTTCAAGATAGTATGGTCCATTTTTTTTGTCATTTCAATATCGCGAGCGACAATATCGTCGCGCGATTGAAAAAGAGACTCATTAGTGAGCTGAGAACATTTGTCGAATGATTCCACGAGCTCGTAGAAACGATTCGCGAGTGTCGTACGGTCCCGAATAGATTCGACCGGCTGACTGGCGATTTTGTAAACCCAGAAAAGATCCTCAGAGTTGATGAATGTTTCAACGACTCCGAGGATGTAAGAGAGGCAAGAGCCCTTCGCCATAAGGAAGGGCTTTGCCTCGCCAAGAGAAAAAGTCTGATACTGCATTTGATTGTTATAGCGGTTCCACTCTAGGCGGATCTCAAGCCATAGCGAAGGAAGAGATGCGTGTGCTTCAGAATCGTCATCGTCAATTCTAAGGTCGTTAATGCTCTCGGCGATTCCCTCAATAGTCTCGTTGTAAAATTTGTGAACATTAGTCACTTCTTCTGACTTAAGAGTCTCAAGGCTTTGCACCATCTGATTGAAGAGTGCCCGAGTTTCATCGCTTCTTAGGGTATCGACGATTTCGTTCGTTCTGAAGTTCACTGAGATCTCCTTATCCGACGTTTGGAATTCGACCGACAATCGCTGCTTCGAAAAGAGCCGATCCGAGTTCACGAGCGCGCTTTTGCATCTCGATTCGATCTTCAATAATTTTTACGACCTTCGTTTCAAGATCCATCTTCTCATCGATGAGCGATTTTACCTGATCTTCAAGGCTACTAACCATTTCCGAAGCATCATTCGAAATTGATGTAGAACCCCAAGAGCCTTTTTCTTGGTAAAGAGCATTGAGTTGTTCCTCAAAGCTAGCAACGGCAGAGAGGAGTTCGTTGAATTCGGAGTCATTACCAAATTGCTTTTCCTCGTACATAGCACTTAACTGAGTCTCCATGCTTTGAAGCGATTCCCGCAAACTTTCTATGGTGTCACGATTGTTAAACATAAATATCTCCTTAAGCAGCTTTCTTCTGGACAAAAACCCAGTTTGTTTTTGTGCTTTTGTCATGGAGCAAGTGGATCTGAACGTTCGTAGGTTTCATCTTGTAAGTGAAAGTATAATTGAACGCTGAATTTAGATCACTAACGTCAACTCCGGACTTAAACTTCCCAAAAAAAAGCTTGTTGTTAGTACAAGGAGCAACTTCAGTAAAAAAGTTTTTTCCTTCAGCAGTAGCAGCGGCCACACCTGCTAGCTCAGACTCGTACCGATTATAGAGAAGAATCTTCCCAGAATTATCGACCTTAACAATTCCGTAGGGCGCATTGTCAATGTCTGTGCGCGAAAGTGATCCCAGTTTGGATAAGATATCCGGTGTTACAAAACTCATACTCTAAGTCTCCTTAAAAAAACCCTTCATTGGGTTTATGCTGCAATTTTTGTGTCGGTATTTTTATTTATTTCGATCTCGGTGCAGAGACGGACAACTGTCTTCACAAGATGCTCAAAGACTTCACAATTACCAAAGGCTGACTTCTGATCAAGCAGTCCTTCAAGCTTAAGACCTGTTTCAATCAGTCTTTGTGTAAGGATTAGGTACTCGTCCTCTGTTGTCGACAACATGATACCAACCCTGAGTTCGCGGAGTTGGTTCGATACGTCGCTGAATTTTTCTAGATGAACATTACTCACTTCTTGCTTACGATTAAACGCTTCTACTGCACCTGAAAAGTCTTTGATCCAAGCACCGTAGTCAAAGTCATCTGAAATAAAATCCTTGATAGGTGTAGGAGTTCCATCGATATTTTTTAATTTGGATATCGCAAGTTTTTTTCCAAGGGCATAAAAAGAAGTAGATGAAATAATCAAGAAAAGAGCAGCTATAAAAAATGAAAAGTCATATTTCGATGCTTCGCTTGCCGGTGACCTCAAGCTCTTTATTACCTCGACGCGAGATGCAGTAACGAGAGCTTTGAGTTCGTTCATTTGCTGGAGATCGTAGCTCACTGTGAATTTCGGGTTTTCCTGGTACCATTTTTTGGACCAGTATCGGCCTAGGTCTTCAATAGATTTCTTTAACTGACCTGACTTGAGAGGCTTTCGCGACTGATTAAAGAGATATTGATTACGTTGATCTACGAAAGTCAGAAATATTTTTTTCAGCGATGACCACTCCTGTACGGAATCATTAATACCGTAGAAGTCAGCTTCGTTACTGAGTTTATACCAGTCACTCATCAATTCGCCGGTCAACTTATAAGATCTAAGTTCTTCAGGAACATCCGCCGTAACTAGTCCTGCGGGATCATGAGCGGTAGTGTAGTAAAGCTTCTCTTCAAAATTTTTCAAACTTATCCAGGCCAGAACAGGCACAGAGGTTTTTTTATTTTCTTTGGTCAAGATGAGCTCCATGCGTTCAAGAGCATGTGCAATTTTTTCAGTAGAAGCATAAATGCCTCTAGTCGTAGTGAAAAACATGAGGAAAAGAATGAGAATTATGTGCATAAGAACTCCATAGACAGATTGTATAGAGTTATAAATTTTTATCAAAAAGGAATTAGTTTCCTTATAAGAAAACGTTTAGAAAAAAAAACGGCAGCAGAACATTAAGACTTAATTAATTAATTAATCAATAATCAAAAACTAAATATAATAATTTAAAATTAATTAAATTCAAACTGCCTCACTAAAATGGTGTTAGTGCATTCTCTAGCAGTCTTTGATTATAA
>JBBARF010000068.1:0-12967 GCA_040399925.1 Bacteriovoracaceae bacterium
GGGCTGGTAGGACCAAATGGTGCAGGTAAAACATCTTTATTTCGTCTTTTGATGGGTGAGGAAAGAGCCGATACGGGCAGTATTAATATTCCGGATAAGCTGCGCATTTGTTATTTCTCTCAGAGCGTCGGGGAGCTTAAAGGGCGTCCGGCGATTGAAGAAGTTATTCATGGAAATCCACGTCTGGGGTACTTAAAAACAGAAATCTCAAAGATTGAAAAACAATTAGAAGATGGCGACTATTCAGAAGCTGTGCTGGAAAAATTGGGTGACTACCAAACTGAATTTGAAAAACTTGGTGGTTATGAAATTGAGCATCAGGCAGCTGAAGTTTTAACTGGTTTAGGAATTTTGCCAGAAGATCATTTTCGTCCGGTTGAATCTTTTTCGGGCGGTTGGAAAATGCGTATTGCTCTGGCAAAAGTTCTGGCGCAAAAACCAGAATTCATTTTAATGGATGAGCCTACCAACTACCTTGATTTGGAATCTATTGTCTGGCTTGAAGAATGGCTCAAGAGTTTTAAAGGTGCCGTTTTCATGACCAGCCATGACCGTGCCTTCATGAATTCCATTGTTAAAAAAGTCGTTGAAGTGAATCATAAAACCATCACAGTTTATTCTGGCAATTATGATTATTACGAAAAAGAGCGTGAAATTCGTCGCGAGCAGCTCATCGCGAGCTCTGGACGTCAGGAGGCCATGCTTAAAAAAGAAGAAGAATTTATTGCGAAATTTGCGGCACGGGCCTCCCACGCGGCTCAGGTTCAGTCGCGGGTAAAAAAATTAGATAAAATTGATCGTATTGAAGTTATGCCAGATGATCAAAAAATTAACTTTGAATTTCCTAAGGCCCCTCGCTCAGGAAACGATGTCGTGAAATTAGAAAATCTTGCCAAGATCTGGGTCAGCCCGGAAGGCCGTGAAAAAAGTGTTTTCCAAGGTGTGACAGGAGTCGTGAAGCGTCTGGAAAAAGTGGCCGTTGTTGGTGTTAACGGAGCTGGTAAATCAACACTCTTAAAAATTATTGCTGGTTTGACAGAGGCAACGAACGGTAAAGCCGATGTTGGTGCCAATGTGCAAGTTGGTTACTTCAGTCAGTATTCTATGGATGTGTTAAATCCTCAAAAAACAGTTTTTGAAGAAGTTCGTGACCGGGTTAAAGATAAGTCGGATGGATATATGCGAAGTCTGTTGGCGGCTTTCCTCTTTAAAGGTGATGACGTTGATAAAAAGGTTTCTGTTTTGTCCGGAGGGGAGAAGTCTCGCTTGATCCTCGCTACGATTTTAACGGCACCCGTAAACCTCTTGATTCTGGATGAGCCTACCAACCATTTGGACATTCGCTCGCGAGAAGTCTTGGTTGAGGCCCTCCAAGGTTTTGATGGAACTCTACTGATGGTTTCCCACGATCGTCACTTTCTGAAACAAATCTCCACTCGGGTGGCAGAAGTTGATAAGGGTGGTGTGAGATTCTACGACGGCAGCTTTGACGACTATTTGGCCACCGTTGGACATTGATTGGGTTCTCGCTATAATTTTAATATCCCCATTTGAATGGAGTATTTATGGCCACCCAATTGAAACTAACCACAAACCAGATTCTTCTCCGTGAGGGTGAGCATAGCTCGTCTATGTACTGGGTGCAGAGTGGTCAGTTGGTTGTGACAAAAAAACGGGGATCTGAAGAAGTCGTTTTAGGGCATGTTTACAGTGGCGAATTGGTAGGAGAGATCTCATTTCTTGATAAAGATTCCCGCAGTGCGACCGTTAAAGCGATGACTGATTCTGAGTTGATTGAAATTCCCCGTGAAACATTTGAAAACCTGTTTAAGACCCAGCCTAAGTGGCTTGAGATTCTCGTTATGACTTTGGCCGAGCGCCTACGTAAGGCCAATGCCCGCATAAAAATCTGAAATTACTCTATTGACGCCTCCCGCCAGTGTAAAATCCACCCAATTGTGACGCGAGATTGATCTTTTGTACCTAAAGGTCTAAAAGACAGTTGTTAATTAAAATTTGCTCGGAGCTCTCCGCGGGGCCCGAGATAGACGACCTTAAGGTGATGTATGTCACGATCTCGCGTGCACGATTTATTATCGGATCTCTTCCAATTGAAAGAGCCCAAGCTCCTCATTGATATCCTCGAGCACGAGGACTACTCGAACTTTATGAAAAACCATGGCATCCAGATGGATGTGAAAGCTCTTGTGGTGGCCTTTACCCATACGTCTTTTTCTCATGAGTACTCGGTAGCGAACCAGGAGAAGCTTGAGTTTTTAGGTGATTCTGTTTTGCAGTTGATTGTGACAGAAGAATTATTTAAGCGTTATCCCGATGAGAATGAAGGCAAGCTTTCAAAACTCAGAAGCTCGATTGTGAACGAAAAAACTCTCGCCCTGATCGCTCAAGGTCTCCACTTAGGCGATCTCATCATTGTTGGTAAGGGTGAGTATATGAAGAATCTCATTCTGGGGGATTCAGTTTTGGCCGATACGCTGGAAGCTCTTCTTGGACAGACCTATCGTCATCAGGGATTTGATTTCACCAAGAAGCTTTGCTTGGGCTGGCTTGAAAAATTTGCACCTGGAGCTCTTGAAAAAGATTTTCTCGCAGAATTTGATTCAAAATCTAAATTACAGGAATTGTCCCTCTCTCTTTATAAGAAACTTCCTCAGTATGTCTCTGAGCCAAAAGGTGATCAGTTTGAAGTCAAACTTCTGATCAACGATGAACTCATGGCGAGCGGAATGTTTTCTTCTAAGAAGAATGGGGAAAAAGAATTAGCACAAAATGTTTTAAAGAAAGGTTTAATTTAAGGAGCCTCTATGTTGATTGAAGACCAGCATCCGTTAAATAAAGCGATTATGATTGCCGTTCTCGGTAAGCCTAACGTTGGGAAGAGCTCATTCATCAATCACTTGATTGGGTTTGATCTTTCTATCGTGAGCAACAAGCCACAAACGACCCGTAACCAGTTCCACTGCGCTTTCACGATTGATCGCACTGAAGTCGTGCTTGTCGATACTCCGGGTGTTCATGGGAATAATCAAGAATTGAATAAACGTATGAACGGTCAGGCCCAGATGGGATCTGAAGGTGTTGATATTAATTTTGTTCTTCTCGATATGTCTTCAGATGTCGTTTTTGAATTTAAAGATTTTTTAAAAAATTTTGATATGCCTTTGACTCGCACGTGGCTCATTTTCACCAAAGCCGATCTCATCAATAAAGAAACGTATGATGTTGCTGGCAAGCTTGCGGCCCTTCAGGAGCTTTGTCCTGCTATCGAGAAGCACTTTGTCATTTCTTCTCTTGATGGTCACAATATTCACCTTCTGACTGGTGCGATTCAGGATGCCTCACAAAGTTCTCCTCACATGTATCCGGATGGAGATGTTTCAAATAAAAATACTCGCTTTTTTGCCACTGAGTACATTCGTGAGCAGGCGTTCCGTCTTTTGAAAGAAGAAGTGCCTTATGAGATAGCGGTTGTGATTGATGAATTTAAAGATATCAAGCTAGATGACTTCGATAAAGTCGAAGCTCATATCTCGGCATCAATCCTCGTAAACCGTCCGTCGCAAAGAGCGATCGTAGTTGGGCGTGGAGGTTCTATTATTAAAGAAATCGGGGTTAATGCCCGTAAAAAAATTGAAGCGATGATTGGTGGTAAGGTTCATTTGAATCTTCACGTAAAAGTCTCGCCAAAATGGTTCACAAATAACTACGTCCTTGATGAAATCGGTCTGCCACGGACCCAGAAATCAGCACGCGTGTGGAGAAGTAAAACATGAGCACTAGATCAATCGTTGTATCCCTCATTGGTAGACCCAATGTTGGGAAGAGTACTATTTTTAACCGCCTAATGAGACAGCAGTATCTTGCTATGACTCACGATCAGCCCGGAGTTACTCGTGATCGCCACTACGGCATCATGGTGATGGAAGAGGTCCTTGATGGTGAGCTTCGTAATGAAGAAGTGATTTTGGTTGATACAGGTGGATTCTACCCGGAAAAAATCGAGATCGATCCGAACAAGAAAAAAAACAACATCGATCCATTCTTCAATATCATGGCCGATCATGCCAAACTTGCGATTGATGAGTCTGATATCGTTATGTTTGTTGTAGATGTCAGAGAAGGGCTTCTGCCTTTTGATAAAACCATCTGTGACTACATCCGTTCGACTAAGAAGCAACTTTGGCTCCTGATCAATAAGTTTGATACCGAGAAACAAGAGGGAGATCAGTACGATTTCTATAATCTTGGTCTTGATGAAGAGCAAATGATCCGCCTATCAGCTGAGCATAACCGTGGATTTTACGACCTTCGTGAACGTTTAATGAAAGCTGCTATCGAATTTAAAAAGAGTGAACGATCAAAACAAGAAACTCTGCAAAGAGGGGTTAAGCCTCAGAATGATGTGGTTTCATCAGTGGCCATCATTGGTGCACCTAATGCCGGTAAATCAACTCTGCTTAACTGTTTAGTTGGTGCTCAACGTGCTCTTGTGAGTGAAATAGCTGGAACGACGGTTGATCCGATCGAAGGCTACATCGATCTATACTTCGGCCCAGATATCGAACTTCTTGCTGCTCAAGAGAATGCATTCCGTAAGGATAATACGGCCCTCTTTGAGGAGATGAAGAAGTTCCACGAGACTGGTGCCATGGAGTTTGATGATAAAGACGAAGAAGACATGTCAGAAGAAGAGAAAAAAATCTACGTAGAATTCGGAAAAACTCCGGAGAGTTATCAGTTTGCTGAAGAAGAAGAAGTTGCAGGTGGTTCTGAATTTAAATTTGATGAAACAAATTTAGGTGAAGATCTATACTCTGAAAAAAGCATTATCAATGAGATCGAGAAAAACTGGAATGCTCCCGCTGAAGAAGTGGCCAATATTGAATTCGCTGCTCAGGTCAATCGTTGGCGTTCAATTAAGCTCGTGGACACGGCCGGGATCAGAAAATCAAAACTGGTTGACGGATTTATTGAAACTCAGAGTGTGTACCGCTCACTTCGTTCAATCTCCGAGTCAGATGTTGTTCTCTTTATGATCGACGCCACTCTTGGTATTACTCACCAGGATCGTCGTTTGATTGATATTTCACTCGAGAAAGGCAAGTCGCTGATTGTTTGTTTAAACAAAATCGATCTTCTTAAGGAAGTTTTTGCTGACCAGAAAAAGAAAAAAGAATGGCTACAGAATCTTCGTGATGATGTGCCTTGGCTTAACTTCTGTCAGCTCGTTACCATTTCTGCCCAAAAGAATCGCAACATCAACTATCTCCGTGAAGCCATCAAGAGAACAGTTGTGGTGAGAAATAAAAAGATCCCTACGGGTGCTCTCAACCGTTGTTTCCTTTCACTCACAGATACAAATCCTGTCGTGATTGCAAGAACCAATGGATCACGCTTTAAGGTGAAGTACGCTTCGATGTTAAAATCAAGCCCTCCTACTTTTCTTCTCTTCAGTAATAAGTCTCAGGGGATTCCTGAAAACTATCGTCGTTACTTAGTGAATGGACTGAGAAAAGAGTTTGACCTGACCAATACTCCGGTGCATTTGATTTTCAGAACTTCGTCAGATATTGAAAGACGTATGAAGAAAGTTGAAAAGAAAGCTACCAAGTAAAGTTGTAAGAAACGATTAAAGAAAAAACGTTCCCACTAAGGTCCTCATAGCCGTATTTAGCATCGGCTGTGGGTTCCTTAGTGACCGGATCCAGCGCCTGACGATAATCTTGGGTGAACTTATCGAAAAAGTTCACGACATGATAAAGAAACTCCACATTCACGTATGATGCTTTTAGCTCAATTGGAAACTCTAGTCCAAAACCCGCCGCTCCACCAATACCTCCACCCTTTTGTTTCGGTAATTGTTTTTGGTCGATGAAGTTATTGGTCTGGTACCAGTATTCAAGGCGACCAACGAGGTAGGGATTAGAGTATGTAATGGCCGTGCCGAGATCGGCGGTATCGACATAGTATTTAAATCCTGTGAAGAGTCGGGTCATATCTGTCACAACTGCACCAAGTGAAGGAATCTCCTGGTAACCGTTGACGTTTGTATCAAGAATCATAGTGTGCTTCGAAAATTCAACTCCTAAGAGAATCGCTTTCTGAAAATCGAGAAAGTAGTTTACCGATAAATGGAAAGTAGGCGGATTATCATCGTAGGCGCGACCACGGTTTCCGGTAAACGTCGTGACCCCACCACCTAGATTGACTGAGAAAAATCGGCCGTAACGGTAAAATCTTTCATCTTCCAGTTCCTGGGCCGACTCTAGATCTTCATTGAAATCTGAAAAGATGTCTCCACCAATGTTTGTTTCATCTTCAATTTCACTTTGAATTTGTTCAGTGGACTGAGCCCAAATTGGGGAGCTCATAATAATGAACAGAGGCAATAGGATTCTCATCAGCATATCAGAGGTAGAAATGAACAGCAGCTTTGATCATGCTGTCACCCAAGGTTTGAAAACTTGTTCCGTTGTCGTCAGCATTTCTCACCGAAACACCAAACTCTAAACTAAATCCGAGACTTTCCAGACCCTGAAAGTGAAATTCTGAACCAAGTGTTCCGTCCATTTGATACCCAGAGGCCACTTCATTTTTATCATTTATATAATTTTCGGCTGCCAAAAGGCCCGCTAGATAGAAGTTAAGCTGTGGTTCGTCAAAAATGATGCGATATAACTTAATTCCGGCCCCATAAAGAGTATTGTCCTGGTCCGATTTGAATCCCAGAAGCCCTCCGAGAGCGAAAGTTTTGGATTGTTGGACTTTTAGCGAGATCGCCGGGATGTCATTGGCCAGCTGATTCGTAAATCCCATACCCAAACGCCCACGCAAATCTGATGCAGAGGCGAGTGTCGGGAGTAAAATGACAAGAATGAGTAGCAATTTTTGTATCATAATCTAAGTCTAAGGAATCTTTTGATCTTTGACAACGCTCATGCTGATCATTAAACTTTGCTTGTATTAAAAGCACAAAAAGGACTGATCCCATGACTGAGGCGACACAACCCCAATCTCAAACTCTTGAACAAACACTTAATAAAACGGACCTTGGTCACGTTATCTATGAAAATAGAAAATTATTTTTCGGAATTCTGGGTGCTATTCTTGTCGCTATCTGCGGTTATGTTTTCTATAAACAGGCCAAGCAGTCTAGTGCTCTTAATAATTCGGTTAAAGTTTTTGAATTTCAATCTAAGATCTGGGCCGAAGCGAAGGCCGGTAAAATAACTCCTGCTGACCTTGCCAAGAGTTTCCAGAATCTCGATAAAGACGTTCAAGCTTCACCAATCATGCTTCCAGTTGTTCTTGAAATGGGTAAATTCCTTTTTGATAAAGAAGCTTACACTGAAGCTGAAAGCATCCTATCAATTACGAGTGCCAATACAAAAAACTCGATTGCTTCATTCTTTGTAAGCACTCAACGTGCGGTTGTTCTTGAAAAGCTTGGAAAAGCTGATGAAGCGATTGCTATTTATGAAAATCTTGCTAAAGAAAAAGACGGCCTCATGGGTGCTCGCGTTTCTTTGGAATTAGGTCGTCTTTATCTCGCGAAAGGGGAGAAGGCCAAAGCTCAGACTCAATTCGATTACATCCTCAGCACTTTCCCTAACGATGATCAGGCAAAACTAGCTAAGCTCTATCTCGCCAAGCTTGCTGAATAATGAAATACCTTCTCCTTCTTGCTCTGTGTGTGAGCTGCGGGCAATTTAGACCCAAAGCTCCTGAGCGCCAAAGTGATTTCTTTAATGTTCTCTGGGCAAAAAATCTTGATCCGGATTATGTTTCAGGAAATCTCCCAATTGGACTTGGTGCTCCCCGTATCTTCAATGACATTGTTTATATGGGTTCAATCAAGGGTGAGATGACGGCCTATGATATCGAAAGCGGTCGTGTTCTTTGGAAAGCTCAGGAAAATACCGAGCTCGGTGGTCCGGCAGAATTTTTTAAAGATCATGTGGCCTATGGAGGCCTGAACGGTCGACTCTTTGTTCGTCACTACCTTACGGGTAAATTAAAATACGCCATCGATTTGTCTGCTCCAATTGAAAGTGCTCCTCATTTCTTCAATGACCGCATGACTGTCTATCTTCGTGGTCACCAGATTGTTCACTTAGATGCAGAGACCGGAAAAATTCTTTGGGTGTATAAACGTGCCGTTCCGGTAACGACAACTCTTCAACGAACCACTCGTCCGCTCATTCTTGGTGACAAGATTGTTGTTGGTTTTGCAGACGGATTTGTAGGGGCCCTTTCTTCTCAGGAAGGTCTTCTTCTCTGGGAAACCAAAATTGTTGAAAACAATAAATTTGTCGATGTAGATCTTAATCCCGTGCTCGTTTCAGGTGTGATTGTTACAGGTTCTCCATCGGGAGATCTCAAGGCGATTAATCCAGATAACGGTGCTGTTTCCCGTAGTTTTGGTGTGAGTGTTATGGCCCATCCGTATCTCAGAGGTGAGCAGATTATTCTCGGAACCAATGATGGGGACGTCCTCATCATGAGTATCAGCGGAGAAATTCTCAAGCGTGTAAAAGTTTCTAAACAGGCGGTGAGTTCGGTGACTTGGTGGAAAAATACCATCGTGGCGGCCAGCTTTGATGGGAAAATCCGTGCCATCGACCCGCTAACCCTCCAAATTACAGATGAATTTGCGCTGGGTTACGACTTTTCGTCAGTCTTCTCTGATCTTGTGGTTCAGGAAGATTACCTCGCGGTCTACTCCTCGAGAAACCGCTTGTATCTGTTTCATTAAATTAGAATTAATCTAAAATAATATGTCATTTCTTTAGGTCGCTTTGCTATTTCCCATTCTTAAGGGATACGATGCGGGCACTTAAAAACAAAGGATTCAACGATGAAATCTCTTGCCCTGGTTCTCATGACATTAAGTCTATCGGCCTTCGCCTCCATCCAAATCCAAGAAGAAGTTTACATTATGGGCCAAGGCCCTTCAGTCGTAAAAGAACTTATTCAAACTGGTTCAGTTGAAGTCGATCACGTGACTTCTGAAGGCTTTGAGCTTTATGGTTCACACGGCCTCATGAACTATCTTGATTCTATCAATGTTCCGTATGTTGATATGAAACAAATCAATAAATCGGCAATGGCGGGTTACCCAACTCACGCAGAAATTACGGCGAAACTGATGGCCGCTCAAGCTAAGCGTCCGGACATCATCAAAGTATTCAGCATCGGTAAGTCAGTTAAAGGGAAAGACCTTTGGGTTGTTAAAATTTCTGATAACGTCAATGCTGATGAGACTGAGCCAGAGTTTAAGTACATTTCTTCTATGCACGGTGATGAAATCACAGGTCGTGAGTTAACAACTTTCCTTATTGAAGAAATTGCTGCCAAATATGGTTCTGATCAGGAATTAACTGAACTTGTAAACAATACTGAAATTTTCATCATGCCTTCGATGAACCCCGATGGTTCAGAGATGAAGCAACGTGGAAATGCAAACGGGATTGATCTTAACCGTAACTTCCCAGATATCATTTCTGATTCAAACGGTGCTTCAATGGCAACTCGCCAGATTGAAAACCAAGCTGTTATGAAGTTTCAGGCGTCACGTCAGTTTGTTCTCTCTGCCAACTTCCACGGAGGAACAATTGTTGCTAACTACCCTTGGGATTCAAAATACGATCGTCACCCTTTAGATGCTTTCGTAAAGGAGCTGTCATCAGTTTATGCTGATCAGAACCCAGAGATGAGAAGCTCTCGTGAGTTTACTAATGGTATCACCAATGGCGCGGACTGGTATGTTGTTAGAGGTGGGATGCAGGACTGGAGTTACTTTTGGTACAATGATCTTCAGATTACTCTTGAAGTCTCTCACTCAAAATATCCTTCATACTCAGACATCCCAGGATTCTACAAATCGAATCGTGATTCAATGATTGATTATATGAAGCAAGTTCACCGCGGAGCGGGTATTAAGCTTGCGCGCGCAGGAGTTTCGGGAACGGTAACAGTGAAGCAAACTTCACCTGTTGCTAAAGATCTTGGAAGCTATGCTTTTGCTAACTCTCAGTTCTATAAGGTAATGCCTGAAGGGGATTACACTTTCTCTATTAAAGAAACTTCTGGTTCAACTCAGGATATTTCTGTCAGAGTTGAGAAAGATTCAATTGCTAAAAACGGTAACTACACCTCTCTTAAATAAGACTATTTTAAGATGAAGCCTCTCGAAAAGAGGGGCTTCATCTTATTTTAAAACCTCTCTGGAACTTTGATAAAACGTTTAATCCTGAACGATTAAGAGAAGGCATGGTTGTTTTCGCAATTATCGGATTATTAGCATCCGTGCCAAATCCGAATTTTAAAAAATACCAGGCGAAAGCAATAGTTGCTGAAGCCAAGCTACAATTGGCCGCTGCTTCAGGTCTGACCATAGATAATAATAAAATTATACGGTTCATGTGAATGGGTACTGATAAATCAAAAATAGCACTAAGCCATTCGGATTCAATAAGATGGTTCGAATTAAAATATTGAAAATTCATCGTGACACCCTAAGAATTTTTTTTCATAGGTGCTTGCTAGTGGTGCAAAGCTTGCTGAATCATAAAATTATTTCATGAGCGGAATAGACATCCGATGGCATTCAAATCAACCAGTAAATGTTTTTAAAATTTGACCTACAGTGGAGGCGGGGACAAATCTATAAATACATCTGTTTAACACTTTGATCTGTTGATATTTAATTGAATAAGTTTATCTTTATCAAGATAGTCGCATCTTTCTTTTTGATCTCTATTCAGACAACACTATGCGACCTCGAGATTTGCTCTTTCTAGAGATTGGGTCTGTTGAGCTCTTCTTTGGACCGTCCCATTAAGTGAAATTTTCTGCTTATTTTCTACCGCTTCACAGAGTTGGATCACCAGTTTGACAGTTCTTCTCGAGGTTTCGGTATTCTTCTTAACTTCGAGGTTTTCAAAATACTCTTCGATCTTAGATGCAATGTGGTTGACCATCTCTAGGTTCGTATAAAAGTCTTCTTGCCTCTCTGCTAAATTAAGCCCCTTCCTTGCATTCGCTAGATTTCTTGCGTGCTCCTTGAGACTGAAGTGAGATTCTGTGTAGGAGTCTTCGTAAGCCTTAACAGCTTTTAAATTTGTCTCAAGTCTTCTAAGCCAATCATAATAATCGAATCCATTGTGGTCAATCTTCGCAGGTGCAGAGATCTTCTTGCGCAATTTTCTGGTTTTATAGAAGTGAACGACTGCGACAGCGCCAAGTGAAAAAATCAGCGTTATAAAAGTGAGGAGTGACAATTCTTTAAGATGCTTAACTTGAAAGATGGATTCCATTTTTGGGACAGGTGGATTTCGAAACTCTTTCAGCTTTTTTATGGATTGATTCATGTCCTTAAGCTCAGTACCTAAGGTCAGGAAGTAGGGATCAAGGACTCGAACACTGATGTTAAGCTTAGTTTGTTCATTTGTGATGGTCTTTGCCGCAAGTCTTTCTACTTCATCTAGGTTTTTTACAAATGAGCCTGATCGGATGATGGATCTCGCAGGACCATAGAGGTGTTGATTTCTATTAGAGATAAAGGTCTTAACCTCTTCTTCGAGTCTTTTCCAAGATTCAGATTCGGTTAGAGAGATGACTTGAGATGCGCTAGACTTAAGAGTTTCAAATGATTTTTCAAAACGAAGAGTAAGGCCTGAAGGATGGAGGTCGAAAGGTATGTTTTTTGAAATGATGCCCGCAGGGTCGTGAGCAGCGATGAACATGATCTCTTGTCTAAAATTATTCAGTTCAGGCCAGGTAAATGACTGCGGCGAAACGAGTAGACGTGGTTCATTGAACTTCTTTTCGAGTAATTCAGTCCTTTTATCAACAAGATCCAGGATATGCTCGTCTTCAGCTATCTTCGCTAAAAGTGATTGAGAAAAAACAAAAGACAAAATGATAAGAATGATTTTTTTAGGCATGCTTTCTTTTCGAAGAAAAAAGAAAAATTCTGAGAAAGGAATCATCAAAAAAAATATTCTTTTCAATATCGGAATAGTTAAGCCGACTTAGTAAACTTGACCTGATTTGCGGAGAAAGAAAAAATATTTAATAAAAAGCTAAACTTAAATCTTCTTGTTGTGGCGCCCAAAGTTTTTTTCTATCGGCTAATGTCCCAGGCACTCAATTAAATTCCATAAGGTCAGTCTCTGAGCCTAGAGTTGTAGGGTTTAATACGTATTACCAAGTCTGCCCTTGGCATGACTGAAAATACTTGACCAAGACTTTTGATTAACCTTTTATTAAATCAAATAAAAGATCACCTTGATGTCTTTATTTTTTTTTATAATCAAGGATTGCGAAGAAAGAACCTAGTGTGCTGCGTATCGTTTAAACCTCTATCCCCCTAATTTTCGAATCAAATGAAATTCATCTTTTGTTACAGGTAGAATCGAAAGTCTGTTTCCACGTTGCAGAAGCCTCATTTCTGAGAGGTTCTTTTGATGTTTAAGCTCAACGAGAGAGACATATTTTTTTAAATCTTCAGCAAAACTAACATCAACCAGAAACCAGCGGGGATACTCGAGGGTGGCTTTGGGATCGTAGTATTCGGATCTTTTATCAAACTGGGTCTGGTCAGGGTAGGGTTTTGAGCTGACCTTCGCGATGCCGGCGACACCTGGAATTTCACAGCTAGAGTGGTAGAAAAGCACCAGATCGCCTTCTTTCATCTCATCTCGCATGAAATTGCGGGCCTGATAGTTTCTGACCCCATTCCAGGGCTCGGTCTGTTTAGGGCGCTTTTTCAGGTCCTGAAAGGAGAAAACATCGGGCTCAGATTTCATTAACCAGTAGTTCATGAGTCTATATTCGAGCAAAAAAGACGGTTAATCAAGTTTCTCTTTATCCCTCCGATGAGTTCCTCTGAAGAGGTAAAAATGAAAAATCTTGCTCTGGTCCTTTTGACTCTTTCTCTTAT
>JBBARF010000068.1:12977-17993 GCA_040399925.1 Bacteriovoracaceae bacterium
TGTGCTCATCAGAGTACGCCTGAAGAATATGTGGCCCTGCCCTTTGCTAGTGAGCTTTTGGAAAATATTCAAAAGACTACAGGCAGACGGCCAGCGTCTATTGAATTTGAAGTCTCTGAAGAGAAGTCTCCAAGGCGGGTTTATTTCAGCTCTCTTTATCATCAGTACCTGACACTGAGTCAGCTGTTGAAAGCTGAATCATTTATTACTTCATGTCCGGCCTTTCACCATGACAAAGTTGAAACTGATGGTTTCACCACTCCGGAAATTGCAAAATCAAAAATCACCAAGGTCTCTCAGAGCGAGAAACCTTATTTTCCTGAGCTCGCCTTCAATAAAAAGTTTTCTTTGAAAGATCACCATGAGTCGATCCGTGAAGAGCTCAGTATCCTCTGTGATGAAGGGGTATCGGATAACTATTTTAAGTTTGATAATCTTGTAACTCATTATGCGAATAAGAAATCATTTCATATGAAGCCAGATGCGATGGCCTCTGTTCTCAAAATTCCTGTTTTCGCTAATTACTATCTGGTTAAAATGCTCCAGAAACAGGAAATTGGGTTTCAGTTCAATCATCCTGATGAAAAAAGATTTATTAAAATGACCAACACTTCGTGGTTTGAAACTTATGTGTCTGAAGCGAGTAAGTATCGAAACTCTCTGCTGAAGACAAAAATGGTGAAGAGGTAGTATGAAAACGATTGTCATAATTATGGGGATGATTCTTTTTGCTTCATGCGGAAAGATTGAGACTGCCAATAAATTTAATATTGTTCGGAAGTATGAACCACTAGTTATGACTGATGATCATAAGAATCAGATTTCGCTTCTTTGTGCAGCGATGGGACAGAAAGCTTCTGCTTTAGACAGCGCTCTAGGATCTACCTTTAACCTCTCTTTAGCGACCAAAGAATGTAATCAGGCCGAAATTAGTTCAGCTGGAAACGTGACAGTGACGGCCCAGAAAGAAGGATCAGATTATCTTTTTAAAGTTGGAACAGGGGCTTTTCGTTTTCAGTATATCGAAACAAATAATTCCGGGATTATGAAAGAAATTTGTAACGAGATTAGTTCCCTCACAAATCCTTTTAAGGCCATTAACGGCTCTGCGGTGTGGATTTCTACCAATGTCACAAGCTCGGATTGCCCGGCGGCCAATGGGAACAAGTGTATTCTGATTGAAACAGGTACTCCTCAGGTCAACTCAACTGATTCTTACACCATTAATGTGCGTGACTGGATTCGATTTGTGACTGATCCGAATCTGGCAAACTATGGTTTCTATTCTTATCGCAAGCAGACCAACAAGAACTTCTGTACCGAATCTAAATTTCAGGAAGCCATCGCTACTCTTAAATAATACAACCTTCATTCATCTTGATGATGAGGGTTGTTTTCGTATCCTCATCCCAAATCTTCTTGCAGAAACTACTTTCAAAATAAATTGATTTCGATTTTTCTTTTTCAACCGGACAAGCAACATTCTCTCTTTTGTCTTCCCAGAAACTTAGACGTGACATCTCCACGTCTTCAATTTTCCAGTCACCTGTGCTACTAATTTTAAGAAAATAAAACAGGCCATCTTCTTCCCGCAAGATATGCAGTTCTTTGTTTTTAATAAAAAGTGGCTGGTCTCCTAAAGGTAATTGATAGGTGACTGGAGCAAGTGAAAAAACCTGAACAGGTTGAGGCACAATTAGCTCGCCAACTGGAACTTGGATCTGAGTCTGATCACGCCATACAACACCTTCAGCGCTGCTGAGGGATTTAAGAAAGGCACTTCCACGAAGAATCTTTTTTTCTTTATCTTTGGGATTATGATTTCGGCAGGACGAATTATAGAGCAGAGGTTTAAAACTCAGTTGAGATTTTTGATAAGTATAAAATTCAACCGGAATGCCGTACTTGGCGCGAAAGAGTTCTAGAAACTGAACCTTTTTGATGGCCGTTATCTCTTCGTTTTTCAGTTTACTAACCAGATCCTTCCAGCGGCTTAACTGCAGGCCCATGACCTGATCACATTCAGAGTTTTCAGGGCATCCTTTGAACTGATGTTCGAAATCCTCCAACGATTGAGGATTTTTTAGGACCTCTATCTGCGCTTTTGACTGCGCGAAGAGGGAAAAGGACAAAAAAAACAGTAAATAGTAGTAAGTCATATGGTGTCCTGCGTTTGCAAAGGCTTTCTTTTATTATAAGCTGACTCGAATTACTTAATTGAGGAGGATTTGATGAAAAAGTTAAAAAAATCGCGTGCGGCTAAGCCTGCCAAGAAAAATAAAAAATCTGGAGTGAAGCTTAAGCGCTTAGCTCGTAAGAAAAAGCTCACTAAGAGCCACAATAACTAGTTTTTAAACTCAAAAGCCTTCTTCGGAAGGCTTTTTTTTGACATGTTTTTGACGCTCTCTTTGATGACGCAAAACAAAGCAACCGTAATCTTATTCGCTGTCAATATCTTGACAAGCCTTTTCACTATATCTAGTGTTTTATGTTTGACGACCCCACTAGGGAACGATTTAATGGTCTTATTAACTCTTATTATTTAGAGCTTTAATATCCTGCACACACACACAAAGGCTCCGAATGGAGCCTTTTTTTATTTTTTGTTTTTGAGTTGGGTGCGCATTTCTTTTTTAGAAGCAGTTCGTTTCTTAGCATTTTCAAAACGACGGATTTCATCCTCTGTCTCAGGTCTAAGTTCCGGCACTTCTACCGGGCGTCCAAGATCGTCTAAAGCGACAAATGTTAGATAGGCCTTCGTTGTTGTCCGCCGTTCACCTGTATAAGGATTTTCCGAAGTTACCTTCACCCCAATGATCATCGAGGTTTTTCCTACGTAATTAAGGGAAGCCTGAATGTGAACGTGATAGCCCATTTTAATCGGGGCGAGGAAATCGATATCATCAATATGAGCAGTCACGACCGGACGGTTGCAATGACGGGCGGCCACCATGGCTGCGGCCACGTCAATCCAGCTCATCACAATGCCCCCGAATACGGTATTTTGTGGGTTGGTGTGATTGGGCATCACCATCTCGCGCATTTCAACTGAAGTTTCTGAAGGAGTTTTGCTAGGCTTTTTCACTAGAGATCCTTAGTCGTCACAATAAAGGTGGTGGTTCCAACGGAAACCAGACATGAAGGCATTATATCCCGTTGACACTGTCTGACCAGCATTAGGATTTGTTCCGGCATCACGTGATGAGTCCACAATATTATAAATTCTGTTAGCAAGAATTGAATCTGGTCCTACTGGCTCAGGCTCAAAGGCACCAAAAGCTCCACCCTGACGAACTTTACCATTCCAGCAAAAAGAAGATCCGGAATCAGATCCGAGTGCCTGAAGTTTTTGAATCACTGTTGTTGAAATCAGAGGTTCACCAGTCTGCGGGTTAAAATCTGCATCAACAAGTCCATCACCTGAAGTCGTTGCTGCGCGACCCTCATTTGAGACAAAACGGTTAAAGTAAACCATGAGATCAGCACCGGCCGGAAGTTTACAAGTGTATTCTGTTGTTCCATTTGAAACACCATAACCTGAGCAGCATGTGCTGGCGGTTTTTGTGGTTTTTCCAAGTGGAGTACAACATTTAAAATCATTCGGTGAGAAGACAGGTTCTTGTTCCAAGGTGTGGTAACTTGCATAGCGACTGAAGCCACTAACAAAAGAGACAGCATTGGAGTTAAAGTCAGTATCTTTTTTAAGCGCCGATTTGAAAATTCCCGGAACGAGGTATGTGCTGTCGTCACTACAGTAAAGTGGTTCAACTGCAACCTGTGGAATACCAGAAAGTTCTAATTTTCCAAGACGTGAAAGATAGTAAGTGTTGTTGGCCGGCTTTTTACGATTTGGTCCAACCGTGAGGGCCTGAAAACGAACTCCCACTTTTTTTCCATTGAAGGCCGTATTGGCATCATCACGAAGAACTTTAAGTATACGCGTTGATGAGTTGTAGTGATAACAACATGTGCCTGAAGCACAATTAACAGCTCCGCCTTCACCAGCAGCAGCAGAGGCGACGTTGGCCACACTGGCATTGTAAGAGCAGTTCTGAGCAGTCGCTCCGTCTTCTGAGATCAATTGAATAAAGTTACCCGGTAGGACCGCCATCGGCGTGTCAAATGAATTATAAGTGATAAAGCTTGGAATGCGGATAGTGACATTGCGACGGGCACCTACCACTGTACTAGCGTAGTCAATATAGACTTGCGCCACAGAATCGGCACTTCGAGGTGAGAAGAAATTATTCAGGTTAGTGCTGGTATAGTCCGGCTTCACAGTATTTACTACGATCAGCCCAGGAACATCTGCCAGAGGAATGATACTTGTTGATGTCGAATCAGCGAAGCTGTACTGAGCACAACTACCGAGAACATTTAATCCATCTTTACAGTAATCTCCGTAATCAAGGTTCACTAGAGATTGAACATAACCAGAGGAAGGATAGTCGAAAGGGGGCACGGTCTGAAGTGGCGGAGCAAAGAGTTCCGGACGAATTAAGAGAGGTGAGCGGGCGTTCAGACACTTGAAGTTGTTAACATCCAGGAGAACGCGATCACGACGACTCCAGTCTGTTCCGCCATCTGCGAATTTTCTAATCCAACCACCACCACAACAAGATTCAGAGTTGGCCTCACCTAGAGTCTTCCATTGATTGGCGGTCATGGCATTCACGCCAAGGGCATTTAATTCAATCGTACCAGTCGTATTATTTCGGTCATGGTATCCACTGAGGTATGGTCGATCTACCGACGCACCAAGAGTCTCAACTGTCGCAAGACGTGTATAACGTTTGGGATCTGACGGCGCCATTCCTGGTGCGACTGACATTTTTAAACCAACCGTACCTGCCAAATAAGTATTTTCATCAGCAGCCGTCGGAACATCTGAAGAGTAAGTTGAAAGCTCTGCTCCCACTTCTCGGCAACAACGGTTGAGATTCATTTTATAATTCTTGAAGGCCAGCGTATCACTTGGAAGAGGTTTTGGATCAGCTTGACCACAGACTAAGTATT
>JBBARF010000069.1:0-17811 GCA_040399925.1 Bacteriovoracaceae bacterium
GAAGCCTTATTCTATCGGGATGAATTTCTCTCTATTGCTTCACACGAACTCAAGACACCTCTGACATCACTGAAGCTTCAGTCGCAAATGTTTAAGCGGGGAGTTTTGAAAAATGATGCCGGTGTTTATTCAAAAGAAAAAATTGATCGCATCATTGATCAAACAGATCGGCAGGTCACGCGTTTGACACGATTGGTGGATGATATGCTGGATATTTCCCGTATCCGAACTGGCAAACTCTCTATCACGCCGGAGACACTTAATATCTGTCAATTGTTGGGGGATCTGCTTGAAAGAATGCGACCACAGTTGCTGGAAAGTTTGGGTGATGCACCTGTTCTTCTAGACTTCGAAGAGACTCTCATTCGTTGTGACAAAGTTCGCATCGAACAGGTCATAAGTAATCTCATAAGCAATGCTCTTAAATATGGTGAACATAAACCAATTTCAGTCAAGATAGAAAAAGATGCTCACGAAGTTCTCATTCTCGTCATTGATCATGGAATGGGGATTGCTCCGGAAAACCATACAAATATTTTTAATCGTTTTCAGCGTGCCGTACCTGCTTCCGAAGTTAGTGGTCTTGGGCTAGGCCTCTACATCAGTCGTTTAATTGTTGAGGCCCACCAAGGTTCTCTAACCGTTAAAAGTCAGCTTGGACAGGGTTCCACTTTTATTGTTGCATTGCCATTACTAGGATCAAAATAATGAACAAGTTAGTTTATATAATTGATGATGATCAAGATATGAGAGAGGTATTGAGTTACGCCCTGGAGTCTGACGGTTACGACGTTAAGGCCTATGCTAACGCTCAGAATGCCTTTGATTCTCTCCAAACTCTTTCAGAAACCGACCTTCCATCCCTTATACTGGTTGATTACCTCATGCCTGATATGGACGGAGTGACCTTTGTTAAACTGATGAAAAGTTCTACCAGTCTAAAAAAAATTCCTTTGATTATGAGTACAGCGATAAGAAGAAAAGATTTCTTAGACGGATTTCCGGAAGACGTTGTTCATTTAAATAAGCCGATGGATCTGGATGAATTGCTTTCTGTTACTCGGAATTTCTGTTCTTAAAAAATGACTTTAATTATGGTTTGTAAGAATAAGCATCGGCGAGGCACTATGTGTTTCGTTCCGACTAGGCTACTCGGGAATGCATTTTTTGCCTTGGAGTGAGAACCTCCTTGGGAAATGCTACACTGGGAGAGTGAAAACTGACTTAATACCTACGGGCGCTTATGCCCAATCTAAAGCAAGAAGAATTGGTCCAATAGGGGAAGGTACCCCAACGAAAGTTGATCCCAAAAAACTAGCGACCGCTAAAGATGCTCTTTCACCAGATTACAAATTAGATCTTTCGACAAAACCTCTAGTGGATGGGGCCCCATCTTCGCCAACTTTATCATTACCATCTCTGCCTTCAGTCCCAACACCTCCGGCACCTTCAGCTCCTAAATTGGATCTTCCAGATGTTCCAAAAGAAGCCGCCAAAGAGACGGCGACCAAAGAAATCAAAGCTGCTGTGGTTGAAAAAGTTAAAGATGGTTCTGTTAAAAAACCTGCCATTCTTTTCATCAAAGGTTTGGATATTTTTAGTTCACCTTCTAAGTCTGAGCGTGGATACGCCGGAGTTGGAAAAATGGCCGATGCTATTGAGGGATCTAAAGTCTTCAGTTGGAGTGAGCAGGATAAAATTATCGATGAGGTGAGAAAGACTCATAAAGATTATCCTATCATTCTTGTGGGCCACAGTTTAGGTGGTGATACTGCGATTGAAGTTGCTGAGGCCTTAGATAGCCTTGATCATAAATTCCGTCCGATTGATCTCTTGGTAACAATGGATGCTATCGGTTTTGATCACGACATCATTCCGCAAAACGTAAAACAACACCTGAATGTTTTTGGCGAAAAAAATATATTCTTAAATGATGGACCTCATGTGGCCCGTCGCCATGAAAAAACGGATGTAAAAAATATTTTATCACCTGAAGAGCACATTGATATCGACGATTCTAAAGAGATTCAATACGAGGTTGTGAACCTCATTCAAAAAGCACTGGGCCCAGGACTAGCTTAAATTCGACTCATAACAAGGTGCCCTTTGACCAAATCCTCAGTGTCTAACTGCTACCGGTGACATTCCCTCATTAATTTTGCTACACGTTAAGAGTATGTAATAAAAGCCTACTGCCTTGGTACTGTAATTGCTGTGTGCTATTTCGAACCATGAACCTATCAGGAGAAAATAGACATGAAAAAACTTACAGTTTTTTGTGCAACTGCATTCGCACTTATCGTTAGTGCCGAAGTATTTGCCCAAGCACGTGGCCCTCGTTACAACCCAGGCGGCGGTGGAGGATCTTCATCTTCAGGCGGATCAAGAAGCTCTGGCGGCTCTTCATCTTCGTCACCATCTCGTAGCTCTAGGCCTTCTTCTTCGTCTTCACCACGTGGACCTCGCTATAATCCAACTCCAAGCACACCTAGTTCTTCGAGTTCATCAAGCTCTTCAACGCCTTCATCTTCTTCGTCGTCTACTCCACGTGGACCACGCTACAATCCGAATCCGTCTTCTAACCCAAGCACTCCTAGTACTCCAAGTACTGGTTCAGTTTCGGTTCCACGCGGTGCTCGTTACAACAACAATCCTGCTTCTGCTAACATCCCAACTCACCAACAAAATCCAGGTGCAGTCCTAGTTCGTAGAACAATCACTCACGTTCCTCGTGTCATTCATTCTGGTCCAATCCGCTTCCATACACCACACGATTACTACGTACTTGTTAACCGTCGCTTCATCTACCGTTCTTGGTTACAAGAGCCGGTTTCTTGGTACTATAACGATGGTTACTGGGATATCGATGGTTACCCTTACTACGTTCACCGTAGCTACAGATACCGTTACTCTCCAGTTGAAATGTGTCAGTACGAACTCGTAGATGGAAATGACTACACTGTAACTCAAACGTTCCCAGTAGAAGCTTGTACAACTGCGTACGATGCTTGTGCGGTTCAACGTGATGCTCTTAACTCACCACTTGGAATTGAAAGATACTTCTGTGCTGAGAAAGTTGATGCTGAGCTTGCTCAACAACCAACTGAAGTTTTCCAGGCTTCAACGACAGACATAAGCGATGCTCAAGAAGCTGCTATCTCTTCTTGGCTCTCTGGAATGGAATACAAAGACATCTTTGATGAAGGTCGTGACTCTGTTGGAAACTGCTCTATCTGGAAAAACGGCGGTGTTTTCAGCTCTGGTAACGATTTCAAATGTCGCTGGACTGTAAAAGTTGGCGATAAAGCTTTCCCACTTACTGACGAATCAGTATGTTCTGATGACGATGCAGCTGCTAAAGTTGGTTGTAACGTTGGAAATGAGAAAGAAAATGCTGGATGTATCTTGAAACAAGCTATCCAAGCAGGTCTTTGTCTCTAGTTCTCATTCACACTTGTGATTACCGAGGGCCTCCGTAAGGGGGCCCTCTTTTATGGTCAGGAAGCAAGCGAAGCTTGCGAATCCGGTATGTCTGCGGCGGCAGGATGCCGAAGAGCAGACGCAATGAGGTTGTATGCAGCTTAGTCCGATGAACGACATTGATTACGATTTCTGGTCTAAAAGGTGTAAAGAAAATTACATCCAAGACAAGATGCGGGCCAACGGATATTCACGGACTGAAGCCGAACTTATCGCCACTGATGATTTTCATACCATGCTGATCGACGGCGTAAACACTCATAATAATTTTTTACTCAAGATCATCAAAGACGAGCAAGTGGTCGGCTACTTGTGGTTCTGCATTCGTCACCACAAGGCATTCCTTTGCGATTTCATCATCGAAGCGCCTTACCGACGAAGCGGCATAGGCCAGGAGGCGATGAGGGCATTTGAAGGAGTTGTGAAACGTTTGGGGCTGAAGAAAATGGGACTGCATGTGTTTGGGTTTAATACGGGTGCCATTGATCTTTATAAGTCACTCGGATTTGTCGTAACGGATATGACCATGGAGAAGATGGTAAAGTAGAGTAGAAACCAATCAAAGTGTAGCATCCTAAGTAGAAAGATCCGTAAACTTCGTTCTCAATCAATACAACTCAAAAAAACTTCCCGGCTGTTCGAACGACAACCTGAAAAAGCTCTGCTTTTTCAGGTTTCACAACGAGGAACGGATACGTTGGTTTTGCGTTTAATTTCGAGGCGTGGAGTTTCCTAACTAGGATGCTTGTCTTTAACTGACAAAAAAAAAGCCCCTCTTTCGAGGGGCTTCCGTAGTAAAAATCTTAGATCGTATCAGTGAAAAGAGCACCATTCTTAGCAGTATCAAGGTGATCCTTCAATCGAGTTGAAGCTGATCCGTCTCCAGTCCATGAAGTATTGAAGCGACCGTAGTAATCTGAAAGATCGTTTCCACAAGCAGCACCACCGCCGTGAAGTTGACCAACTACACGGTGAGTTTCACCGTCAAATAGTGGAGAACCTGAAGAACCTGGCTCTGTTGTTCCTTTATCCCAGTCAATTACTCTTACGTGAGTTCCGTCACCCGGAGCTGCACCAGTTCCGCCGTAAGAATTGATTTGTGTGCCCTGGTTTTCAAAAGAGATCGCTTTTTCATCAACATTTGGGTGGTGAATAGCTACTGCAGTTTTAGAAGTGCCAGGAGTTGCATCCCATCCAGAGTATTTAACGTTGAATGAAGCATTTGGAGCTTGGTTAAGTTTCACAAGAGCGAAATCAGACTTAGCTGATGCCGCAAGGAATGTAGATCCAGTTGTGAAATCTGTTAGTTTACCATCACGAGATCCACCGCACTTAGATGTTTGGTAGTTCCAGTAAGTAACAAGAGATGGAGCACTGCTAGCGTTGATACGGCAGTGATTAGCAGTCATAAAAAATGGAGTTTTATCGTTTTTAGTATTGTTAACCATGAACCCAGTACAGAAACGTGATCCACCTGTAGAGATAACGGCAACAGAGTTAACTTCGTTTTCCCAACCCTTAGATTCTGAACAAGCAACGTCTATATTGCATGAACCAGATTTTTTAGTTGATTGACCGAAAGTACGGAAACCTTGGCCAACTTGACCGAGTTTAAGAGCGACTTCGCTTTCAAGACCAGCTGGAACAGTCAATTCGATGATAACATCGTCAGACATGATTAGCGGAGTCCACAACTGGCGAACAGCATTGTTATCTGTACTTGTGAAAGTGCGGATGAACTCTGAACGATCAGCAGAGAAGATGTTAAGTTCAGCACCTTCTGGAAGATTGAACTCTGTGAAACCGAAGTTAAGTGAAACTGCGTTTGGTGCAGTAATTTGGTGAGACCAAACCAGACCATTGGCCGATTTTTCCCAGTTTTGAGATTCTAGAGCGTTAATAGAAACTTGATGAGGAACTGCGAAGCTTGGTGCTTCACCTTTTTTCTCAACCCGTACTTCTTGATCGTGAAGAGCTTTTACATCTAGTGGTGCAAAGTAAGTTGATTCAATCGATGCAAGGGCGTTGAACGAAAGCCCTAAAAATGCGATGACTGCTAATTTATTCATTTGTCTCCTCCATGAGAAACTCGTTGATAACTTTATCGATACACTAAACTTTAGATCATATGATTCGAGTAAATCACCTTACATTTACTCTCTTTGTCTTTCGGACTAAAATCATCAATTAAGGCCCTACAAATTGTGAATAGATTTTAATCTTGTTAAGTTCACTCTGTACTTCCAACAGGTCTCACTAATATTCTTAATAAAGTTAAGTTTATTTAAGTCTTGTATGCTCGCTTTTAGTATTATGGAGTCCAATCAAGTCATATTACGTTGCAGCAATTTTTGAAGACTAAAACACTTATCACAAAAAGTACTCCAAGATGTCGCAGAAGTTCTTACTCAAATTATGTCTATGTTTAAAGAAGGTTGATATGCGTTGGTTATTGGTTATTGGATTCGTCGCGACCCCGGTTTTTGCCGCCACTACATTAAAAGAGGCTTTCACGGCCGCTCGCTTGAATATGGAAAATATTCGACGTGCTGATGCCGTGGTTGATCAGAAACAGGAAAGAGAGAAAAGAGCACGGGCAGCGATTCTTCCGACCATTAATGGAGTAGGGGCCTACACGAGAATTGATCCCCCTGCAGGTGCAGGTGCCAATCCATTCCTTTTAACTAGACAATACTCAGCTGCTATTCGTTTGATTCAGCCTCTCCTTCGGGGTGGATCACTGGCGGGATATCAGTTTGCCAAAGAAGACCTCTTGCTGGCCGAATTTCAAAAAAATGCCACTGACCTCAATCTCTATCAACTTGTGATAAGTGCTTACTACAATCTGATGGTGGCCCAGAATGATAGGAAAAACCTCCAGGAACTTCAAAAGTTTAGTAAAGAACGAGTTAAAGAATTAAAAGAGAGAACGGCCGTTGGGCGTTCCAGACGAGGTGAGTTGGTTCAGGCGGAAGCCCAGCTTTTAACAGCTGATTCTCAGGTTCAACAAGGGGCGATTAATCTTCAAGTGGCAGAAAAAACTTTTGAGTTTTACACCAACATTCCGGCCGGTGAGCTGGCGACTCCGGCCGATCTGCCTAAAGAGCTCGCAAGTCTCCAAGAGATGATCAATAAAGTTCGTTCGCGTCCCGATATTATGGCGGCAAACCAGCAGGTGAAGCTTGCCGATAAACAAATTGAGATTTCTAAGGGTGGTCACTATCCTTCGCTAGATCTCATTGGTAACTACTATCTTACTCGAACTGGTATTCTTGCGACTTCAGACTGGGATCTTGGTCTGGCCGTGACACTACCTTTGTATCAAGGTGGTGGAGTTCAAGCGGCCGTTCGTGAGTCTGTGAATTTAAGAACTATGGCCCAACTCGATTCGGCGCAAATTTTAAGAGCTGCAGAAAGAGATTTGGCGGTTAATTATCAAAACTACGCTCAGATTTTTGAGCAGTTAAATACCTTGAAGCTTGCATTGGAAAAAGCTGAAGAGGCCTACAAGCTAAACCGCCGCGACTATCAGTATGGCCAGGTGACCAATCTTGATGTTCTGACCGCTCTTAATCTGTTTATTGAAACAAAACGTAGTTACCAGAACCTTTCTAGTGCTGCCCACATGGCCTACAACAATCTTGAAGCTTCTATAGGAGTTCTTCCATGAGCTTATCCGATATTTCCATCCGCAAACCCGTCTTTGCCTGGATGCTCATGGCCGCCATGATCATCTTTGGTTTTATTTCCATGAGGAAAATGGGCGTATCCCAAATGCCCGATGTGGATTTTCCCATCGTCAACGTTTCTGTGACCTATGAAGGTGCTGCACCTGAAGTCATGGAGCTCGATGTAATTGATCCAATTGAATCGGCCGTACTTTCGGTTGAAGGTGTAAAGAGTGTCACTTCCACCGCTAAAATTGGTTCGGCCAATATTACGGTTGAGTTTAACCTGAGTAAAAATATTGATGTGGCCGTCTCAGAGATTGATGCCAAAATCAGTCAGGCCTCACGTTTTCTTCCGGATAGTATTGATCCGCCGACTATAAGTAAGGTGAATCCGGATGATCGTCCTATTATGTTCCTTGCTGTTACTGCACCTGATATGGCGCCGAAAGATCTCATGGCCTACGTTCGGGATAATCTCAAAGATAAATTCCAAACCGTATCCGGTGTGGCCGACGTGTTCCTTGCTGGTTATATTGATCCGAACCTTCGTGTTTGGGCCTACAACGATAAACTTAATAAACTTCAATTTACCGTCAGTGATGTTATTGCCGCCATTCAGGCCGAGCATAAAGAATCTCCTTCTGGCTTTATTGAGGATGCGATCAGCGAAAAAAACGTGCGAACTTTGGGTGAGGCCACATCAGTAGATGAGTTTAAGCGACTTCCTATTATTAAACGTGGTGGAACAGCTAACTATCTTCCGATCTTTCTGGATCAAGTTGTAGACGTTGAAGAAGGTATTGCGGATGTCAGACGTATCTCGAGATCAAATGGTAAAAATGCCATAGGTTTGGGTATTCGTAAGCAGCGTGGATCCAATACCATAGCTGTTGCTGATGGCGTGAAAAAGAAAATGCTCGAGCTTCAAAAAAGTCTACCTCCGGGAATGGAGATGGATGTTAACTTCGATACAACTAAGTTCATCGATGAATCGATCCATGAATTAGGTTTCACGATGGTTCTTTCGGCCCTTTTAACTGCGGTCGTGTGTTGGTTCTTCCTTGGATCGTTCTCGGCTACGATTAACGTTATTCTCGCTATCCCGACCTCAATTCTGGGAGCGTTCATTATTCTTAAATACATGAACTTCACTCTCAATACCTTTACCCTTTTGGGTCTTTCGCTTTCTATTGGGATTGTGGTGGATGATGCCATCATGGTGCTTGAAAATATTTTTCGGCATCACGAAGAAGGCAAAAATAGAGTGGATGCTTCAAGAGATGGCGCTAATGAAATTTCTTTTGCCGCTCTCGCCGCAACCATCGCTATTATCGCGATCTTCCTGCCCGTTGCGATGATGGACGGGATTATTGGGAAATACTTTTTCCAGTTCGGCATCACGATTTCTGTCGCCGTGGGACTTTCTTACATCGAAGCTCTGACCCTGACTCCCATGCGAACAAGTCAATTCATGGAGGAGACTCAACGTGAATCCAAACTCGGAAAATGGGTCGATGGTATTTTTGATAAACTTGTTCACATGTACTCACGAGCTCTGGCGATCTCGCTTAAACACCGAGCGATACTTCTCGTCAGTTCAGCGATCTTTTTTGCGGTCACTTTTTATACGGTGACATTCATTCCCAAAGAGTTTGTTCCCGTTCAGGACATCTCATCTTTCATGATGCGGGTAAAAACTCCCGATGGTTCTTCTCTGGAGTATACCGATCAGGCGACTCGAGAAGTAGAGGCGTATCTCTTGAAGCAACCCGAAATTCAGCGCTACTTTGTGGCCGTTGGTGGCTGGGGAGGTAATGCGGAGTCTAATTCATCAAACTTTTTTGTGACTCTAAAAGCAAAAGATAAACGACCTGAAAACCCAGACACCGGCACCTTCTGGCATCAGACTGATCTTTTAAATAAGTACCGTGATCACTTCAAAGACTACAAGGCCGGAAAAGTTTTCGTACAAGACACTTCCCAGTCAGGCTTCTCGGCTTCTGGGCGTGGTTTCCCAGTGGAGTTCACCCTAACTGGTGGTAACTGGCCTACGCTCATTAAGGCCGCTAAAGATACTATGGCGGAGATGAAAACTTCAGGCATTTTTGTTGAGATTGATTCTGACTACAAAGAATCCGTAATGGAAATTCAAGTTTTTCCGGATCGAGAGAAAGCTAAAACTCGAGGAGTCAGCGTGGTTGAGATTGGGACAACCATCAACGCCCTGATTGGTGGAGTGGTGGTTGGAAAATACTCCAAAGATGGTCACAGAAATGATATCCGAATCAAGATGGCAGATGCTTCAAAAGATAAGCTGGATGATTTAAAACGAATCTTCGTTCGTAACACTCGTGGAGAATTAGTGAACTTGCTTGATGTGGTGGTTGTGAAGGAACTCCCGGGAGTTCAGTCAGTCAACCGTCGCGCCCGACAGCGTGCAATTACTATTTATTCTGGTGTCTCAAAAGGCAAGTCTCAAGGCGAGGCCCTTTCTGCAGTCAGAGAGATTGTTACGAAGCACTTACCCGCTGGGTACAACCTGATAGAATCGGGATCTGCCGAAACTTATAACGAAGCCTTCTCAAGTTTGATCTTCGCTCTCGCAATGGGAATATTAATTGCGTACATGGTGCTTGGAACTCAATTCAATAGTTTTGTGGATCCCATTACCGTTCTCATGGCCCTGCCTTTCAGTTTCTCGGGAGCTTTTCTAAGTCTCTGGATGATGGGTCAGTCTCTCAATATCTATTCTATGATTGGTTTGATTCTTCTTATGGGAATTGTGAAGAAGAACTCCATTCTCCTGGTGGATTTCACTAATCAACGCCGGGATGAGGGTCTGAATATGCATGATGCGATGATGGATGCTTGTCCCAAGCGTCTGCGTCCGATCCTTATGACAACCTTCGCGACAGTGGCCGGTGCTGTTCCACTGGCCTTCTCACTTGGTCCTGGATCAGAATCATTAAAGCCCATGGCGGTTGCTATTATTGGAGGATGTATTGTTTCGACAGTTCTGACTCTCGTAGTGGTACCAGCGATTTACTCACTCTTGTCGCGTGAGAAAGCTCATCAGAAAAAAGTTTAATTAGAAAGAGGGCCCTGGTGACTGCTTCATGTAGTGATCAAGGCCTTCTTCTACAGCACCCAGAAAAGATATTTTTCCATTTCTAAGCACCATCAATGTATTACAGACCTGTCTGATCTGATCTGCTGAGTGTGAAACAAAGATTGTGGCACCGGCATTTTCAATAAATCTTTTCATCCTTACACTGAGTTTTTTTTGAAAGAACACATCGGCCCCATCAAAAACCTCATCTAAGATCAAAATGTCTGTGGGCTTAGAAGATATGAGCGAAAGCATGATACGGGACTGCATGCCTTTTGAGTACTGACGGAAAGGGATGTCAATAAAATGCCCCAGTTCCGAAAACTCAATGGCCTCTTCAACCAGCGGTTTTAAATCTTTTTCCTGTGGGAAGAAAAGTCGCGCCAACAGATAGGCGTTCTCTCGTCCGGTAAGATCCGGCATGATGCCTGTGCCTGTATCAAAGATTGCGCGAACTTCAAGCTGACTTGTGATCCGACCCTGCTGGGGTCTCATCATTCCGGCAATACAGCGACAAAGAGTCGTTTTGCCTGAGCCATTAGTGCCTACGATGCCGAGTCGCATGCCGCGCTTAAGTTCAAACGAAAGATCATCAATCACATAGAGAAGTTCAGGTGTCTTAAAAAAATAATCAACCGGATGACTTAAGGCCGAGATGAAAACATCCCGCAGACCATAATGCTGATAATGCTCAAGCTCAAAATGAACTCTGATATTTTTGACAGAGAGTAGCGACTCAGAGTTTTCGGTAGAAATCATTTTGTTTCCTCTTCCAGAAAAGAATCGCGATTACAGTAATGACGAGAGCGACACCCATGCTCTTTAAAAAGCTTGGGATGAAAACTGACATAGTAGGGTCATAAATCACCACCCGAAAAGGATCAATCAAATACGTAACAGGATTAACATCTGTCAGCCATTGCCATTCAGGCGGAACATACTCACGAGGATAGAAAATAGGAGTCAGAAAAAAAAGGAGACTAAAAATAAATCCAATAACAAAGTTCGTATCACGAAAAAAAACATTGAGTAAGCCAAGGGCCACGGTCAGAGCAAATGTTCCTAAGAGTAAGGGTATCAAAGCTAGTGGAATCAACGTTAAAGGCACAACCGACTTTCCTTTCATTATATAAAAAGGAATGAGAATAAGAACAAAGCTTGCCACAAAATTAATAAAATTATCCAGCACCTGAGAACTCAGGATTACCAACGGATTCACTTTAAAAGAACGAAGGAGTTGGGCCTGACCCACAAAAACAGGAGTACCCATCTGAATAGTAGTCGAAAAAAAGATCCAAGGTAGAAGGCCACCCAAAAGAAATAGGTAGTAGTCCGGAATATTTAACTTCAAAAATTTATTAAAAACTAAACTCTGTACCCCAAACATCAGAAGCGGACTGAGCACCACCCAGATAAATCCGGCCCATGTTTTTCTATATCTCGCCTTGATAGAGGCCACAGTCAGGTCTCGAACCTGTACCCAGAAAAATTGTAATTCCATAATTTATGGTAACATAAATGCATGAAACCATAGCTGAAAAAACATCGTGAAACATTGATAAAGCTTTCAGAGAAGTATTGAGGAATTTCGAAATCGAAAGTGCATTTATTAAAAGGGGAGAGTACCTGCCAGAAAGATATCCTGGTTGAACTCTCCGACTTCAGAGATTATTTCTTTGCGGCCTGAGCTGTTTTGATTCTTGCAGCAATTTGCTGAATTCGGTAAACAACTTCGCCTTGCGAAACCGGACCAACTTCAACACCAGCGGTACAACTTTTTCCATTCTCGTCACATTTGTTAACGATCTGACAGCTGCCAGGGTTCCCTGGAATGCTTGGAAGGTAATCAGTTTTACCTTGGATTAAAATTCCTTCGACCTGTCCTGAGACAGCATTAAAAACCGCTGAACCAGAGTTACCGGCGAAAGTGTCAAGAGTTGTAGAAAAAGTTGTTGGGACAGTATTTAGTGTAATTTTAGCGCCATCAGAAATTTTTGTAGGGATTCCAGATGGGTGACCGATCACAAGAAGTGAAGCCTTGCTATCAATCTTACCTGTTGTTCTGAACTTTAAAGGTTCACGACCAACCACTTTGCGGTCGAGTCTGACAATGGCGAAATCGTGTTGATCATCAAGTTGAGCGTGAACAACAGACTTACAAAGGTAAACGTTGTTAAGTTGAATGTTTTTGGCCGGGTTAGCATCAAAAGATGTCAACGCGTAATCAAACACCCATGCGTATGACTTACAAGCGCCTTCTGGAGTGCCCATCGATTTATAACAGTGACCAGCAGTCACTAAAAGATCAGGGCCCACAAGGAAGCCCGAACAGTTAGCGGCAGAAAGTTGCTCCGAGAACGATTCAGAAGTACAAAGATTTTGAGCTCTTTCAAGAGTAGGAGCTCCTATCAGGTCATAAACGTTTGTGGCAGCACCCTTAGCAAGTTTGCGAAGGTTAATCATCGCAGCTGTTGATTTAGCAAGTTTGAGATGCAAAGCATTAGAAACTTCATAGACATCTTTTCTATTGTCGTTTCCATACAAAACTTTGTTTTGAGCAAGAGCTGCGGTCGTCACCAGAAGAGTGGCGGCTATAATTAATAGTTTCATTCCTTGAACTCCTTACATTAAGGGTGTTTTCCCTGTGGGCATTTATTGCAGAGCAGGTGTCAAAATGGAACTAACATTATCTGACAAATTTAGTTTAGATCTAGGGGTTGAACGCGGTGAATAAAAAAAGCCCACCGAAGTGGGCTTTTTCATCGATTTGAATGTGATTCGGATAACTAAGCTTTTTTCGCCCACATGTTACAGTAAGCAGCTTCTTTTACGTAGCCGCCTTTCATGGCCGGAAGAACACAAGCTCCAGCACCTGGAGTAGCAGCATCAGCTTTGAAGTGTTTGCAAGTTGAACACTGTTTACCATTTTTAGCTTGTGGAGAAACTTCTTTATAACCAAGTTTACCAGCAGCCACCCAAGTCACAGCAGCTTCAGCTTTGTTCAACATACCAGCAGCTTTAGCTGCTACAGTAGAAACAGCAGCAAAGAGGAGAGTGCTTTTTAAAAATTCGCGTCTTTTCATAAAAAACCTTTTTGTAAAAGATAAGTCGATTTAGTTTTTAATTTCAAATTTCTTATCGTTATTTTATCACAAAAAAAAACACTTTTGAGAATGGGAAATGTGAATATGTTGAAACTACCTTTGGTCGACACTACATGCTCTTGTTTGAGATATAAAACTTTGTCTAGACACCCTTGGGAGGAGTATTTACACTGAGAGAATATGAAAATTAATCAAAAATCTTTTACTTTTATCGATTTGTTTAGTGGTTGTGGAGGCCTGTCTAATGGCCTAGAGATGGCCGGTCATACTTGCCTCCTCGGAGTTGATGCCAACAAGGAAGCGATGGCCACCTTCGCCGCCAACCACAAGCACGCCGAAACCTTTTTAGGCGACATTAAAAAGCTAGATGAAAAAAAACTTAAGGCCCTTTTGAAAGGCAAAAAAGTTGATATGGTCGTCGGCGGGCCGCCTTGTCAGGGTTTCTCGACAGTTGGTCGAGGTGAAGTTGAAGATGATCGGAATCAACTATTCAAACAGTTCGTTCGCATCGTTAAACTGACCCAGCCGAAAGTGATTCTTTTTGAAAACGTCACTGGTTTAGTCGCCAAAAAAAATCAAGATATTCTTCTTTCCATTTTTCGTTATTTCGAAAAATTGGGCTACAACATGGATGCTCGAGTTCTTTCAGCAGAAGAATTTGGTGTTCCGGAAAAACGTCGTCGTACCATCATCATGGGTGTGAAAGGCGGAGAGTGTCTTTTCCCTTTGGCCTCTCACGGAAGTCGCGCGGGCAAAAAAATTAAAACCGTCGCTGAGGCTTTTAAAAATCTCAAGGCCAAAAATGGCAAGGCCTATAATCACGATATTAAAATGGCCCAGGTTTCAAAATCAGAAGACCGCGCTCGTCTGGAGTTTATTCCAGCAGGACGGGGGATTCGTTATGAAGCGGATGAAAGAGAATTTCTCCCTAAAAAACTTTGGTTTGATGTGGATTGGAAGAAACTGAGAGAAGGGCGATTCCGTCAAACGCGCCTTCAGCGTTTGCCTTTGAAAGAACCATCTCCCACCATTCTTACCGCCAGAACAAGTTATTATCACCCTAAAGAAAACCGCTACCTCACTCCCCGTGAAGCAGCTGCTTGTCAGAGTTTTCCGAATAATTTTATTTTTCACGGATCGCAAACGGCAATCTTCCGTCAAATCGGAAATGCTGTTCCACCACTGCTGGGCCATGCTCTAGGTATTGCCGTGAAGAAGATCACCTTCAAAAAAGGTCTGACCAAGAAAAAAGAACTCGATGTCGATCTTGGAAAAAATGCCTTTCACTATCACGAGCCGACTTACCTTTAAGGGGAAGACATGAACTCCAAGTTAAAAAAGGTTTTCAGCTATCAGATGCTGGTGATGCTCATGATTGGGTACAGCGCTGGTTTGCCACTGCTTTTAATTGGTTCAACCCTTCAGGCATGGATGACGGATTCTGGCATCGATTTGACCACCATTGGAATGCTTTCACTAGTCGGAATTCCTTATAGTTTAAAATTTCTCTGGGCCCCACTTTTAGATCGCTACGAACTTCCGTTCCTCGGCCGGCGTCGTGGTTGGATGGTGATTTTCCAGGTTGCCCTAGTTGCCTCTTTGCTTCTTCTTTCCATGCTTGATCCAAAAGCGAATGTGACGATGGTGTGCCTGGTCTCATTAGTGATTGCCTTTTTTTCGGCCTCTCAGGATATTGTTCTCGATGCTTACCGCCGTGAAATTCTAACGGATGAAGAGTTAGGTCTGGGATCTTCGGTCTATATTGCTGGCTACCGTATCGCTATTATTGTTTCCGGTGCTCTCGCCTTGAATATGGCCGACAATATGAGCTGGAGTTTAGTTTATAAAATCATGGCCGCTCTCATGGCGCCGGCGATTTTATTCACCTTTATTTTTCCGAAAGAGAATCGACATATTCAGCGGCCAAATAATATTAAAGATGCCGTGGTTGGGCCGTTAATGGATTTTTTCACTCGCAAAGGTGCCTGGGTAATTCTTCTTTTCATTCTTTTGTATAAAGTCGGCGACAGCATGGCCTCCAATATGACGACTCCCTTTATTCTTGATCTGGGTTATACCAAATCGGATATGGGCAATATCGCTAAAACCTTCGGTATGATGGCCACCATTTTAGGAGGAATTATTGGTGGTGTGATGATGCTTCGGATGAATATGAAGTGGTCATTAATCAGCTTTGGTATTCTTCAGGCGGTATCAACTCTAGGTTTTGCGTGGCTTCCGTCGATGCCACTTTCATTGGGAGCTTTGGCGACGGTCATTGCTTTGGAGAATCTCGCTTCAGGGATGGGCACAGCGGCCTACGCGGGCTATATGGCATCTCTGACCAACAAACAGTTCACCGGAACTCAGTACGCCCTTTTTACGGCCATCATGGGTGTACCCAGAACAATTCTTTCAAGCCCCACTGGATGGATGGCCGAAAAATTAGGTTGGGAGCAATTTTTTGTTTTTTGTACGTTGGCGGCGGTGCCTGGACTTCTGCTTCTTATTCCCGTCTTCCGCTTATCAAAACCACAGGAAAGTGCTGCAGTTTAAGCGACTTCTAATTTTTTCATTGATGAGTAGATCATTGGTGTTTTCAAGGGTGTGGTGGGTGTCTTTAACTACATTACAAACACTGTAACTTTTCTTTTTGCCTTCTTTATCTTTGTACGAATATTTCTTATCTGCGTAAGACCTGATTAAGATATTCACTATTTCATAGTTGTTCTTTTCGACGGCATAAATCAGTGCCGATTTCCCTTCAACATCAACTGCATTTACATTGGCGCGGCTATTGAGGAAGAATCTCACAAAATCAATGTTCTGAATTTCTGCGGCCTTAATTAAAGGTGTGGTGGTTGCATCTTTTGGTCCATTGATGTTGGCACCACTTTCAAGAAGAGTAATCGCCATAGCTGAAGCTGTATTGGGATCTTCAACTTTAAGCACAAGCACCAAAGGATTTACATCTTCATAATCCGTCACGATAGTCTTACTATCAAGAATCATTCTGTCCAAAGTTAGTGAATCACCATTAGTCAGAACACTGATAAAGCTTGAAGCATCCGCTGTCCCGTAGTTCACTTGCGTTCTGGTCGCCAACACTTTAAGCACTTCCGGCATCTTTTTTTCGTGAGCATAGGAAGAGGCATTACGGTTCTCTTCGTTGGTTATTTCAACATTGGCGCCACTGCTGATAAGCAATCGGGCCAGAGCTTCTTGATTATTTTGTAAGGCCCAGAGAAGGGCGGTGTTCCCTTTGTGGTCTTTGTCATCTAAGCGGGCTTTTTCCAGGATAAGCTTATCCAGAGAAGCCGCTCGATTCATTTTAGCCGCAACGATTAAAGGAGTTTCTCCGTTTGAATTTGGCACGTCGATGTCAGCACCAAGGCTGATCAGTAAATCTCTTGAAGCTGTGGCATTCCACATCACGGCGTAGGTCAGTAAGGTCTCACCATCATTAAAGATGACATTTAAATGAGATGGTTGAAATTCGACAGTCTTACTGATTGTTGAACGTATTCTTTCTGGCTGATTAACCGTGATAGAGTCTCGAATTTCTTCCAGGCACTTAGGGATCTGGCTAACGACTACGGGCTGAATCTTAGTCTCTACGACTTCCCGGCCTTCTTCTGAAGGTTTTTTAGCACATCCAGTAAAACCTGCGAGTGCTATGGGGAGATAAACGGCCCAGAACGAAGTGAATTTCATATGGGGTCATTATGTAGGGGATAGGAGCCTAAAGGGAGGAAAAGAGCCGACTCACGAAAATTTTACAAAAAAAAGGGCCCTTTCGGGCCCTAAGTTAATGAAATCTTAATAGATCAAATGAGGATTACGTTCACTCATTTTGATTAGTTTGCGAACCTGAGAAGATTTGAGGGCATCAAGCTTCAAGAAAATAATGATCCCTGAATTGCGGCCTTGAGTGTCTGAAGAAACCAAACCAAGAAGACCTGCTGGTACGCCTCTCAATTTGATATTGTAGTAGGCCGCATAGCCTTGAGTGTTCAGATTAAAAGGAACATAAAATCCGAAGAGGGTTTTAGCAAAGTAGAAGCTTGTGTTGAACAGTTGCGTGTCTACACGAAGTGATGGAAGTGTTCCACCTGGGATACCAGGCAGGGGACGACCATCAGGAAGAGTGTTTGGATCTTCAGCAACAGTTACGCCTTTGATCTCCGCTGGATCAAGAAGGAATTGAAGAGTTGTTCCACCATCAAGAATGTTGGGGGCCACTTCAAAAGAAGAATCACGTGTATAAGGAACGGGAATTTTCCCACCAATCGGAAGGTTAACGTTGAGAAGATTAATCGTTATCATGACTTTGCCATCAACGATATTAAAGATGGGTCCTTTAACACCTGGGAGATTTGGTAGGTCATCACCCTGGCTACCACAACTGACTGCGACTAGAGCTAAACTTAGGATAAGAACTTTGGCC
>JBBARF010000070.1:0-17754 GCA_040399925.1 Bacteriovoracaceae bacterium
CCGGCGAAACGATCAAGCCTTCAGAAGTGACAGTGGATTCATCCATTGTACGCAGTGAAGATCCGTACATGCTTGAAATCAACTTAAGCAATACTTGTGATCTTAAATGCTCTTATTGCAGCCCCTATTTCAGTTCCAAATGGGAAAAAGAAATGGATCTCTGGGCGCTAGGTGCAAACTATAAAAAGTTTACAGCGGACGATGAAGCTTTCATTAAAAATGATATCCGGAAAAACGTTGATGATAAATTCATGGACCTCTTCTGGGAATGGTTCAACGGAAATCCTATAAAAACCCTGGGTCGAGTGGGAATCATCGGTGGTGAACCGTTAATTAATCCCAAACTGCCTGAGTTTTTAACCAATCTTGTTAACGCCTATAAAAAGATTCCCCTCAATCAGCGCCCTCACTCGGGCTATAGCGATGCGAACGGAAATTTCAGACGTGATCACAAACCTCTTATTTGGTTTGTAACAAATCTGAACACGCCTAAGAAAATTATGGATCGTTTTATCAACGAACATCTTCCTGCGCTGACTGAAATTTTCCACGTTGAGATCCATGCCAGTTTAGAAAGTGTTGGTAAGAGAATTGAATACACTAGAGATGGCCTGGACTGGGACCTCTACAAAGAAAACGTTGAAAGACTTTGTGCTCTTAAAATGGACAACCTACAGTTTGGATTCCAAATTGCTTTGAATTGTCTCTCTATGACAACTCTTACTGACTTTTTGAAATACGCTAAATATCTCCATGATAAGTATGAGCGTCCTATTATTTTAAAACATAATCTTGTCTCTCATCCTGAGTTTCACAATCCAGCGATTCTTCCTGTTGAGTTTGCTGAGTATCTGGGTGATGCTCTGGAATTTCTTGAGGAAGTTAAAGACAAAATGAGACACGTGGATGATATGTGGGGTACCTGGCCCGCTTACTACGATTACATAAAAACCATTCACGAGAGTATCAAAAACCAGCAAGGCCAGAAGCTGAATTGGGCAACAGGTTCGCTGAATAACACCCGTGTTCTTTTTTATAAGTTTTTTAATGAATTTGATAAGCGACGTGGATCAAGCTTCCTGAAAACATTTCCGGAATATGAAAGGTTTTATTTAAACTGCAGAGAACTCTATTTCGATGATGTTTTGATCAAAAAGAAATCGGGCTAGTCCAAGAGCAGGTAAAGTTTCTGGAAAGTTGTTTTCCAGTCCTGCTTTCTTCTAATGTCATCCCGACTTAAGAATTCATCCAATTTCAGTTTGTATGTTTCCCGAGAATAAGGACTAACTTTTAGATCAATGAAGCTCTTAATGTTATTTGCATAATCAAAATCGAATTCAAACTTATTCTTTTCCCAGTCAATACTATCTACATACCTCTTCACTACAGGCTTGATCTCCTCAGGGAGATTGTAGATACAAAGAATACTTGGATCATAAATAATATTGTCCAAATTCACCGGCATATTTTCAAACTTCCTAAATTCATCCAGAAGCTCATCCAGATAAAGAATATTGAAAACACTTATTGAGGCATACAGACACTTAGTCATTGTAGACTTCAAAGGAAGATCATTGATTGATTGAAGAGTTTTACCGACCTTGTCCCAGTTGGCGGGCCATCGCTCATAATTGTAGCGATCTTCAGTATCATCGATACTGAAATAGAGAGAGGTGTGTTTAAAACTATTCAGAAGATCCAGAATTTCATCATTCATGATCGTACCATTGGTATTGATGATTAGATTGATGTTCTTACTTTTCTTACTTTCTTTGCAATATCGGATTATATCCAGGACCTCTTTATCCATGAGAGGCTCTCCTCCATAAATAAAAAGTCTATCCAGATTCGTTGCAATTTCTTTGATCATTTCAAAATTATTGTTTTTGTCTAGTTTCGTTTCCATTGAGAGTTCAAGATACCCATGATCCTGGGCGGGATAACGATCCTGCTTTTTGAGTTCATTCACCCAAAGACTACTCAACCAATAACTGCAGATACGACAGGCACAATTACATTTGTTGGATAATTTTAAACTCAGACAGATGATTTTAGGTTTATGAAAATCCACTTCGAGCATACTACTCTGAAGTCTAAGGCTTTGAATTCCACTCGCTTCATCTGACCAGCATTTGCCGCAAACTTCGGGACGCTCATTATTTAAAAAGCGGCGACGAAGACTATTAAAATCATCACTGTTCCAGATGTCGTCAAAGCTATCGTTGAGAAGGTTGTAGGGAGACATATCCTTTTTTCTGGCAATGTCACTTATCTTACAACAAAACCGAGCATCTCCATTGGGAGTTACCTCTAACTGAGAAAAGGGTACCTTACAAAGATTCTTCATAATTTTAAGTAATCCAGATCTATCACTATCGACTTATCTTTCTCGTATTGTTTTCCAAGCTCATAAACTGATGCCATCTCTGGGAAGGTCACCAGAAAACTCTGATTTCGGCGTTTATCAATTTCATTAATCCATTTATAAAAATAAAGAACGGATTGTTGAGAGGGGCCTTGCTCAAGTTGTTTATGAATATTTTTAAGAAAAGGAATAATTTGTCTTTTCTTCTTCATCTCGACGCCCGTGTAGCTCTGTTGCAGCCAAAAAATTAAGTCTTGAACATAATGCTGATAATTTTTATCTAATAACTCGAAACTAAGCCACTTTGGATAGGTCACCGAATTAGCAACAATTTCAAAAACCTTGTCACTGGCCATTTCGATTTCGTGAATAATTTCGAAATATTCTTTTAAAGACGTAATACACAAAGCGTTCAATGTAGGCAGAATTTTAATCTCGATTCCGTCTGCGATCGCCAGTCGTTTAAGGTTGTATTGAAATCTCTCCCAATTTACACCGTTACGAATGTATTCTGCTTTGGCCCCATGACTCTCCATGCTTACTTCCATGGTGAGACTGACCGAGCGGGGAATTTTCTCACGTAGCTTAAGAACGTAATCCAAAGTCCGTTTATTCCAGTTCAGGTTGGTCACAATGGTAAGACCCACATTTTCTTTCGAGCGAAACTGAAGTTTACCTACAATATGATCAGTAAGTTTTTCAAACAGTGGACTATAAGTGGGCTCTCCACCCATAAAGGCAATTCTTTCCAAGTTTAAATAAACTGAATCAAACCATTCAATAAATTTTTCATAGTAACCTGGGATGGAAAGTGAATTTGTGTTTGGAGCATTAAAAGGAATTGAATTGGACGGATCTTCAAACATCGCCCCGAATTTTTTTGTTTCAACTTCCCACAGTGTTGAATAATCCGCATTACAGTAAAGGCATTTCAGATCGCAGTATGTACCGAGACTGATATCCAGCTTATTAGGTTCATAACTTTTAATGATATCCTGATTTGAAACCTGTTTAACTAATTCAACAAAAGGCCTGAAATGTTCTCGGGAAGTTGCTTTATTATTAAAATGAAACTGCCAGTCCGGAACACCCAAACGCCAACTACGAAGTCCTGACTCTTCCATATTCCAACAAACCTTACAGCCCTCAACTTTCTCACCACTCATCAATCCAACCCGATCCTCAATGGTCTCAGGTAGATTCAAAAACACGTCAGTTCCGAATTTGTTTAGAGTCTCTTCATCAATAACAGTCCCGCCCCGACGGCAGCAGGTTCTAATGCGCGGTCGCGTTAGTTCAATCACCGGATATGACCAAAGGTCTCGGCAGATGGTGTTTTGTGGATCTTTCTCGTTAGGACTGTCGGACATTCCGAAATTATACCTACAAACTCCAAGAAGAGAACGCCCCTTAAACCTGACAGTGTTACTGCGCTAGGCGTTATTACGCAGGCCTAAAGCATTTGAATTGACTTTTTTCACTCTAGGCCTTAAAAATGTCCTCTCAATAACTCACCTAGGGTCTCAAAGTAGGATTCAAAACCCTCCCCGGCAGGTGGTACCTTTTAAGGAGTCTCTATGTATTCGGTAGTAGAAATCAAAGGTCACCAGTACAAGCTTAGCGCTGGCGATCTCATTGATGTTGAAAAAATTGATGCTGAAGTTGGAGCTACTGTTAGCTTCGATAAAGTTCTTTTGATTGGTGGAACAACGACTATCGTTGGTGCTCCAACTGTTAACGGCGCAACTGTTACAGCGAAAGTTGTAAGACAAGCTCGTACACGTAAGATTTTAGTTCTTAAACGTAAGCCAGGTGCTTACCGTCGTAAGAATGGTCACCGTCAGTGCTACACTGGTCTTCTCATCGTTGAAGTAAACGATGGTAAAGGCGGAGTAACTAAAGCTGAAGCAAAAACAAAAACTGCTCCAGTAGCTAAGGCAGCTAAAGCAACTCCAGCAGTTAAACCTGCTAAAGTAGCAAAAGCTAAAACAGCGACAAAAACAGCTAAACCAGCTGCTAAAAAGTAATTAACAAGTTTAAAGTTTAGGAGATAAGTTTATGGCACATAAGAAATCGGGTGGTAGTACCAGTAACGGTCGTGATTCCAACCCTAAGATGCGTGGTGTGAAGAAGTTCGGTGGTGAAGCAGTAGAATGCGGAATGATCATCGTTCGTCAAAAAGGTACAAAATTTCATGCTGGTCCAGGTGTTAAGATGGGACGTGATTTCACTCTCTTCGCTATCACTCCGGGTTCAGTGAAATTTGGTTTCTATAACAAGAAAACAAAAATCGTATCTGTGATCCCAGCTTAGGTTAATCAGACTGCATGTCTGCAGTCTGTTGATCTTTAAAGATATATAAGATAATGAAGGGGAGCTATTAAGCTCCCCTCTCTTTTTTAGGACTGCCGTTACGGCTGACCAGGTTTTTTTATGAAGTTCATCGACGAAGTTGATATCGAAGTTATCTCAGGCCATGGTGGAAAAGGTTTCGTTGGTTACCGCCGTGAAAAGTATGTTCCTTTGGGTGGTCCTGATGGTGGTGACGGTGGAATTGGCGGCAACGTCTTTTTTATCGGTGATGAAGGCTACAATACTCTTCTCCATTTCCGTGGTCTAAAAACATTCGTCGCTGAAGCTGGCGGCAATGGTGGCGGATCAAATATGACTGGTGCCTGCGGCCAGGATCTCCTCTTAAAAGTACCTATTGGAACGCTTATCGTGAATCGCGAGAACGGAGATCTGATGTGCGATATCACTGAACACGGTCAACTCTATAAAGTGGTTGATGGTGGCCTCGGTGGTAAGGGTAATGCTCACTTTAAGACATCAGTAAAACAAACTCCAAATTTCGCGCAAAATGGTGAAGCCGGAAAACAAATTTCTATTCATCTGGAATTAAAACTTCTCGCTGATATTGCCCTTATTGGTCTTCCAAATGCTGGTAAATCGACCTTGATTAGTGCCATCAGTGCTGCGAGACCTAAGATTGCGGACTATCCTTTCACAACTCTTGAACCAAACCTCGGTGTGGTAGCGATCGGTGAAAAATCAGTCGTAGTAACAGATATTCCAGGACTCATAGAAGGTGCTGCTGAAGGTAAAGGCCTCGGGATTAAGTTCCTGAAGCATATCGAACGGACCTCGGCACTTGTTCACTTAGTGGACTGCTCAATGTTCCTCGAGGAATATGAGGCTATTGAGGCCTATATGACAGTTCGTACTGAACTTGAAAAATTCAATGCTGAGCTCTTAAATAAGAAAGAAATCGTATGCTTAACTAAGATTGATGCCATGACAGAGGAAGAAATCGAGAAATTCCGCTCAGCTATGGAAACTCAATTGGACCGACGTGTACTCCCTATTTCAGGTGTCTCGGGTCGCAACATTGATCTATTGAAGCAACTTATGTTAAAAACCAAAGAAATTATTTCTGAAGAAGAAAAAACAAAAGAGTAACCATGGCCGTAAACGAATATATCTCATCAGAAGTCTCGAAAGTTATCTCAAACACAGGGTTTGAGTTCCCACTCAACCATGCCATGGCTTCTGCCTGGATCATGGCGAACTTCAAAGGTGATAACCTTAAAGTTTTCGACATGAGAAAAACGTCAGCCCTTTGCGATTACTCAATTCTTGCGACTGCTCAGAATGCGACTCAAGCTCGTGCAATGGCAGATGAGATTGCTCAGAACCTTCGTCAGCAAGGTGCTAAGATTGTAAGTTTTGAAGGTTACGAATCAGCCGATTGGATTCTTCTAGATACTGGTGACATCATCGTTCACGTTTTCAATGGTCCATCTCGTGACGTTTACGATCTTGATATGATTTTTGCTCGTAACAAACAAGTGACTATTCCTGAAGAGTTCTACTTCGGTAAACCAACAAATACTTCAACTGAAAAAGCAGATCTTAAAGGCTTCTACTAAGCCATGGCCCGCCAGATTCATCTAGTCGTGGTGGGCAAACTAAAAGACCAGCATCTTGAAGCAATCGAAGTCGATTATCTCAAACGCATTAACAATCCAGAACTCGTTATTCATGAAGTGAAGGCCTCCGCTGAAAACAAAGAAGTGGAAGGCGAAGTTATTCTCAAAAAAATTAAAGATGTCGCGGCGGGGACACCGACTCATCTGGTGGCCATGACTGAGTGGGGCAAACGCAGCACATCAGTGGCTTTCGCTGAGTGGACGCGAGTGCAATTCGAGAAACCAGCTAAGATATTCTTCATCATTGCCGGAGCAGAAGGCTTTTCCGACGAGATTTTAAAGTCCTGCCAGGAGCGTATCTCCCTTTCAGAGCTGACCTTTCCCCATAAACTCGCTAGAATATTGTTGGTCGAGCAACTGTATCGGGCACAAACAATCCGGTCCGGTCACCCTTACCATAACTAGGGGAATTTCATGCATTCCATACAAGGTCTCAGCCCGCGTGTCCTTTTAGTCATCATGGATGGCTTCGGTGCTAATCCGTCAGATCACAAAAACGCTATCAGAGCTGCGAACAAACCACATATTGATGATATGTTCGCGCATTATCCTTATACGACGATTCAACCTGGTGGAGAGGCGGTAGGTCTTCCAAAAGGTGTGGCAGGAAATTCTGAAGTTGGTCACATTAATCTCGGAGCTGGTCGTCCTGTTCGTCAGGATCTGGTTCGTATCAACGAAGCAGTTACAAAAAATACGTTGAAAGATATGCCTAAGATGAAAGAGGTGATCGATTTCGCCAAATCAGGAACCAGAAGAATTCATCTCATGGGTCTTCTTTCCGATGGTGGTGTCCATGCTCACATCAATCACTTAAAAGAAATTCTAAAAATTCTCGCTAAGCACCCCGAGCTGCGTATTTATCTCCATGCTTTTATGGATGGACGAGATACGGCTAAAGATCGTGGAGTCCAGTATGTGAAAGAAATTCTCCAGCATCCAGGATTTGTTTTTGCCAGTATGCAAGGACGCTCGATCGGTATGGACCGAGATCGTCGTTGGGAAAAAGTTCAAATTGCTTATAAAATGATGACGGGTCAGGGAGAAAAGACTTCAGTAAAACCTGAAGCCTACGTTCTCTCTGAATATAAAAAAGAAATCTTTGATGAATTTATAACTCCAGCTCTTTTTGTTGAAGATGGGGCCATTCGTAATGGTGATGCAGTTTTCTTTTTTAACTACCGTCCTGATCGCGCCAAACAAATCACCATGGCCTTCATGGATAAAAAGTTCACAGAGTTTCCAGTGACTGTTAGACCTGGATATTTTCTTTGTATGTCTCCCTACGTCCCAGAAGAACTTCCAGAACTTCCGATCTTATTTGATAAAGAAAAAGTGAAAGGAACTCTCTCTGAGTACCTCGCCACTCTTCATAAAAAACAATTTAAAATTGCTGAAACTGAAAAATACGCACATGTGACTTACTTCTTTAATGGTGGCGAAGAAAAACCATTTGAAGGCGAAGAGCGCTGCTTAGTTTCCTCTCCCCGTGATATTGCTACATATGATTTAAAACCTGAGATGAGTGCTTTTGAAGTCACAGAAAATCTCGTTAAGGCGCTGGAAGATAAATCATTCAGTTTCTATCTGGTGAACTTTGCAAATGCCGATATGGTTGGCCATACTGGTAAATTCGATGCTGCTGTCAAAGCGGTTGAGGCCCTAGATATTTGCATGGAAAGACTACGTGTAAAATGTGAAGCAGAGAATGTCACCATGCTGGTAACGGCTGATCACGGAAACGCTGATCAGATGGAGTACACTGAGGGTGGAGTACACACCTCACATTCTGACTCTGAAGTTCCATTCTGCGTGGTATACCCGAAACTTAAGGACGTCGACATCATGCTCAACCATGAAAACAAAATCATGGCCCTAAAAGATGTTGCGCCAACCGTTTTAAAAATATTAAATATTAATAAACCAAAAGATTTTACCGGAAACTCGATTTTCGTTTAAAGGATATGTATGTCTATTGCTCACATTGGATTGTTATGTTCAGGAGGAGATGCTCCAGGAATGAATTGCGCCATCAGAGCAGTCGTCAGAACCGCCCTTTTCCATGGAATCAAAGTCACAGGTATCAAACGTGGATACGCGGGTCTTCTGCGTGGTGAGTTTCAACCGATGCAACTCTCCAGCGTTGGTAACATTATTCAACGTGGCGGAACTATTCTTCAAACATCCCGTTGTCCTGAATGGATGAAAGCTGAATTCAGAAAAAAAGCCGTCGATATTCTTAAAGGCCAGGGCATTGAAGCTCTCGTCGTGATCGGTGGAGATGGATCATTTAATGGGGCCAAAGCTTTATGGGATGAACATAAATTTCCTGTCGGCGGTATTCCGGGAACAATTGATAATGATATTTCAAGCACTGAATATACGATTGGTTTTGACACTGCTGTTCAGACGGCGATTGAAGCCGTGGATAGAATCCGCGACACTGCTCACTCTCACGCTCGGACTTTCCTCGTTGAAGTGATGGGACGCAACTCTTCGGCCATCGCTCTGAAAGTAGGAGTCTGTACGGGAGCTGAAAACGTTTTACTTCCTCATGAAAAAATTAATCACCAAAAGATCTTTGATGATATCCAGCGAGGTGTTGCCCGAGGAAAAGATTCTTCCATCATCATCGTCGCTGAAGGTCCCGTCGCTGGACGTAGCTATGATATTCAAAATGTTTTAAAAGACATGTACCACCTCGAAGCCCATGTTTGTATCCTTGGCCACATCCAACGTGGAGGATCACCAAGTGCGGATGATCGTTTCATTGCTTCGCAAATGGGTCATCTTTCTGTCACAGCACTTATGGAAGGAAAATTTCCAACCGTAACAGTGGTTCAAAATGGAAAAGTGCTTCTGGAAAATCTCGCCAATTGTGTCACTAAATCTGACAACAATTACGGTGAGTATCAGAAACTGGCAGAAACTCTTTCAATTTAAAAGACCCTGAGTTCGATAGTGGGATCGAGTTTATTAAGAAGCTCGTAAAGCCTATCAATAGTGAAGTGCTCTATTCGGTATTTTATAATCCAATTAACTCTTGAGCGATCGACGTCGAGGATGCGAGAAAGCTCTGATTGTGTAATCTTCTTATCCAAGAGGTAAATGACAAATCTTCTGCAAAGCTGATACTTAATCTGATCTACCTTGCTGGCATCCTCCGGGAGAATAACTGAATAATCATCTTCAGATATAGAATTTAAAACTTCTTCTATTTGCTGCCGGGTTGGGTATCCCATTTTATTCTCCGATCGATAAATACAGTTAAAATTCCGATATACGAAAAATGATCTTCTAAAAGCCACACCATTTTATAGAAATACTTACCGAGCTTTATCATAGAAACAAAGTACTCAAATTTCCCCTGTCTACTTACGGGAAATAATATCTTCCCCTCTAAATGACAAATGAGCTTCTTTACTAAGTCATCACTAACATGGTCTGAATGTTTATCAACATGAAGATCAATAATGAGTTTTGAAATAATAATATCATTTACTAAAAATGGACGTATGTCGTACTCACGTCTTGTCATAGGAGTATACCTCTTGTTGCACATTTTTGCAACAACCCCAAAACCAACTGTAACGCATGATAATCATGACTATCTCCTCTTCGCCGAAAACTGCAAATCCGCAATAGACCCAAAGAGATCTTTCCCATCAATGACGCCATTAGGAGTATTGATATCAACACTAGATGAAATGAGATGAAGATCATTATCTCCGCAGAGATCAACAACTGAAGAATCAATGGGCTCAAGCACTTCCCCGCTTGGTGTTAGTGAACCGACAGCTAAGCAGTTATCTAGCTTAGAAATGGGAAGAAGACCTGCGAGAAACCAATAATGGAGAAGCAGAGGATACTCGAGCCACTTAACCGACGAACTCTCCGGATCACCAAGATCATCAGTAATTTCAACATTCAGAACGAATCGTTTTAAAGGGATTTGTAGCTGTCGAGAGCGGGTTACAAAAACAATTTTCTCTTTGATCGCTTTGCCGTATTTTCCAAGTCCATTAATTTCTAGTCCCGGCACGCTCTTAGTAGCGTAGCCAAAAAGAGTCACGAGATGAGGGCCCTTTTTCGTGAAGTAACAAGTCTGCAATTGTGTTTCCATAAATTCCTCCGAAACAATCTATGCAAACGGACTGGCAGCTTCAGAATGTTTAAGGGGTGAATTTTGTTAGGGCTTGATGCGAAGAAGAAAAATTAGTCCAGCGAGCTCCAGAGATAAAGACAAGCAAAGGTACGGTAAGGACTCCATTTTCCGGAGAGCTTTCTCATTTTTATTTTAAGATCTTTATTCTTCATTTCAGGGAGTTTAAAAAGCTTAATCATTCCTTTTTAAATTCCCAGATCATCAACAGCAAAAACATCTTCCCGACCGAGTCCAAACATCAGAAGCATTTCTACTGTCCAGCGGCCGACACCTTTAATCTGAGAAATAAGTTCAATAATTTCCTCATTACCCATCTTCGCAAGCTTTGAATGAGTAATTTTATAAGCAATCATAAGGTCGGCGATATTATGAATGTACTGAGCTTTTTGGCGGAAAATCCCGACGGCCTTAATTTCTTCAATGAAAAATCTTAGAATATCTTCTGCTTTTGGGTCTTTTGTATCTAACAGTACCAGTAACCGATCTCTCATCACTTGTGACACGACCGTCGACAGCTATTGGCCCAGAATCGAGCTCACAATTTTCATCGTAATATTTCTGACTTTAACCGGGCGGGTGATTTCAAGTTTTAATTTTTTTAAAAAAACGAGCATCTTTTGCTAAATGCTTCGGAAAATCTTCCACTATCTTTTCTCAATCAGCGGCAGGGATTCAAAATAACAATTGAGCTGTTTAATACCTTTCTCGTTTTTAGTAAAAGAGAAGTGAACCATATCCAGACGCTTTGCGAGTTTTTTCTGTATGCTCGTGCAGCTGACTTTGGCTTCTTTATCACAAAGATCTTTATCGCTTAGTTTTACGCAGAGATATTTAAACAGAACTTTTTTTCCACTGTGACAGACGACTTCTCTCTTCTCTTTATCTATAAAAGCCCGGAGATAATAAGGATCAGCAGCGAGCTCTTTATCGCAGAAATTATCGACGGCAATCTTTTTCCCCATACAATCTAGCTCAGTTCCAGAAATCGCATCAATCAGCGGAGCCTCGTGAGTGACCATCTTTTCGCACACAGTTTTGAATGAAAATCTGAATTTATCAGTAGTTGCGACATCGTCCTGGATGACACCAGCGATTGAAAAGAGAGGGAAAAATAAAAAAGCGAATATCATGAGACTATTCTAAAACAGGTCTCGATATCCGCAAAGATATTTAACTTCGGACTAGCCGCAAAATCCATTCACGGCCGTCTTAAGTCGTAAGTCCCGCAAGCGGAACTCAAAAGTGATTAATTAAAGACACTCAATGAAACTGTCACCGATATTAGCGACTTGTAAAGTTTGACCGTTCTTCACTTCGAAAATCGAGCCATATTCATTTTCCCCTGGCCAGTAATGAACAACGATGAATTTTTGAGTAGCAACAGTAAAATAAATAATTTCTCCAGCATCAGAACCTGGAGTTGTTTCTTCCTCATAATAGTCACCGAAGATATGCAGTGTTTGTGCTGAAGTTAATTGCTCAGAAGCGTACATATGTTCAGTCGAAATTGTTGTGTGAATAAGATCTAATTCAACTGCTGTGAATTTTTGGTGGTCCTTAGATTTAACAACCTGAGCTTTTGCTCTTTTAAGTGCAGTTACAAAATCATTTGAGTCTTCAAATTTACATACATCAAAAGCAGCGAATGCTTGAGTTGAAATTAGAGATGCAAGAAGGATAAGTGTTTTCATAAATGCCTCGGATGGGTGTTCAAGTTGAGGCGAATATAGGTCAGGGGTGGGCGGAAAGAAAGAAGAATGACTTGATATGTTGTATCTAATTAATAGATACAACCTGAGCATAAAAAAAGGCGGGACTGGCCCGCCTTTCATTAACAATTTTGTAGAGTTAGCTATTAACCTGGCCACATTCCACGAAGTCTCATCGCACCTTCAAGTCTCTGAAGTGATGTAATGAAAGCAGCTTGCTTCATGTTCACTTTATAGACTTTCATGTTGCTCCAAACTTTATCAAAAGCTTGTTTCATAATGTCGTGGAGTTTTTTATTAACAGTATCAAGATCCCAGAAGAACATTTGAAGACCTTGTACCCACTCGAAGTAAGAAACAATAACACCACCGGCGTTACAAAGAATATCCGGGATTACCAGAGATCCATTTGCCGTAACGATATCGATTGCTTCATGTGTGAGAGGACCGTTGGCACCTTCAGCAATGAGTTTTGCTTTTACTCGACCAGCGTTTTCTTTGGTTACCACACCATCGATAGCTGCAGGAATTAAGATATCAACATCAAGCTCGAGAAGTTGTTCATTCGTGATGTGCTCACAATCAGGCATTTCACGAAGGAGTTTGCGGTTTCTTACCCATTCAGTACATTCAGGGATATTGAGACCTTTAGGATTATAGATTGCACCAGAGACATCCGAGATTGCTACGATCTTTGCCCCTTGAGCGAACAGATCGTGAGCTGCAGGCATACCCACTTTACCGAAACCGTGAATCGCAACAGTTGTTGCCTGAGAAATCGTTTTATTCATTTTTTCGTAAGCAAAGTTGATACAGAAAACAACACCTTTACCAGTTGATTCTGCACGACCGAGAGATCCACCAATGGCAATTGGCTTACCAGTTACAACACCTGGAACTGTGTAACCTTTCAACTGAGAATATGTATCCATGAACCATGCCATCGTCTGACCATCAGTCCCGATATCTGGAGCTGGAATATCAATTTCAGGGCCTACGAGTGGAGCGATTTCTGTAGCGTAACGACGAGTAAGAGCTTGAAGTTCAGCACGAGATAAATCATTCGGATCAACTTTTATACCACCCTTAGCTCCACCGAGTGGAAGACCAACAAGAGCACATTTGAAAGTCATAAGCATCGCAAGAGCTGCTGTCTCAGAAAAATCAACATGTGGATGGTAACGAATCCCACCCTTGCCCGGGCCTAAAGTCATATTGTGCTGAACGCGATAGCCTTCGAACACTTTTACTGTTCCGTCATCAAGACGAACAGGAACTGAAACCTGTAAGGCGCGCTTAGGATATTTCAAACGTTCAAGAACGTTTGGATCCATCTTCATTGTGTTACCAGCTGACTCAAGTTGAGAATAAGCGTCCTGGAAAAATGGACTGTCGAACAGACTCATGATGACTCCATATAGGTGAGTATTTAGTGGGGTCAATATACTCTTGGAGGGATTTTCCGGCTACAGAAAAGGCGGGTTTAAAACTGTTTAGCGTAGAGCAGCATTAACGTATTATCATTAACCTGTGTTTCGGGATCTTTATTAAGTGTAAGTCGTGCAGCGAATCCATGACCAAGATCCTGATCTAATGACGTAAAGTATTTTCCTGTTTGGGCGTAATAGTTGAACATTGCTCTGAAACCGATTGATTCAATTTTTTGTTGAACGTTGAATTCCGCCTGACCATTCACACCTACCCATGCACGAACATAAGCCACCGGACTTTTAAATCCGACAATGACTAAACCTTGATCAAGTCGAGGCTGAAAAATAAAGCGTGTTTTTTTCCAGATGCTCACTTCTTTTGGCTGAAAAGAAGCAGGCAGATCTCTAGCGGCTGCGCGAGCATTAGAAGATTTAAAACGTACTTCCAGTTCATCAATTGTATCAACTTCGTTTGAAGCTCTGTATTCCTGATACCATGTTTTAGGAGCGTCTTTCACAGGAGCTTCACCTTGAGATCTTAGGTAGCGCATATACCGACTCTTAAAGTATTCAAATTTTTCTTTCGGAGTAGGCACAAAATAAGCTGAACCCGTCAAGCTTGAATCCATTCCGTATTGATCAGCGAATAACTGGTTATCATTCCAGATTTTAATTTGGTTACGAGACAGGGCAACATCAGCACTTTTATCAGAAGCCACATATTGTTGATAAAAAGAGAGCTCATTATCTACCGGTTTAACAATCACATCATCATCCGGGATATAACTAGCAGGCCTTCTGTGGACGTAGGTTTGTGCATAAGTGAGACCCGAAAATACGAAACTAAGGACCAGTAGCAATTGGCCAAAACTTTGATAATTCTTAGAAATTGTCGAAAATTTGATCATCTAGGGCATTTCTCCGAGACACCTAAGTCTCTGAATTTAATAAAACCCATAAGGCAGATTACGCCTTATTTCTTATTACTAATGCATGCATGGTGCCAAAACATGAAACATTTACAGAAGCACAGGTTTGTCTCGATAAAGGTGCTATGAAGCGCCCAGCAAGTTTTATCCCCTTCTAGACATGGAGTACTTATGAAAAACATTTTAGCCTTAGCTCTTCTTACCTTCTCTGGTATGGCAGCAGCTCAACGTTATACATGCGAAGTTGATATGGTTGATATCAACACAAATCGCATTATCCAGACTTTCTCAATTCCTGGAATTGCTGATTGTTTTGAAGCTAAGAAGGCCTGTGCAAAAGAAAGACGTATGCTTGGTCGTTTGAACACAGCTGAATGTATCGAGTACGGCGAAACAAATCATCGTCCAGGTCCAGGTAACGGTAATGGTTACGGCAACGGCAACAACGGTCCACGCACTGAGGCCCGTCGTCTTCTTACTCAAGGTGAATCAGTAATCTACAACAACAAATACGTTTCAGTTTTAGGCGTATCTTTCAACGGTCTAGTTTCAGTTAAATCAACTGATGGTTGGAACTCGATCACAAGTGGAATTCAGAGAGAATCTCTGATCATCACTTCTGGTTGCAGCATCGACATCTGTGTTTCTGAATCAGTCATAAACGTTAACTCTGCTAAATACGTTAAAGTAGCGGGACTTGCTTACAACGATACATACGCAACTCTTTCTACTGATGGTTGGAATTCACTTTCATCAAATGTTAAAAGAGAAAATCTTGCTCAGACTAAAGGGTGTCTAACTTCTCGTTACGGCCAGATCTGTGTTGGTAATCAGGTTGTTAATACTTCAAACCGTTATATGAAAGTTGTTGGTATCCAAGTTACTGGTCGAGTTGTCCTTCAATCTACAGATGGTTGGAATAGTCTTTCAACTAACGTAGATCCAACAAACTTAGTTATCACTCGTTAGTCGCTTTTGAAAAAATAGCCAAAAAAAAGGGCCCCGTAAGGGGCCCATTTTTTTAGTGAATCCGTTCACCTGCGAGTTCTTTCATCATCTCTTTAGCGCGGGCCTGAGTTTTCGGGTCTTTCATCTGAGTTTTGAGAACCTTCATGAGTTTCTCAACAGAATCATCCTTCTTACGTTTCGGCTTCTCGATTTTAAGTTGCGAAATAATTCTCTTAAGCTGAAGTCTCTTAGTGATTTCCCCTGAGAGAATCTTGCTCTTGATTTCTTCCTTGAATTCGTTTTTTGGTAGTTCGTCCCACTCAAGGAGCACATACTTTTCAGTATTAAACTCTTTTGCAGACTCTTTAAGATCCTTAGGGAGCTTAGCAATCATGAGACATCTGTGAACTTCTGATTTAGAAATACCCAAAGCTGCTGTGATTTTACGCTCTGAAGTTCCCGTAAGTTTTTGGTAACCGAAGATGGAATCGGCCTGATCGATATAATGGAGATCTTCACGCGCCTGGTTCTCAGAGAACTGGATCGCCATGAGCTCTTCTTTAGTTTTATCCTCGAGAATAAAACAAGGAGCATCTTTCATATCAATCATCGTCATGGCGCGGAAACGGCGCTCACCACAGATGAGGACAAACTTGTTACCTTCACGGTGAATGACCAGAGGTTGAATCAGACCATTCACTTTGATGTTTTCACCAAGTTCGCGAAGAGATTCATCATTAAATTTAGTTCTCACCTGATCACGGACAACAATCGTGTCCAAAGCGATGTTAGCGAGCTGAGCTCCACGAAGTAGCTTTTGATCGTTTGCTTTCAAAATCTTTTCATCAATCCCTGAAGTAATGTCAGTCACTTTGCGCTGACGTTTAGTTACCCGAGCAGAAAATTCCTTGGCCATGGCCTCTCCTTACACGAAAATATATTTAAAATTTTAATTAAGTCCCAATGAGTCCCAAAGAGCCTGATAGTCCTGTTTGCCTTTCGAATTGTTGCCAAACATAAATACCGGTTTTTTGAGAGTAACTGATTCCTGCATATCAACCAGGTTTCTGATCGTCGGAGTAACATTGAATGACTGGCTAAGCTCAGTCAGACGTTGTCTCTCAATTTTTCTTCTTGGATTAACCATAGAAGGAATGATTGAGAATTCGAGATTTGGATTTTCTGTTTCTTTGATAATTTCAAATGTATCCATCAATTCTTCAAGACCATCGATTGAATAATCTTGAGCTTGAGTTGGGATCAAAATGAGGTCCGATGCAACGAGTGACATAATCAACTCATCACCAAGCATCGGAGGAGTATCGATCACAACGTAATCAAATTTTCCTGTGAGCTCTTTCAAGCGTATTTTCATTAAGCGCTCTTTACGTCCAGCCGTTTTTCTCACTTCTGATTCTGAAAGAATAAGAAGTTTAGCGAGATTGGCCATGTGACGAGAAGAAGCGATCAACTTGATGTTGTCGAAGAAATCAAAATCACCCACTGCATCTGATAAAACTTCGTCGACTTTTACGTCGCCGATAAGCCATTCAGGGATGAGAGTTCTTTGAATGTTCACTCCGAGGGTAGAACTAAGGTTTGCTTGAGAATCGAGATCGATTGCAAGAACCTTGTGTCCTTGGTTCGCAAGGTGACACACAAGTTGGTAACATTGCATGGTTTTCCCCACGCCGCCCTTGTTATTGCCGATGGTAATAATTTTCATAACCCGTTCTCCTTAAAAAAGAGTGGTCCGTTAATTGGTCCTATTAATAAAAGTGTAGGGGAATGTTAAACGGTCCGTCAAAGGGCCAAGCCTATAAAAATAAAGATATTTATGCTGCGTGGCCAAATAAACTCCGCTTGGCCCGACGCATCACGCGCAGCTTGCCCCTTTTCGCTAAAAAAAGTAATGTGCCGTTATTCAAAAAAAGGAGCCAATCATCATGAAGATTTCATTCGTAGTTCTACTAGCAATCGTTGGTTGCACGACTCAAAAAACAGTCGTTGGTCCGGACGGCACTAAACATAAACTTATTGAATGTGCCAAGGTCGAAGAGTGTTACAAAAAAGCTCACGATCTGTGTGGAATCTACAAGATTGTCGACTCTCACAAAATTTCTGATCCAAATAATTACGCTCAAACAGAAATTCTCGTGAAGTGTGAGAATGAAAAATGATCGACATCTACGGCGATCTCAACACTAAAGACCATCTTC
>JBBARF010000071.1:0-17472 GCA_040399925.1 Bacteriovoracaceae bacterium
AAATCTGATTAATGTATTTCATGCGAGAAAGCTTTTTCCTGTTTAGTTTTCATGGGAGGGACGTTATTGTTGAATCTTAAGTAGTTCAAGGATAGCATAGGCCCTATAGATGAGCAAAATGTCATCGGTACCAACTAAACAACACATTCGAGCCTCCTTTAGAGATGCTGTCTTTACTAATTTAAACATTGGTATGGCGGAAAGTTACTTTTGCGCCTTCTTGCTCGCCCTCGGAATTTCTGAAGTCATCTCAGGGATGGGTACAGTGATCCCTCAGTTTATCGGCGTCGTGTTTCAGCTATTCTCGATTCGTTCATTTTTCAGAAAGTATTCACTCAAAAATCGTCTGCTCTTATTTTTGGGCCTTCAGGCCCTGACCATGATTCCGTTAATTATCATCGGATGGTATAAAATATCATCCCCCTTGCTTGCTATTGGTGTTTTGGGAGTCTACTGGGCGTGTTTATTATCTTTGAATCCACCATGGAATCGTTTGATGGGGCATACTGTCCCAAATCGCTTTCGTATCAAATTCTTTTCTATTAGAAATCAGTTCGGTCAATTCTCCGTCTTCATCGGACTTCTCACCAGTGGTCTATTTTTATACTGGGCCGAAGCGCGCAACATCGAGTTGCAAGTTTTTGTAGGGATCTTTGTTTTTGGATTCTTCCTGAAACTCTCTTCATGGCTGGAGATTAAATTCAATCATAACAATTATGAGATCCCACCAGGTAATGAACCTCGATTACCTTTTCGCGAGTTCTTGAAACGACTTAAAGGTACTGAACAGGGAAAATTGATCCGCTTTTTGTTCTTCTTTTATATTACCGTGCATTTTTCAGCCCCCTACTTCAACCCTTACATGCTCAAAAAGTTGAACTTTAACTACATTGAGTTCATGTGTATCACCGCCACTGCCTACTTTGGGCGTGTGATGATGTTCAAAGTGCTGCAAAGGAAGGCCAAATCTCGGCACATCAACGCCATTTTGCTTTTTTCGACCATCGGAATCGCTACATCACCACTTTGGTGGGCCGTTTCGCAGAATTATTGGTGGTTGATGGCCGTCGAATTACTTTCAGGCTGCTATTGGGCCGGTTTTGAACTCGCTACGATCCTTTTGTACTATCAAAAAATTGACGATCGGGAGCGCACGAGCATTATTACCTACATTACTTTCTTAAATACGACCGGGATGATTATCGGAACCAGCCTCGGCGCCTTGTTCATGAAGGCGCTTCCACCAACCTGGAATATCTATATTACCCTTTTCGCCCTTTCCACTTTTCTTCGATTTGTGGTCATCATCTTCACTCCACATATCGATTTCCGCGGACAAATTCCTCAGCTCTTTAGCTTTAACAGAGTGTTCTCCGTCATCGCTCCGTTCGGTGCTTTCACTAGGCCTATTTTTGGTAAGATAAAAAAGATAAAAACTGATTCAGAAAAAAAATAAAATGTTGGTTTCTCCAGGGAAATCTACGTTTTTAAGCAAAAAAAAACCACTCTTTCGAGTGGTTTTTTTTTGAAGAACTACTTCTTCTTAGCTGCTTTTTTTGTCGCTTTTTTTGCAACTTTCTTAGTAGCTTTTTTTGCAACTTTTTTAGTAGCTTTTTTTGCCGCTTTCTTAGCCATAATTTCCTCCCAGGAAATAGTTGGTAAACATTAACTGACCTTTCTTATTTAAAGCTTAATCACATTCTTTTCTTAACGCAAATAAAAAATACATATTTTATTCATTTATTTTATTTTTTTTTCAAAAGGCCTATTAGATGAGGTTTTTTTAGAACCTCATGCACTCAATTAGTGTCAATCAATTGTCATACATGAGGATCGGAAGGATTAAAGAAGATGTTTAGGAAAAAATGAAATCAATATCGTCGTTTTTTAGATCAACAAGAACCTTGCCGCCTTTTTCGAGCTTACCAAAAAGGATTTCATGCGCCAGCGGCTTCTTAATCTTATCATTAATCAAGCGAGCGATGGGTCTCGCACCCAGTTTATCATCGTATCCATTTTTAGTGAGCCATGCTTTAGCTGCGGTTGATACCTCAAGCTCTACTTTCTTCTCAACCAGCTGATTTTCAAGCTCCATCAAGAACTTACTGACCACCATATCGATGTTCCTCTCACCCAGTTTGTTGAAGCTGATGATGGCATCAAGGCGATTTCGGAACTCTGGTGTGAAGAATCCTTTGATGGCGGCTTCACGTTTGGTGCTATTGATATCTCCACCACGCGCACCAGACAATCCAATCGATCCTGCTTCCATTTCTTTTGCGCCGGCGTTGGAAGTCATGATGAGCACCACGTTCCTGAAGTCAGAACTACGTCCATTTGAATCCGAAAGGGCTCCATGGTCCATAACCTGCAATAGGATGTTGAAAACGTCAGGATGAGCTTTCTCGATCTCATCTAAAAGTAAAACTGAGTACGGAGTTTTATGGATGGCATCAGTTAAGACACCACCTTGATCAAAACCCACATAACCTGGCGGAGCTCCAATTAATTTAGAGACCGTATGTTTCTCCATGTACTCAGACATATCGATACGGATGAAGTTGATGCCCATTAAATGGGCCAGCTGTTTGGCGAGTTCTGTTTTACCAACCCCGGTTGGGCCAGTGAAAAGAAAGCTTGCAATAGGTTTATCAGGATGACCAAGGCCCGATCTTGAAAGAATGAGGGCGTTTGATACTTTCTCGATGGCCTGATCCTGGCCGTAGATCATGAGTTTAAGATCACGATCAAGGAATCGCAGCTTTTCTTTCTCATTAACTGAGATTGATTTTTGTGGGATACGGGCAATTTTGGCCACAATGTGCTCGATATCTTCCATCGTCACTTCGGCATGCAATTGACGAGCGGGCTTCAAGCTTAAGTAAGCACCCACTTCATCAATCACATCGATGGCCTTATCTGGCAATTTACGATCGGTCACATGCTTTTGAGACAACTCAACTGCCGCGCGGATCACTTGTGCAGGATATTTTACCTGATGATGTTCCTCAAACTTAGACTTGAGGCCATCAAGGATCAAAACTGCATCTTCAACTGAAGGTTCGAGTACATCAATTTTCTGGAACCTGCGGTTCAGGGCCTGGTCTTTTTCAAAATATTTACGGTATTCATCAAAAGTGGTTGATCCCATACAACGGATCAGGCCTTTTGAAAGGGCCGGTTTGAGCAAGTTCGAAGCATCAAGACTTCCGCCTGATGTAGCACCGGCACCAATAATGGTATGGATCTCATCTATAAAGAGAATTGAGCCAGAGGTCTCGTTTTGTTTCTCCAGGGCCTGAAGCACCAGCTTCAATCGTTCTTCAAAGTCACCGCGAAACTTAGTTCCGGCGAGTAATGAAGCCATATCGAGACTGTAGACGATGGTTTTTTTCAAAGCATCGGGAACTTTGTGTTCAACAATAGCTTTGGCCAGACCTTCAGCGATGGCCGTTTTACCAACTCCAGAGTCCCCGACGAGCAATGGATTATTTTTGCGACGGCGGCAGAGGATCTGGATAATTCTTTGGATCTCATCTTCACGACCAATGATCGGATCGATCTTCCCTTTGCGGGCCTCTTCGTTGAGATTAGTGGTGAAATCACTCAGGGCTTTTTCATACTTCTCTTCTTTACGGAAAGTTTCACCAGGAGCGGTCTCAACCGTTGATCCATCCTGATTATTGACCGGACGGTCTGTGGTGTGAGCAATTTTTTCCACGATATCGATGCGTGTGACACCCTGACGTTCAAGGAAATAAGTCGCATGAGACTCTTTCTCGCTAAACATCGCCACTAAAAGGTTAATCGCCTGAATGGATTTTTTTCCAGAGCTCTGGATATGGATGGCAGCTCTTTGAATCACACGTTGCAGGCTCAGTGAAATCTCAGGTTGGTAGAAAATGCCGTTTTCTTTAGCAACTTCGCGCAGCTGATCGTTCCCGAATTGTTTTTTGTTGAGATTTTGGATCTCATCTTCGCTCAAAAGGGAGAAGTTGGAGTTCTCATCGATGAAACTTTTAAGGTCCTGAGACAAATCACCCAGATTGGCCCCACAGTCCTGAAGAATTTCAATGACGGTCTCATCTTCGAGCATAGAAAGCAGAACATTCTCTAAAGTGAGAAACTCATGCTTCTTTTCGTTGGCACGTTTAATGGCTTTATTAAGTATTTGTTCTAGTTTTTGGCTGATCATGTTTAGTCCCTCTCATGAGCTATTATACTAAAGATGGAACCAGAATGAGAAAAGGCAAGGTTATGTCAGAAGATTAATTCAGGTTTTATTCAGGCTCAATACTGCACTTTAATGGATGACCATTATCTTTGGAGTATTTCATCACTTTAGCGGTTTTCGATTCGGCTACCTCAAACGTATACACTCCACACACCCCAAAACCGCGCTGATGGACGGCCAGCATGATTGACTGCGCATCGTCGATATTCTTATTGAAGAATTTCTGGAGTACTAAAATCACGAATTCCATAGTCGTATAGTCATCATTATGCATAAGGACTTTATACATACGAGGCGTCTGTAACTTTTCTTTGCGGGCCGTGGCCACACCTGATTGTTCATCTTTTTCTGTTTCTGAAGACATAATCTACTACCGCTTGTTACAATATTAAATAAAGATGCACTAAATAGAAATGAAAGGCAATACGTCCAATGGAATCCACAGCTCTCGGTAATAGACTCAAAAAGAATTACAAAAAATTAAAGACCTACATCGAGAAGGATGGGATCGAAGCCTTTCGTTTATATAATAAAGATATACCTGAATATCCATACCTGGTCGACCTGTACGGTAAACATGCCGTGATTTATGAGCAAGGTAAGCGTTTAGATGAGGAACATCTCCCGATTCGCGAGATTCACCAGAAAGAAATTACCGGGGCCCTTGCGCAAGAATTTAATATACCCGAAGAACTCCAGCATTTTAAAGTTCGTGAGAAGCAAAAAGGAAATGAGCAGTACCGGTTAATGGATAAAGGTGAATCCGAATACTTTACCGTTAAAGAAGGTGGCCTCAGATTTTTGGTCAATCCGGAACGATACTTAGACACTGGTCTTTTTTTAGATCACAGACCTTTGAGAAAATTTCTTCAGGCCAACTCTGCAGGAAAAAAGGTCTTAAATCTTTTTGCTTATACGTGCTCACTCAGTGTTGCCGCGGCCAAAGGTGGAGCGACGGTAACTTCCATGGATATGTCCCGAACGTATCTGGATTGGGGCCATGAGAATTTTGTCTTGAATGGACTAGATCCCAAACAACATTCTTTCTATCAGGCTGATGTCTTAAAAGAGATTTTGGTTCGCAAAGAGAATAACGAGAAGTTTGATATGATCCTGTTGGATCCTCCAAGTTTTTCCAATTCCAAACGTATGGAGGAAGATCTTGATATCGAAAGAGATCACCCCCTCCTCGTTAGAAACTGCATGCACTTACTCGCTCCTGGTGGAACTCTCTACTTCTCGACCAATAAAAGAAAATTTGAACTTCACTCTATTATTAGTGAAACCTACAAGGTTAAAGAGATCACTCAGTGGACCATTCCTCAGGATTTTCACCACACCAACATCCATCGGGCCTTTACTCTTCAATATAAGTAGCCTTCTAATGCGCTGCCGGAGTAAAAATGCCACTATCCTATCGTAATCTTTGACCTCCTCTTAGGCCCCCTGATAAAAGCCCCTTAATATATTTGGCGGAACATACATCTGGGGGGATTTATGAAATCGACTTTACTAGTGGCCGTGATAGTTTTTAGTACCTTTGCTTCTGCAACTTCAACGCTTCATAAAGAAATCATTACTATTGAAACTTTCGAATCAACTGATGCTGGTCTGATGAAAATTGGAACAGATGTAAATGGTGCTGGCGGCGGCGGAGATGTTGTTCCACGAGTTGATCGTATTGAGCGCGTAGGACAAGTTATTGCTACAGCTAGAGACTTCGTTGCTTTGGGAGAAACCATTTATACTCTCGTTCAGAAGGGTAAGCCTTCTAACACAACTGAATTTGCTCCAATTTCTGTTGTTCCTAAAGATCCTATCTCTAAAGAAATTGTTGAACCTTTCGATCTTGAAGGTTTCTCAATGCCAGTTCAGAAGAAATACACAACAATCATCAAGTCTGGTGCTTCAGAAGCTATTCGTTTTGAATACATGGTTATGTACTCGTACGGTGGATCTTATGAGGGTTTTGGAAAATGGATTACTGGGGTTCAAATCATTCCAGTTTCTGTGAAGACAAGTTATGGTTGGGATTTCAATGCGACGATGAAAGTTTCAGGCATCATGAATCACGGTACAAAAGCTGATCCGGTTGCTGGTGTTATCGTTGTCGTTAAATACCAGATGAATTCTTGGAGAACAGCTCAGGAAAGAAATGATACTTTCCACATCACTGGTCGTGGCGAACTTAAGACATATATCAATAATTAGTTTTGATTTTCAAAGGCCACCCGCTCGGGTGGCCTTTTTTTTTAGAGATAGATGAAGTAGCGAAGTCCAAATTCATCAGTACCCGTTCTGATATAGTTCTGATGATAAAATCCCGCCCCATGATAACGATTCGACCAGCGGATCTCATTTAAGATACGATCATCCCGCCATGGATTTCCACGAAGCTCAAGCAGGGAGTTCAATTTCAAATTATGGTTCACATCAATCAGGAATCCGATGTCGGCGCCGTAGCCGAGTTTAATCTTGCTCATGCCCTCAGAGATGTAACTACTTTCTCCGTGAAGAAGCGCATAAGGAACGACATGTTTAAAGTGGTAGCTGTAACCCCAACCACCCTGAAAGCCCTGTGTTGAATAATCATGATGGTCAAAACGAGTCTGCCACTGACCCAGTCTGATTTTCCAGGAAGATGATTTATTAAAAATATCCCATTTTCCGAGTGAAGTGATCTGTACGAGTGAGACTTCACGCAACTGAAGATGATTACCATCACTACGTATACTCGCCTTACCTACTTCCACGCGGGTTCTTTCTGGATAAGCAATATCGTAGTCGAGCATATCGTGAAAAGCGTATCGCCATTCAACATCAGCATAGTTTTTGCCCTCTAAGCTCGCAGCTCCGAGAACCAAACGCTGCGATCCGTGGCCTAGGTGAGGAGCTTCAGATTTTTTATAAGTAAAATCAAGATCAGGACTGCGGACTGGAATTTTTGAACGGGCAATCAGTAAGGGACGCTTGAGTCCCTGAGCTGCATCTTCTTGCTTCAGAACTTCCTTAGCGAATTTGAAATCAACCAAGCTGATAGCGGTATCATAAATCAACGCCTGTTTTTCAACTGACTCATTGGTTTCAATTGGTTTCCCATCCACCAGTGTTTTAACAAGTTTTTGATCTTTCCGAGTCAGAGATTTAAGATTGTGGTGAAATAATGTGCTGGGTGCAGGTCTGAACGTCACATCAGCAACAAGATCTTCTTTATCCAGAACCTTCAGTGTATCCGAGGGAATAGTATAGAGATAAGGCAGTCGGTTTAAGAGATTGAGTGAAGGTCTAGCTGCCTCAAGAATAGAAAGCATGTGGTAAGAGCAGTTTTCTGTCAGGAAGTAATAATCAAAATACGTGTGACCCAACTCCCAGATGTGATCGACGATCATGTCGATTTCTTCCTGAGTCATCTTCAGGTGATAAGTCCAGAGATCGCGGGTTTCAAAGTCATTATACTCACGAACTTTGTAGTAATAAGGAATGGCATTGAAAGTTCCAGGGAATAAACCCGTGAGTCCACCAACTGTATAAAAAAGAGGCCCAGCATTGCCGGTAACCGCTCCAAAATTAATTCCGTTATCTAGAAGTTCCGTGTTTTTTTTATCTTCCGCATCCCCGTGGATACTTTTACCCAGACGGATAAAAGTATGACCAAAACTCGAAGAAGGATTATTTAAATAATAAGAGGAGAAAACAATCGAAAGAGACTTCGCGGCCAGGCGTTCAAAGAAAGCCACATGCCCGGTACAGACCACATTGGTCTTGGGAAAATCCGGTTGATGCTTTTTTAGCCAGCGGTAGCGGGCAGGAAAACGGCAGTAAGCATTCTTCAAAGGATCAGGATCGTTCTTGTGAAGTTCAGCGATAAAGGCTGAGAGTTCGCTTGAAGGAGAAGTTTTGCCTTCAGGACTTAAAAAAAATTCTTTACCGTCGGCCTGGGACTTATAACCCGTGAGAGTCTTCTTGTAGTGAACAAGATTGAGCCACTGAGGATCTTTCCAGTCCCCCGCTATAGCCGAGAGGGAAAATAAAAGGGCCCCCAAAAGGAGGCCCCGAGAACAGAGAGAAGAATTAGATAGCATTAGTACAGTTAGCAGACAAAGCTTTTGAATCTTCAATAGCGTTGTTGATGTTAACCATGAACTGAGTAGCATTTTCTTTCTTCGGAGTAACAACTTCGTAACGAGTCTTAAGCTCTGAAGCAAAAGAATCAGAGTTACAGCCGTAGAAAGAAGAAAGAGTCTTAACTGAATCCCCTTGTCCTTTGGCCATATCTGTTACAAGGCTTTCGTAGTTAGCTTCAATGAAGTTTTTGATCATTGCAGTTTGCTCAGAAGCAGTTACACAGTTAGAAGTACCTGAAGAGATACCGAAAGTTTGTGTACCAGAAGAACCGTTTGTAGTTGCAGCAATTACTTGGCTGTCTTTTCCGAAGAAGATGTTACCAAGTCCGCATCCGGCCATACCGTATGGCTTAGCTGCCATAGCTACAGAACTGAAAGCAACAAGAGATACTAATAGAAGAAATTTCATATATTTTGTCCCTTAATTTATTAAAGTTTACAGTTTTCGATCAAATAACGGTCAGAAGAAACTGTGTTCCACATGTTGTTTGCAACAGTAGTTTCGTTCTTAGAGTTAAAGATGGCTTCGTAACGTGAGTTAAGTTTTGTAGAAAGATATTCGCTGTCTTTGCATCCGATGATGTTAGAGAAAGCTACAACTGTTTCGCCATTTCTTTTAACGATGTCGTTAGCAAGAGCTTCGCGGTTAGCAACTACGAACTTCTCAGCATTCATCTTAACTGCAGCACTGCTAGAAGATTTTTCAGGAACACAGTTAGATGTACCTGAAGACATAGCGAAAGTTGCGTTTCCGTAAACACCGTTAGTAGTAGAAGCCAAAATCTGGCCGCCTTTACTTTCAGATTCACCGAAAAGGATTGAACCCAATCCGCATCCTGCCATACCGTAGTAGCCGGCATCAGCTTTGTCTACTGAACTACCGATAAGACCTTTGTTACCTTGAGCGAAAGCAGTCACCGTTAAAAGACCAATAACGATGGCGATTAAAGACTTGTGTCTCAAAACATCCTCCTTGAGAAGTGATAAATTTACTGTGATGAAAGTGTAGAGGGATAACTAAAATAAAAAAAGTGCAATTTCCGCTAGGAATACGAATTAAAGCTCTTGACGCGTTGAAGCCCGACAAGACGAGGCCGTTTTATTCATCAGCTTATAGGCCTTATTGAAGGATTTACCGAAATCACTGATAGCGCAACTTTGAGTGAGACAAATAACAAACTTCATAAAAGATTTTTCGTTGCCGTCTTCATTAACTAAAATGAAAGATGCTTCAGCATAATTGAAATGATTGCGAGTTGGCTCTTCGCCTTTGATATGAATTTCCCATGAATGGCCTTCATGAGGAGATAAAACCTCTGTATAGTTTTTCGCTTGTAATAATTTAGTAAAATCAAATCTGATCGTGAGTCCTGCATGGAGGTATTCTTTTTCTGGAATGAAAACCTTGCAGTTTGCAAAGGAGAGGATGGGAAAAAGCATCAAGGCGATAAGAATTAAATTTTTCATACTGATATTATCAAGAGGAAAGAATGATTTGGAAAGATCTTCAGTTTCACTCCGCTGGCGGAGTGAAACTGATGGGCCCATGGCTGAGCCCTTAGTTTGATTCAGAAGAACGCAATCGAATAGAACTTTGAAGCCTTTGAGTTTGTCTTGAGGGAATCTAAAAAAGCGCATTAGAGAAAGGAGGAAATAATTTTGAGACTGGTTAACATACCGCCCGCAAGGGAGGGTGTGGAGACTAGTTCTTTTATACCTTTGAGTAAGTCGAACCCATGCGCCGTCACGGTCTTTTTTGCTCAACTACTCGCGGTCTACGGCGAAGGTTTTACCCTTCACCTTCTTTCTCTAATGCTGTTAAGTTATCGGATTCCACTAAAATTCCTTAATGGCCAAGACCAAATACTCCGAAAGATATGTATGACTAGCTATGGCCACCCATTAGATCGAGCGCTTGTGAACAAGACTATCTACTTAGATATTCTGGAACAATTAATATTTAAGAAAGATAACGTGAAAGGGGGCCTGAGAAAAAGCCCACTAATCAAGGATCTGAGCTTAGAGTGGATTTCTGAAAATAAAGATTTTTTTATAAATGCCATAAAAAACTCGATCGTAAAAGAAGATTTCGAATTTTCGCTCATGAAAAGAATTGATCTAAATACTAATGGTAAAATACGCGAAATCTATATCACGAATTTCGCAGATCGAATTCTTTTAATGGGAATTCAAAATCTTATTTCTCTGGAATTAAGCAATTTTCATTCACCACATTTGTTTTCTTTTCGAAAAGGTTATGGCCCGAAGAAAGCCGCCACTACTCTATCAAAATTCATAAAGACTAAATATGAAACGAAAGCCAAAACCAAAGAACTATTTTTCATAGGTCGAGATGTCTCTTCGTATGGAGACAGTATAGACCATAAAGTCATGGATGACATTCTTGATGCTATTCCGGAGTTAAAAAAATCAAGTCTGATTTTACCATTGATAAAAAAGTCATACCGTGCTGAATTCTACTCCGGCCCAGATCAACAGATAGCAGCTTGTCTAAGAAAAGGTATTCCTTCGGGATCACCTGTTGTACCACTCCTGGAAAATATCTATTTATGAGAACTAGATATCGAACTAGGCAATGTTGCAGATTCATTTTACGCCCGCTATGGTGATGATTTTATTTTTTTAACTTCAAATGAAGAAATGGCAAAAAGTGTTATTACAAAAATAAATCAAATTATGGCGAAGCTCAAACTGACAATAAGTCAAAAAAAAATTAAAAACTATGTATTGGGATCAGCCAGACAATTTACCAATTTTCAAAATAAAGAATATTTCGAATGGATTGGTATAACTTTCTACCAAAATGGTAAGTATTCATTTAAGCCAAAGCATAAAAAAGAATATAAGAAAAAGTTTCGTCAGGAGACTGGCAATTTCACACACCATTTATCAAAATCTGGTCTTGAGGCAAAACAGATCATGGAATGTCTAAAATTAGGTTTTAATGAAATAAATGATCTCAAGAAAATTCCTGACGTCCAAAAGCTAATCGTGCTTAGAACCCATATTCAAAATACCAAGAACCTTGACAAAGACTGTCGAGAGTTCCTTGTCCGAACAATGTGTAAGACTCTGAAAATAACAAAACGAGAGGCATGGAGACTCTTTCGTTCTATGAAACTAAACTCTTTAGAATATCAACGCCGAAAACTGAAATGCAATAAAGTAGCATGACTCGTTTAACAGATGTTTTAAAACCTGAAAGCAAAGCCTCGTCAAAGAATAATTTTGATCAATACCTCTGGAGTTACCGCTTCAAGGATTACTTAGTCATGATATTGATGCGGAATAGAGGATACTTTTCACGTAAAGTTTTTAACCTTGCCTATGAGCTTCTGGAAATATCCTTCCTCGCATTTTTCTGTCACCCTGATTTCTATGCCTCCCTACTCTTCATACCTTTCTCTAGCTTCTTTATGAATCTCATAGTTGAAGAAGTCTTTAGCCTTAACCGCTCTGCCATTTTTGATAATAGTTTTATATCGAAATGGGTAAATTATTCATTAATTGCAATAATATTTCTGCCTTTTGTTATCTTTACTCTTTACGTTGCCGGGGACATATTAGGTCAGCACTGGATACTTATGACGATCTTTTGTTCGAGAATAATCCTCTTAGCTTTACAAGCATTTTCTTTTGCATATTCTTTAGAAGTTATTTCAAAAAAAAGAGTCTATTTCTCACCCCTGAATTGGTGGTTAGGAATTGTTTTCGCAGTAACCTCTATCTTCTTATTGTCTTTCGGTTTACAAATAGAAAGTGCTGTTACCTTGGGAATTATTGCAATCTACTTAAGCCGATTAATAATTGAATTGAAATTTGTACTTACAATTAAAAAACTGTTAATTAAAAAGATTAAACGACCTAGCCTCCCAAGTTTCGAGCTAAAATACTTCATTCTTCGCTTTTCAACATTTGCAATGAATGTGATGACACTCTTTTACGCTTCTTCACTTTTAAAAGAGGATGAGAAACATTACATTTGGGTAACATTCTTCTATCTTATATTTCTATTTAGACTTCTTAACCGACCATTTAGGGCGCTTCAATTAGACTTTATAAAATATTTTTCTTTGCATCAGATAGAATGGATTCATTTTCGTCATGTACAGACCGTTCTTCTGAATATGACGGTAATTTCAACTTTCATTATTTGGTTTGCGTGGTCCAATGAAGATTGGAATATCGTTCTGCCCTTTTTGCTATTGGCCTTTAATTTGAATCTGTTCCTTTGTCTAAGCAGTGTTGGCCAGGATAAAAAAGTTAGTCCCACGTACCTCTGCATAAGAGTAGTGGGAGTTATTGGCTATTTTTTTACACCGGCCTCCATTCATCTGGCAGTTTTTTGTCTGAGCGAAATAATTTTGTTTTTCGTTTTAAAGTTCGAATGTATTAATTTTGACAACAAGTATAAGTATCTTAAAGAATCAAAACTATTAAGTAGTAAGAGATACTCTTCATTTGAGTATCTCGATCAGATCAAAGATCACAAGGGTCAATATGCTCTTCTGATTTTCAATCAAAACACCAGGGAGCATTTAAAAAAAATGTTTTTATCAAATGATTTAATTAAACCCTTAATCATAACAAAAACCCAATGGGTTATTCCGATACATAGTGAACAAGATCATTTTGAGCTTTGGAAAATGTATCCCAGAGAACTGAGAAGGCTCCTATTACTTTCAAAGAATGAATTGAATAAATATCTTCCAATGTCCGCTAACAAATTATTCCACGACCCGAGACCGATGAAACAATTTAAAAAGGTCAACAATAGATGGACGATAGATGGGAAACGAGTCGATGACAGTGGTATACTTAAATTATTTGCCGAAATTGAATTCAAATCAGCTACCGCACTATGCCTTTCAGACCGAAAATTTTCGTATGGCCATGAAGGAATATTTTTTTATCCCTTGCTGAATTTAGGGGAAGTCAGCACAATTATTCAAATGGATTTCTATGATCAAAAAATGCTTAATTTTGTGAAGGATAAATCTTGGCATACCTTAAAATCCTATCTTTTTTCATAATTTTCGTACCAGCTTGTTACGCAGGCCTCTCCTGCAAGTCTTTAGAAAATAAGACTTCACTCTATTTTACGAAGAGTGATCTTACTGAATTTGAAATTGTTGAATTAGAGTTTGTTGATGTCTCATTTTTGCCAGGAATTTTTAGCTGTGCAAGCTTCTTAGAACAGCTAAGCAGTAGCTTCAGCATCCAGCAACAGTTAAACGAACAATCATTGCAGCCTCTGCTGACTTTTAGTGATTCCAAAGCGGCAAGAATAACTGGAAAGCTGAGGGATGAAATTTATAAGCAATGTTCAGCCTTTCATGGTTGCTCAATCCTATTCCCTTTTTCACTTCTAAGTCCATACAAGGATAAAAAAAATCTAGAGCAACTACTTAAAGAGAAACTGCCCATTTGCCTTAGTACGAAAAAAGTAGTTAAAACTGCTAAGCCTGTAATTGACCCCTCCGAACTATTTGGCTCAAAAATTATTTTTGATATTTCCGAAAGAAAGATTACTGAAGAGTTCATGAGAATTTACGACTCCCAAGACTGGGATAAAATCTACATTTCAAGCATGACGATTTCCGCAGGTTTTCTTAAAAAAATTATAGAGAAGGCGAAGACAAGAAGTTCAGAGGTCCATATTCTCTTCTCTCTTAGCCTCCAATCATTACTTAAAGAATTTCCATCATACTTATTTGAATTACCACCGAACGTAATAATACATCCAATTTTCCTTAGTTCCTCAGCAGTAAACGCCTACCACATTAAGGGAGCACTATTTCTGGGCAATTCACCTAAATACCTCTTCTTTACAGGAAACTTTCGAAATTATGACAATGAATTGTTTTCTGATTTAGCTATGATTGCAGATGTCAAGGACCCCAGTTCGATTGAAAAGAACTTCCTTTCACAAATTGATTATAATTGTAGAGACAAGGTATATCTAGATTGTACTTTGCTCTCCAGATTCGAAAACAATTCCTCAAATAACGAACTAATGAAGCGACTTTTGAAAAGATCTTGTCAACATTCGAGTCAATTAAATCTTCAAAAGATTATTGCCACGGGACCACGCTACGCAGACATGAAAAAGTTGATTCATGAAAAATTAATGTCTGCGAAGAATTCTATTTATATCCACACACATCAATTTAACGATATTGAAATGTTGGCCATCCTTGATATGAAACTTAAACAGGGTATAAAGGTAAAAATCATTAATGGAAACAACACGACAGTTAAAGATTATAAAAGGGAATACTTCCTCCAAAACCAATCGTCTACCGATCTCCATTCAAAATATATCATTATTGACCAACAAATATTGATTTGGGGGACAGCAAACTATACGCAAACTGGATATACTAATCTTTGGGAAATGACTTTCATTCACAGAGACGTAAACTTAGCTGAAGAATTCATTAAACGATTTAATGCTTCTGAAGCTATTGTCAAAAAAGGATTCAATAAATAAATTAGTCATTAACTTTATTTTTTCGCAGCTTTCTTAGCAGTTTCAATAATTTCAATTACACTTTCACTTTCACTTACACCTTTAACATTCTCTACCTCTAAAGCTTTTGCATTTTCTTCATTATATACGAGTGCCCTATCAGCTATATAACCACCCCTGCCTTCTATTGTAGAGTTTTTGTGAGCATTCGCTAAAAAGTTTTTAAATAATTCATCCATGACACTATCGGCTCCATGTTTAAACAAAGTTTGCTCAACAGCTTCTTTAGAGTTCCTGAACACCTGATTAATGCGGGCTACTTGATGAGCTTTCATTTCAGAAACCTCTTCACCCAAAGAATTACGAATAAATTCTCTAACACTTTTTCTTATTCCCTCAACATCATAATCATTTCCTTTAGCCCACTGATCCTGAATAATTGATGAGGAGATTGTTGCAAGAGCGTCAACAGAAATTGGAGTTGAAGATTTTGTGTTCACAAATGCTTTTCGATGACCACCGGCCCATGTTGCTTTAATTATTATCTCGGAATCGCGTGGAATCCGATTCTTGTAAATTCTGGAATTAAATGAACCGTTGGTATTCAGATTGGCGTAACAGATTAATAGTTCATTTCCACTTATATCTACCAGATAAATCTCAACGCCTTTGTTAGTTCCGTCTGGGGTCGTACAAATTTCATCTGCGGCATAAGCTGATGAAATAGGATTTATGAAATTCAACACTGAAGAAACCGTACCCGATAAATCCGAAGCAGGATCGCCAGGATCGCTAGAATTGCCAGGATCGCCAGAATTGCCAGGTTTAGAAAGTGGGCTAGAATCGCCACCTGAATTGCAAGAAACTAGAACGAATAAAGATAGAACCTGAAAGAATGATAGTATTTGTTTCATAACTTACCTCTAATGATCAATTATTAACTTATGGTTATTATATTAGAGAATTCTCTTTATTTCCTTAAGGTTCCTAAATCACCAAAAACACATTCACTCTTTTAACGTTAATTCATCTAAATTCAATATTTGCCAACTAAAATGGGCAACAGAGTTGTGATGTCGATTAGATAAAGCTGGTAAATGTCTTTTTAAGATATAAAAAATTGCATAAAGGCTCCTTAATTAAATTATAAATTAGAAGCCCTGGCGAAAAACTGATTTCACAATTGATACTCAGGAGAGGAGAGGGTGGCAACGATCACCAGTTTTCTTGACCAATTATCCGTAGTTGCGAAAGCTTAGGTTCTCAAATTGCTGCAAAAAAAAATATGTAGTATACTTAACTCAATTAAATGGAGGTCCGTTTATGAAGTTCCAATTTATAGTAATTTTTTCTTCGCTGTTTTTTAGCTTAAATGCCTTTTCATTATCAGGTAAAACTTGTTCATGTAGTTATAGCAAAAGTCCTGGTCATACTGGGGACGTTTCCCCAGGGCAAACAATTACTTTCGACCACAATTGGGGTAGCGGAGGTACTTGTACGGCAACATGTAATTCGAGTTGTAGCTGGACAAACAAAAGCTCTGGTTGTAACGGGTTTTCGTTACCTGATATAAAAACTAAAGCTATATTACGTTAAGAGTTGAAATGCTTAAATAAGGTTTAAGTATTAAAACCGATCGACTTTTGTCGGAACTCCATTACTTATGAGTAAGGAACATCTTTCTTACTCCTAATTTATTGAGGACTGCTAATTTGGATTTTTATTCTTTAGCTCTCTAAGTTTAAAACGGTTACCATGACGGTATTGGTAGAGTCTAAATCATTTATGTCTGCCTTAATTTGTATCACAAAGCTCCTTCTTATTCATGAAGGAGGCAAAATTAAAGTTTTGAGATTTTTTTCCGATAGATTAGCAAAGTTTTAAAAGGAGAAATCAAGTGAAGTTTTTAATAGCATCATTCCTCTTTATGTCAGTATCAGCTTTTGCAGTCTGTGTACCTGGGGATATGTCTTGTGCTACTCAATGTGAAGTGGTGGTTAACGGAAGTCCACAAACTTATACTTGTGGCGGGAATGTCTACTGTAACTCTGATACTGGTTATTGTGATGTTGATATCAACGGGAGCAGAATTGCTGGAAAAACCAAACGTATTTTTTCCAAGGTTCCTATTAATAAGATTAAAACTAGGTAGTAATTTAATAAACGAATAAGCAGTTCATGCTTATGTTCCTAAAGAAGAAGATTCAGTAATTTTCAAGCAAGCTGATACTAGATTCTCGTAAAACCAACCAAAGAGTCGGCCAATTTTGGCCGACGTTTTTTCCTAATGGGGATCTCACCGTCTCTGATGTATCACGATGCAGAGTTAATTCAAGCTATCCTCCATCCTATCTCTAAAAGTAGAGGATCCCTATGATTAGAGTATGTAAAATTTAGGTCTAATTTAGTTTATTCTTTAGATATTCCTCAGCGATTAAAGATAATGGAGTCTTGCGACTGGGATGTTGGGCACACGCGAGGAGAAAGCAAAGGTAAAGTAGGGCTTCGATTTATTAAAAATATTTATCAGCTCGAAGATGAAATAAAGAATAATCAACGAAAGCTCGCTTTTATCTTCGTGTACCAAATTCTCTGCCACGAGTGAAAGAATTTGAGGAATG
>JBBARF010000072.1:0-17382 GCA_040399925.1 Bacteriovoracaceae bacterium
ACCAGTCTTCAATTCTTGATCATATCATTTTGCAAGAAAAAAATGCCGCAGCTGTTCAAGAAATTAATCTGGGTTCTCATTGCGCCAAGAGTGCTTGTAAACCCTCAACACCTGCTGATTTAGGTGTGAGCTATCAATCAGTCTCTGACCATTGTCCTGTCCAAATCATTTTCAAATAAATCATCGTCGTTTCGCTTCCACAAAATTCCAGAATTTTGTTATAGTAGTGGGGAACTTTCCCCACTACACCTCATAGGATAAAAATGAACTATCTTTCAAATCGTGTTGAAAAATTAGCAGAATCAGAAACTCTGGCTATGTCCCGTTTAGGGAATGAACTGAAAGAGAAGGGTATAAACGTAATTAATATGAGTTTGGGTGAGCCGGATTTTGCTACTCCTGATTTTGTAAAACTTGCTGCGAAAGAAGCGATTGATAAAAACTTTTCTTACTATACTCCAGTTCCTGGTTATAAAGAGCTTCAGGAAGCCGTAGCGAATAAATTTAAACGCGATAATAATTTAAACTATAAACCATCTCAGATCGTCGTTTCAACTGGTGCAAAGCAATCCATCATCAACGTCGTGATGGCTGTCGTTAACCCTGGAGATGAAGTTATTCTTCCTGCCCCTTATTGGGTTAGTTATTCAGAAATGGTCATGTTAAACGAGGGAAAAGTAGTCACTCTCGAAACTGATTATTCAAGTGATTTTAAAATCACTCCGGAGCAACTTGAAAAAGCGATTACTCCAAAAACAAAAATGTTTCTTTTTTCTAATCCATGTAATCCAACAGGTACGATGTATTCTGAAAAAGAATTGCGAGCCCTAGGTGAAGTCTTTAAGAGAAATCCACATGTTCTCATTTGTTCCGATGAAATCTATGAATACATTACCTTTGAAGGAAAAATGTTCTCCATCGGTTCTATTCCAGAACTTTTTGACCGCACTGTAACAGTGAATGGGATGTCTAAGGGGTACGCTATGACGGGTTGGAGACTTGGTTACCTTGGTGCTCCACAAGCGATTGCAGCTGCCTGTGTGAAAATTCAAGGCCAGTTCACATCAGGAGCTAGTTCGATTTCTCAGCGCGCGGCTATTGCTGCTGTAAATGCTGATCCCTCAGTCACTAAACCGATGCAAGATGCTTTTCTTAAACGTCGCGATCTATTGATCTCACTCATGAAAGAAATTCCAAATATCAAAGTTAATAATCCAGGGGGAGCTTTCTATCTCTTTCCTGAGATGTCGTATTACTTTGGTAAAAAATATGGAGATACAGTGATCAAGGATGCCAAAGATCTTTGTATGTACTTGCTTAATGTTGGTCATGTGGCCATGACTCCGGGTGGAGCTTTTGGAGCTCCCAATTATATCCGTCTTTCTTATGCAACATCTGAAGATATTATTCGCGAAGCTGTAAATCGTATAAAGCGCGCTCTTCTTGATCTCAAGTAGGCCATAGCTTAAGCTTTAATTAAGGTGTTTGAGCATTTTTGTTCATGTATCGTTTTCCTTCTGCGAGAACTTTCGCATAATAGGAGATATACATGAAATCAATTACCATACTCGCATTCTTTATTGCTTCAACTGCTTTTGCCGCAACTCCTGATTGGAAAGTCGTGGCAGAAACTTCAAACTGTTCTGAGAAAATTCAAATTCTCGCTAAAGAAGGCGAAAAATTTGTTTACGCTGTAAAAGGCGAAGAAAAAACTAAACTGATGGGTGAAGCTAACAGCACTTATAATAAAGATGCACCGAAAGCAGTTACTTTCAGTTCTCTTGCCAATGCCCGTGGTGAAAAAATTTCATTCACGAATCCAGGTGTTGTCGAAGCCAACCTTCCAAAAATCCAATTCGTCAGTGCGACTAAGGGTCTTGAACAGCAGAAATGTAATCTCTCTGTTAAATAATCAAAAAATTCAAACTCCTTATTGCGTGGATAAATAGTAGTAAGAAGCTTTTTCTTTTTCCAAGTTTCAGTTTCGCTCAAGGGGGAGTTTTTTTAAACTCAAACTTTTTTTTTGCGAGGACATATGAATACCACTTACCGTACTGAACGCGACACCTTTGGAGAAATTGAAGTCCCGTCAGATAGATTATGGGGTGCTCAGACTCAGCGTTCTCTTCATCATTTTGCGATTTCTTTTGAGAAAATGGACACTGAAGTTATCGATGCACTAGTCCTTATTAAAAAAGCAGCAGCTCATGTTAACGAAGAACTTAAAGGTCTACCTATGGATAAATCTATTGCTATTAAAGGAGCTGCCGATGAAATCCTTCAAGGTCTTCACGCACAAGAATTCCCTCTGGCCGTCTGGCAAACAGGAAGTGGTACTCAGACAAATATGAACGTCAACGAAGTCCTTGCTAACCTTGGTTCTGAAATCATGGGCGGAGTTCGTGGTGAAGGTAGAAAGATTCATCCTAACGATGATGTTAATAAAGGTCAGAGCTCCAACGATGTTTTTCCTACAGCGATGAGTATTTCAGCTGTCAGAGTTCTGGCAATGGATCTTATCCCCGCAGTTGAAAAACTTCGCGACACTCTGGATGAAAAGGCTAAAGAGTTTTGGACCATCGTAAAAATTGGTCGAACTCATTTAATGGATGCAACTCCTATTACTTTGGGACAGGAATTCTCGGGTTATGTCGCCCAACTCAATCATTCTCTTCTGCATATTGATAAGTCCTTGCCTCACTTAACCGAACTTGCACTCGGTGGAACAGCGGTTGGAACAGGTCTTAATGCTCCCGAAGGATTTGCTGAAAATGTTGCCTCTGTTATTTCTGCTTATACAGGAATCACTTTTACTTCAGCTCCAAATAAATTTGAAGCTCTTGCTGCAAACGATGCTCTGGTTCACGCTCATGGTGCTTTGAAAGGTCTGGCCGCTTCACTTTTTAAAATCGCCAATGATATTCGCTGGCTCTCTTCCGGCCCTCGTAGTGGTCTTGGAGAAATTTCGATTCCAAAAAATGAGCCAGGTTCATCAATCATGCCTGGGAAAGTTAACCCAACTCAGTGTGAAGCAATTACGATGCTTTGTGCTCAGGTTATGGGTAATGATGTAGCGATCAATATCGGAGGAGCATCTGGTAACTTTGAATTGAATGTATTTAAACCACTCATCATTAATAACTTTCTTCAGAGTGTGCGCCTTCTCTCAGATGGCTGTCATAGCTTCGAGGAGTTCTGTGCTCGCGGTATCGAGCCACGTATGAAGCAAATCAAGAGTCATCTTGATAACTCTCTGATGTTGGTTACAGCGCTGAATCCTCACATTGGTTATGATAAGGCGGCAGAAATTGCGAAGAAGGCCCACAAGGAAGATAAAACCTTAAAAGAAGCTGCGGTTTCTCTTGGTTATGTTACCGCAGCCGATTTTGATAATTGGGTTAAGCCAGAACTAATGACCAATCTTAAAACTTAACACCCATTTTTTGATAAACGAATCTTAGGAACCATAGTGGCCCAATCAGAAGGAATGCGATATCTTGCAAAAAGGATGGCTTCTTTCCTTCTACTTTGTGGCCATAGAACTGTGCAATCCATGCAATAACAAAAATCGCGATATTCGTCGGAATTAAAATCCCTGCTTGCTGAAGCTGTAAACTGATCCACCACATGATGCTGGTTAAAATCAACATCCCTACAAACATCGTTAAATTTAGAGTGAAGTAAAAAATTAAACAACCAACAATAAAGATAGATGACCAATTTAAATAAGGGGCAAGTGAATCGAAGAGTGCTGGCGTCGGAATCGCAAAAATTAATCCAATCACTGAGAGCATAATAAATGGAACCGCTATCTTGTGAATGAGCATGTTAGTGGAGTTTCTATGACTAACTCCGTATTCCGCCATCCATTGATCAAAAGTACGCATATGACCTCACTGAAAGTGTTTCACAAAATTATAATACCAAATGTGGGATGACTCAACTTAGAGTGGTTTTGAGACTGGCGAAGGTAAGGGGACTTGCCTGAGAATTTGATCAATTTCTTTTCGATGTTTAGTGGCCCGTTCTCTACAGACAGGAAATGCAGGAGTTACCTTGGCACTATTGAATGCTTCAACGCAACCGAGCAGGTATGAGGACAGTGCCTGATTCAAAGCGGCCTCGACCGAAACTTCCTCATGCTCAAATTTGGGTTTAACCTGACTACAACTGTTGGATAATAAGATAGTTAGGAATAATAGGATTTTCATTTCTCTATTGTGATGGAGATTAGAATAAAGGGCCAAGAATTCCTTGGCCCACGAAAAGGATTTAGATTGAGAAAGAAAAAAAATCCAACCACTGTTTTAAGGTGAAGAAAACGTCACCGTAATTCTTCATCCGGTGTTATTATTTAAAAATAGTTTTATCAGATATTTTGAAATGAAGTTTTCATCCGAAGGAGCCTCTCGTAATGAAAATTAAACTAGCTTTAAGTTTCGCCTTATTAATCATGTCTCATTTGATTCAGGCCAATGATCGTTGTAAGGCCACATATGATCAGATGAACGTTACTCATCAGAACGTCTCGTCGATGGATGAGTATTATTTTTGTTTCGGTTATCATCACGGCACAGATCGAGCTTGGGAGATGGATTATTTCCGACGTTCGGGTCAGGGAAGAAATGCTGAAGTATTGGGATTTGAACAATTAAAACAAGATTTGATGATGAGACTTGTGGATCTTCCTTCAAGGGCAGCTCCGCTTTATGCTCAACTTTCAGAACAAAAAAAGAAGTTTCTTGAGCTTTACAGCCAAGGGGTTAACGAAGGTTTTAAGATTGGAAAAAACGTCAAAGAATTTAAAGACAAAGGCTACGAACCTGAAGCTTGGATGCCAGAACATACTATTCTCGTTTTATTGCTCCAATCTTTTGATCAGACTCGTAAAACTTTTTTCCGAGACTATGAGGAAGAAAAATATCGCGAAACTTGGGGAGCAGACACTGAAAGACTTTTTAGTGAAGAAGGTATGCCATGGGAAAATACAATTCTGAAAAAAGGCGAGTATCCAAAGAGTGATAGAAAAAAAACAACATCAATCTCAAAGCCTCATAAGAAATTAAACCTCTGGGCCGAGTTTCCAACGGTCTTCGGAAAAGAATCTGGCTCAAACAATTGGGTTATTAGTAAGAAAAAATCTAAATCTGGTTACGCCATCCTCGCGAATGATCCCCATCTTGATTTAAAAACTCCTTTATTTTTGTACTGGATTCATATGAAGTCACCTAAAGTTGATGCCATCGGTGCCACTGTTCCTGGAGTGCCAGTCATTGTCAGTGGCACGAATGGAAAGGTCGCTTGGGGATTAACTAACGCTTATATTAACACAGCCGATGCTGTTTTTTTGAAAGATGTTCCGGATGATTTTATCGAAAGCTTTCGACCTAATGTAAAAATTAAATGGGGTTTCATGAAGCTTCCATTCTTTTTAAAATCTTTTGAAAGAACCAAAACAGGTTTACCAATCCTTCCATTGGAACTTAACGATAAACGTAAAATGGTGATGGTCTGGACGGGATTTCATTTAAAAGCCGAAGATATCGAACCGATGTTTGAACTGGTCAATGTCCAGAACGTAGATGATATGAACGGAGTATTGAAACGGGTCGGACTTCCTGCATGGAACTTTGTTTTTGCTGATACGAAGGGAGACATCGGTTATCGCGTTATTGGAAAAGTTTATCGTCACAAAGATATTATTCCCTACGGTGTGGCGGCAATGAAGACTACGGCAATCGATAAAAACGAATTTCTTGAGCTAGATGAGAGACCACACGTTTTAAGACCTGCACGAAATTATATTTACACTGCCAATAACCGTCATTGGCCTATGGATGCAAAATTTTACGGTGGGCGTGGTTATTCTTATTCGTTTCGTGGATTTAGAATTGATGAACTTTTGCAGGGTCAACAAGACGTAAATGGAACGAAATATATTCAATGTGACCGTCAAGCCGTTGATGCTCGATTCTTTGTTGAAAAAATTCTTCGTTTTATCGATAGCCCTGAACTTAAGGCTTGGGATTTTAATACAAAAGAAGATTCTATCGCTCCGGCCATCTATCGCCGCATGATTGATATAATGATGGAGGAGTGGAAAGTGAATGAATATGCTTTATTCAGAGTTCTGGATACTCCTGTTTCGCACAAACAAAAAGAAATGAAGGGCTTCTACAAACGGGCCATTAAAGAAATTAAGAACCGTAAGTGGGGCGAGATCCATCGACTTCATTTTCCCCATCTTTCAAGAGAGAGTGAATGGGTTTTTTCTCCAGAAATTCCGGGCCTAGGTGACAACCATTCTGTTGATCCTGGAACTGCTAATTGGAGTAATGATACTAAGATCTATGAACAGTTTTCAGGTGCCTCGATGAGAATGATTATCGAAATGAAGCCAAGACCTGAGATTGTCTTGTCATTACCTGGTCTAAACAGAGATTACCAATTAGAAACTAAAAGCACTCCCTGGCAGGACTGGAGAGAATGCAAGTACCAGACAGTTAAATACTAAAGGATCCAGATGAATATATCACGAGAGCACGCAGAAGCTTTTCTTGCCTTGTGCCGAAAGAAGACATTTTCAGCAGCCGCTGAAGTCTTACACATTACGCAGGCTGCATTCTCCATAAGAATTCAGCGCCTCGAAGAAGAACTTCAGCATACCTTAGTGATTCGAAACAAATCAGGTATCACTCTGACCGAAGCTGGGAAAAAGTTTTTGCAATATACTGAAATGATCGAAGGACTTGAAAAAGAATTTCTGGATGATTTCAAAGAAGACGACAAACGACTTAATGGAACTATCCGTATTGGAACTTTTTCAACGATTGGTCGTTCAATTGTTCTTCCATCCATTCATAAATCTCTGCGTGATAATAGCGATATTCAATTTGCCTATCAGATGAAGGAGCTTTCAGAGCTGCCTGATCTTCTTATGAGATCTGAGATTGATTTTGTTTTCCTGGATCAGCCCTTCAAATCAGAAAGTGTACAATCGGTTTACTTAGGTGAAGAAGAGTATGTTCACATCACTTCTGTCGATTCCAGCGCGAATCAGGATATCTTTCTCAACCACGACGAGAAGGATATGATGAGTTATAAATATTTTGATTTCATCGGTACTCCCAAACAACAACTGAAGCGCCGTTATCTGGATGAAATTTACAGCGTCATTGATGGTGTTGCCAATGGCTGGGGAGTTTCGATTCTTCCAGAACATTTGATCCGTCGAGATAAGAGAATTAAGATGGTCAATCCAAAGAAAAGACTGCTCTCTCCCATTTACCTCTGTTTTCGGATAAAACCTTATTATTCAAAAACTTTTAGAATGGTTCAGGATATTCTGGTGAAAGAGATTCCAAAAAGATTAAAGTCGAAGTAATAAAGAGATTCCTTTTTTGGCATTCTATTACCTATAAATATTTCATAAGTGTATGGTAAAGACTTTGGCCTAGAGAAAAAATTTCGCATCGCTTCGACGGCGCGAAGAGAAATAGAGCAATCTCAGTAAACGAATGAATGAACCCCTTAAAAAATAAAACCCACATCCGAAGATGTGGGTAATAGTAAGCTTTATTCGGACTTTTTTTGAATAAATTACTGATTGAGATATCTTTTACATTTCTTTTTACCGCCACCAAAGATTCGACCGAATGAATTCGTCGTCGCTTCAACACATGCTGAATAAACTTCATCGCTATCAATCTCTTCACGATTATAACTTACTGGAGTACCTTCTGAATTTCTTCCAAGAAGGTTTATCGCGACTGCATTTGGAGTCCAGAAACCTGCAGGAACAATTTTATAGTAGCAGTCATATTTCCCGTAAGAAGTTTCTTCAGGATAAACAGCTGCTTTAAATATATGTTCAACCAATTCTGTTTCAGAAGCTTTAATTTCTTTACACTTATCAGTTTTAGTAAAATGCGTAAGCCAGTTGCTGACTTTCAGCGGAGTCGTGATTGAACCGGGGAATCCCGCATCCATAACCCACATGTTGCCTTTTTCATTTACGATCGGAGAGACATGGTACCACCAAGTGATCCGCCCTTGATTACCTGTTTTGTTAGTAAAGAAGAGGAATATTTTAGAAGCATCAATGTTTTGTTTTCTTTTAAAATCATAAACCCACATGAGCGCACGATTTGAACAGATAGACTGACCGACTTTGATCAGGTCTCTGTCCATAGAAGTAAAAAGTTTTTCTTTTGTTATTCCCTGAGCCGTGATGTCATTCATGGTCCAGTTATAATCGGGAATACCCATTGATTGAGCAGAACTTACATTTATGAGTAAAGCAAACAAAGCCAGTGCAAAAAGTGATTTCATATTTTTTCCTTTTGTTTAATAAAAGCAAAATAAAATAATGGCCTCGTTCAGTAAAATTAATAGATTTTATTGAACTATAAAACTGCTTTATCTCTTGCTAGATTTAATTATGGTTATCTTCATCTTGTTCAGGCATCGCCTAAGGAAAAATCTCCCAGATTTTGATAAGCTTACTCATTCATAAGATCCTGAAAAGATTGATTTCTTGACGGTCTAGCTCAGGATTTTTGTTCATCCAGCCGATATGTTTATAAGCCTATCGAGCTTTATAATGGAGGTACGTTTATGAGTAGTAAAAGTGCAGGTAACGGTCAAAAGAAAAAGATGACAAAGAAAGAACTTAAGGCCCAGAACCACGCCAAACTGATGGCAGGTAAAAGCCAAACTTCTAATGTCGTTGATATCAATGCCTATCGAGATCAGAATAAAAAAGCGGCTTAGTTTTTTTATAAAAGTGGCCGGCTTGTCCGGCCATTTTTATTTCTGAGTCTGATCTAAGTTTAATGATTTTTTATTCTGCTGGTGAAGGTAATGGATCTTTGGCAGGAGCCGGAGCTGGACCTTCGGATGGAGCTGGAGCCGGATCTTCGGCCGGGACTGGTGCAGGATCCTCTACCGGAGCTGGACCTTCGGCTGGAGCCGGATCTTCGGCCGGGACAGGTGCAGGGTCCTCTACTGGAGCTTGATCTTCGGCTGGAGCTGGAGCCGGATCTTCGGCAGGGACTGGTGCAGGATCTTCTATTGGAGTTGGTACTGGTGCTGGTGCTGGAGATATTTCTTCCGTTGGACTTGGTGGAGTCACTGCTTCAGGTACGACTTCATTGGGAGTCGCTTCGACTGGGGTTTCCTCGATGGGTGATTCAATGACTTCTTCAGGGGCTGGTGAGATTACCTCTTTAACCGGCCATCTCTTTTTATCACAACCATCTTGATTTCCGAGTTTGCACCCTTTATCAAAATAGGCATCAGCTTCACCTTCTCTTCCATTTTTAATCAGAAAATTTGCATAATTCGTGCAGCCTAGTCCCAGTTTCTGCTTCTCGCAACCTAAACGCATGGCCCGCATTCCTTCGGTCTCATCCACGGCAAATAAAGACGATGTAACCAGAGCTACGAGGGTGATGATAAAGATTTTCATAAACCTTTTATCGGCACTCTCTAAATGAACTTTATAGGCTATAAAGTGGATTAATTAAGGCTGAAACTTATTATCGTCATCGCCAATTACACCCATCAGATAGGTACCTTCGCCGTTATTGGACTTCTCAAGGTTTCCTAGAAGTGTTTGATACGATTGGATCTTCCCTTCAATGAAGGGGTTAATAAAGGCCAGCATATTAGACAGAGAGGTGTTACTACGGGTAGGAAGACCAGTAGTGATAAGCTCGAGATTTTTACGACCACCTGGCTTTGCTCCAAAGTACATATTATTGAAGTAAGGATACGAGCTACAGCCATTCATGAAAATGATTTGATAATTAGTCCCAAAACCAACCTTGGAAATGGAAGCCAAATCAAGGTTTCCACCAAGACCAGAGTGACCATCGTAGGCGACAATATCTGATTTCTTCAAGGCTTCTGCATAATAGAGCTCAAAGGTACGATCGCGGCTTGAGACTTCAGTATCGGCCAAGAGAAGTTTTACCTCAATATCCTGCTTTCTTCCGAGGCTGTTAGTGATCGTGCTGATGAGTGAAGCAGAATAAGCATTTCCATTCTGACCAAATCCACGACCATCAAGCTTGAAACGTTTTTTTTCTTCACTGACTTTAAAACCTCGATCAATGAGAGTCTGTTTGAGTTCTTTATAAGTCTTGTAGCCATCATCCGAAGTACGGATTCTGCCGCGAATCACTTTATCAATAAATCCGATCATCACTGAAACTGTTAATTTATCTTTATTGTAGAGACGATCAAATTCCGGATAGGTCTTTGCTGTATTGGCCAGTTTCGTTAGTTTTCCGGGAACGTAAACGACCTGCGAATGTTTTCCACCTCTCAGGGGGCATTTAGGCATTTCTGGATCCCAGAAATAAAAAAAATCTCCGTCCGAATTATAATGCTCATCAGTGCATTCGTTTAAATCACCGACGAGACCGAAAGAGTAAATAGTCGATGGATTCAGGGGAAGCTTCAGATTTACCGTTGTAGAATTTCCAGTCTTAAAAGCTTTCGCATGAAAATTAACTTTGCCTTTAAATTTATAGTCAACCTGCTGAGTACCATCTGCTTTCATTTTTGATTTATTAATTTTTATTTCGTACGTGTCACCAAGCACACCAGGAAAACCACCGTTCTTGGTATAAGAATACGCCTGAAGATGTCCCACGAGATGAGCTACTTGCTCGTCAATTACGGCCCGGATGGCAGTAGCGCTTCTAGAATTTGAGTCGATTTCGATCTTAGCTTCGTACTCCAGAATCGCTTCTGTAGAAAGCGCTCCATAGTACTCGATACCACCAAAAACAGAAGTAGCAATGAGGCCAGATACGATGAGAAAAAGTGTTTTCATGGGTGGTGATTATCATGGTTAGAAAATCACCGGCACCCGTTTGTAAATTATACTTATTAGCGAACACTACCAGGTTTAACTAAGAACGATTTTCCTGCAGCTGTAAGTGGTACGGCCTGAGATGGATCAATCATTGGCTTAACATTTCTCATGAGGCCAACCAGTTCTAAAGAATAATTTTGATTGTTATCCTTGGGGTGCTTTGAGGTCAGCTTTACCAGCCCGATGGGCTTAGCTTCATCACTGATCCAGTAGTCGACGGTCTGTCCATTATTACTTGTGCGGTAATGAGAAGTCTTCGTTTCTCCGGCCGCAATTTGAATATTCTCATCACCGACTTTATTTTTTTCAAGAACTTTTGGGTCATTAAAAAGAAAGTCATTCACTTGTACACCACTACTGCCTACTAAATATTCAGATGTCATGATTTCAGGCTTGGGAATTTCTTTTGTTTTAACGTAACCAGCTTTAATTTTCGCTCCGAACCCTGAACCCATATCAATTTCAAACTGCTGCCACATACTTATAGGAATGAGGCCTGACTGACTTTCAATAAAGTATTCAATATTAACTGTGCTCAATGTATTCGAAGCAACATAGATGCCGACTTGAATCGAAGCACCGCCAGAGGCCATCTGCATTTTGAAATTAGAACCAGAACCAACAGGGAATTTATCCTTTAGTGATTCTGCGAATAGACTTTGTGAAATCAGTAGGAGCGCGATGAAAAATTTATTCTTCATTTTCGAGTTCCTGTAGTGCCTTGTTCTGAGCTTCTTGTTGAGCTTTAGCTTTTTGTAAAACCTGCATGAATTCCTGAGTTTGTTCGGGTGTTAAAGATGGCGTGGCTGGAGCCGAGGGAGCTGCAGCATTAGTCGATGCTTCAGTTGTTCCACCTCTGTAATCTATCGTCTTCAACCCTTTGGGAGATTTCTCTGCTTCTAGTTTATTCACTTTATTCTTGAGCTCTTTGACATCACTTAGTAATTGTTTTTGTTCAGCAGGTGATAAGTTTTGGGCAAAAACTGATCCTGTCATAATGAGCATTAGAGTCAGGGCATACTTCATTGAGCATTCTTTGTTAGAGTTATGTTGGATATTATTTTAACTTCCGTCCAGGTAATATCCAACATAAGAAGGCGAGGGGAATTTTATTCAACACTCGTGACAACAATCACCACTCGTCGATTGTCTGATACATTACCTACAGTATCGACTCTATCCGGATTTATCCCTCGAGACACAAGTTGCTCTTTCACGGCAAGAGCTCGCCTAAACGAGAGATCCTTCATTTGTGTGAGATCACCTTGATGGTCGGCGTAACCTTCAATGCGGATGGTGGTGTTAGGAGAATTTTCCAAACTATGAGTGATCTGATCTAGTTCATCATCGGTCCCTTGGGCAAGGAGTGATGAACCAGTCTCAAAATTTATAAATTCAGATGAAAATGTTTTAGGAATATCGGAGGCCTTTGCCTCAGAGATGAAACCTGGAAATTCCCTGACGGGAAGAATTGAGCCTTGGACGTTGGTTTCTTCCAGAATGCTTTTTTGAGGAATGCTTGTAGGGTGGCGAATACTCGTCATCCATAAAATCAGACCAAAAGCTATAACTGCAATCACTGTGATCATGAGCCAAGACCGATTAAAAGGGGAGGTTTTTGAATGATGCAAATGGGTATAAATACCGGCATTGTTTAATTCTAATTTTTTCATGTTGAACTTCCTGTTTGCGTGTCTATATTTATGGAAATTTGCCCCTTGTCGACTTCTGTAAAGCTGTTGGGCAAGTATTCTTTTTATCTTGCAAACACCAGACCACAAAATACAATGCTCCTACTGCCTCGTAATCAACGCTAAAGGAATCTTATGACTGCTCTTTTTGATCAACTTAGACTGGGAGATCTTACTCTTCCAAATAGAATTATTATGGCTCCTCTTACTCGTGCTCGAGCTGGTCTAGAGCGAACTCCCAATGCTTTGATGGAGGAGTACTATACCCAACGAGCAACTGCAGGACTGATTATTTCAGAAGCCACCTCAGTCACTCCCATGGGTGTAGGTTATGCCGATACACCAGGTATCTGGAATGAAGCTCAAGTAGCTGGTTGGAAAAAAGTAACGGAATCAGTTCACCGTGCCGGCGGAAGAATTTTTCTTCAACTTTGGCATGTGGGACGAATTTCTGATCCTACATTTTTAAATGGAGAATTACCAGTCGCTCCAAGTGCGATCGCTCCTAATGGGCACGTTAGTCTTATTCGTCCTCTTAAAAATTATGTAACTCCAAGAGCATTAGAAACAAAAGAAATCCCTGGAATCGTAGAAGCCTTCAGAAAAGGTGCTGCGAATGCAAAAGCTTCAGGTTTTGATGGAGTTGAAATTCATGGGGCCAATGGTTATTTGCTCGATCAATTTCTTCAGGACGGATCCAATAAGCGGACGGATCAATACGGTGGAACTTTAGAAAATCGAGCACGATTAATGTTAGAAGTCACCGATGCCGTTATTAGTGTTTGGGGAGCGGAAAGAGTGGGAATGCATCTCGCTCCTCGGGGTGATGCCCACGACATGGGCGACACTCATCGTTTAGAGACTTTTAGGTATATTGCGGAAGCTCTGGGGAAACGCAGGATAGCCTTTATCTGTGCTCGCGAACATAGCGGGGACGGACGGCTTGGGCCCATCCTTAAAAAAGCATTTGGTGGAGTTTATATCTCAAACGAAAAATTCACGAAAACTTCCGCTGGAGAAGCGATCAAAAAGGGTGAAGCCGATGCCGTCGCTTTTGGCGTTCCATTCATCGCTAATCCGGATCTCGTTGAACGCTTCAAAAAAGATTTACCACTGAATCCCCCGGATCCGACCACTTTTTACAGTGCGGGTCCCAAGGGATACGTGGATTATCCTTTTATTCAACATTAGTTTGGTTTCTGGATTCGAAGCGGCTTAATTTTTTCTTCTAAAATAGGGATCTTCAGCTTCGGAAGAAGATCTCTAATTTCGCCCACATCAGTGAAGGGATCAACTTTTGGATAGACAAGCTTCCTTACTTGTAAATCCTTGGTTGAAAGAGTGATCACAAAGGGATGCTCTTCACTGATCGCAGAGTGGACATTTTCTATAAACCTGCCTAATTCCAGACAGGCCTTGTTATCTTCAATTTCAAAACTCCCGGCAATTTCGTTATAAAAATTTCGATATTCGATAAAGGCTTTGGCGTTTTTGTCATACGTAATGTTATTGGCACAAACAAGTGTCATCTCCCTTCCGTTAAAGTTCATTAAACTGTAAGTCTCAAAACTATCTGGTTCCGCTCTGATAATTCGAAGTTCGATTATTTTCCTAGGTTCAAATTTTATTACCTCCAATGCATAAACTTCTAATAGGCAAAACAGTATCAAAAATGCCATCAGCTTCTCCTTCACCGATTTTTTCTTAAATGGAGAATAGAATTACATTCTTGAAAAAGTGTGGAGGGAATCTAAAAAGATGAGGGTATTTGGATGACGTTATCTAACTAACTTGTTTTTTCTTTGATTCAATCTTTATAGCATAGGTATTCTTACGAGATATGACTTTGATGCCTTTCTCGGTTCTCATTCTAGACACTAAGCGCTCAAGTTTATTAAAGTCTTCTTTTTCAGAAGGAGTCTCACTCCATAGATGCTCGTAGATGTATGACTTTGAGAGAGGTATGGGTGAGTTCTTTAAGAGTGTATAAAGTGAATTTATTAAATTTACTGATTCATTTTTTTTGATCGGTTGTACTTTTCTGGTTTTAGAAAGGTGCTTATCTAGACAGAGACTAAAGAGACATTTTTTTCCTACGAATTGAAAGTTATCCTGATAATCATTAGGCATCATTTGTCTCAGTTTAGCCCAATTGTAATCCGCTTTTTCAAGATCTGTTTCTTCTAGTGCCTGAATGACTCTCAGTTGAAGGTTGAGTAAGGGCACACTATGAGAAGAGTTTTCTGATAAATAGATTCGCTCATCTTTAGTTAGATGATTGAGAAGTTTTTTCATAAAAGTGAAATTCTCTGTGAGATGAAATTTACGATAATTTTTCATTTCATTAAGAACTTTTTCGCACTTTGAGAATTCTTCTCTTTTGCAATAATAAATAAATTCTGTAACCAACTGAGCGATGCAATCACTCTCTGGCATTTCGGGCATCATTGGTTTTAGATCTTTCAGGACTTTTAGGGCATTTTTTTCATCATCGACTAGAGAATAGTAAGAAAAGCATACTCGAAGATATCTCGCCTTCTGAAAAACTGCGACTTGTTCTATGAACTCCATGGCATCCATGGCTTTTTTCATTTCATTTGCCCGTGCTAGATTGCAGTACACGAAAGATAGATTGAAGTAGCACATAAAAAGCGAAAACGGAGTTTCTAATTCTTTTAAAATGGATAGGGATTTTAAAAGATATGATTCTGCTTCTACAAAATGGGATTGATTGTTTAATGATAGTCCCAACAGGAAAAGCCTCTGGGCTTCAACAAAGTGTAGGGGAGATGGAGTGAGTTCCTTCAAGAGATTCATTGCCTGAATATTCTCGTTATTGCGGATCAGAAAAAATGCTTCAAGTGTTTTTTTTTCGTTGAAAGTTAATCTCTTATCCTGCGCATAACTTTTTGATTTTTGCGGATCGAGATTGAATTCAATGATAAGTTTATAAAAAGTTTTTTGATTCAAAATGATCTCTACTCAATCTTCTTTTCAAGTTTGTCGAAAAAATTGAGAATCTGATGAACTCTTGCACTGGATATATCGTACCTACTCATGAGAATCATAATGGAGATCTCATCATTTTTTATTTTCGCGAGCTTCGAAACAGTCATTTCATCATTCATGCATTTTAAGTAAGCATTTGCCTTACCGCAATCGTTCCCGTTTGCATGAGTTTCACCAAGAAGAACAAGTTTAAGATATGAATCCATCAAGTCTGCTTTATTTAACTTGATCAAGCCGGCCGAGGGACACCATTTATGTTTTTGGACTATGTGCTCTTCAAAACTTCTAATGTTTTGAGTCGCGACCATAAAGGTGAACTGGGGCGCAGCCATGAGTCCGCCCGTTATCACTTGTGCCGAGATTGAAAAAGGGACACTAAGGCCGACTAGTAAGAGTAATGATAATTTCATGTCACTCTTAACGGTTAGCAACCGGAAATACTTGAGTTAAACTGTTCCAGGAGCACGCTAATTGACTGAAATCATATGAGAGCTTTTTGTTTTCTACTCAAATCTGATCAATGAGAGAATCTCTCATCGCCGATGGGGAATAAACATGGTCATAAGTTTATAGGCAGGAATCAGTTAATTGATTTATGGCCATGTTTTATAAAACGCCCCGACCTCTGAGTGTCGCTTCTAATTTTTTTTGATAGAGCTCTTTGAGCTGACGACCAACTTCTTCACCTTCAATTATTTCTAGCGCTAGAGCAATGGCCTCTAATGTCGCCATTCCAAATTCCGTTGTCTCTGCTCGCATATGGAGTGGATTTAAATTAGGAGTTGTGATTTTCACCCGTACAACATCTTTAAGTTCATGATGACGGTAATGAACTTTGCTCGCCTGTCGCCAGCTTCCGTCAGGAACAATGAGTTGAATCGGCAGAGGGCATTCATTTACAAAAGCTTCATTCAGTTCCACCGCATCCTCCGAAGGGAAAAAAAGAATCGTTCTATAATTTTGTGTGAGTAAGTCACTGAGATCGACTGCTTCTTTGTCTGCACCACGAATTCTCATTTCACTATTCACTAAAGCTTTTAGAGCAAGTCGACCTGTATTCGTTGTTCGCTTTAATTCTTTAGCGTGAATCACAAGAGTGATTTTTGTTTGAAGATTGAGACTTGGGATACTGGCGCAGATACAACGCTCGCTATGAAGAAAGCAATTCGGGCAGGGGGCGATAGTTTTTCGTTTTCTACTTAGAGTTTTTATTCTCGACTTTTAGCTCAGTCGGAATGGAAGAAAAAGTATTATTAGCGAGGATTAAAAATGCCACCCAGAGGCTTCTTTTAGCTCCCTGTCATTCTTAACGACATTAGATTTTATGTTCGTATCGCTAGCTATAAAATCTATCGTTCGTGAACTGAACCGCAACGAAAAATTGCTAATAGGGTAGAATATTTATTTACCTATTTGTCATTTCATGGAGTTAGTACATTGAATGCGGCAAACGCAAGTGCTTGATATTAATGTTTTTTCCAGAATTCCTTTTTCTCTCCATCAACGCGACTAGAATATCCATTAAGAGAAAACCAATATCTTCAAGGGTACCTTAATGCAAGACGAATTCTTTCCCGTTACGACGAAATTCATTTATACCTTCAACCGACCTCTTCCTTTCGACGTCTATCTTCAGCGTTTTAAAGAAAAGTTCACCAAGATATATAGCAAAAACTCTGAGCATGATCCTGAGCAATTATACCGTTATGAAAATAAGAATATTTCGACTCTATATATTAAACAGGGCGGTTCCCCCTAAAAACCAGGAATTTTACAATCTGATACAACATGTGTCAT
>JBBARF010000073.1:0-17331 GCA_040399925.1 Bacteriovoracaceae bacterium
AGAGAGGGCGTAAAGAGTAAGGGCGCTTGAGGTATTCAATCTCATAAAGAGTCTCGTAAACCTGAGCGACGGGAATATAGCAAACGGTATCGTAGCAGTTCGCCGGATCTATCGTTGCAATTTCTCCAGGGAGAGATATTTCAATAGTGTCTAACTTGTTACCCTTTTTAGAACAACCAAAAGCGAGGACCAGGAGAAGAAGGAGTGTTAATTTCACTTCAGGGCTCCTTCAATAGCATTCAGTAAGTCTAGAAGTTTGGCTGCATCTCCAGATCCCATGGCGTTGTCTGCTTTACCACCACCTCGACCATTAATGATCGGAAGTGTTTGTTTCATGATCGCCGAACAATCAACAGTCGAATTGGCACGGTTCGTTTTTAAAATCACCGAAGCCTTGTCTCCATCTAGCGCATAAAGAGTGAGAACACCTTTTGGGAATTTATCCACGAAGATATCGCCCAATTTTCTCATATTGCCTTGATCAGCTGACGGTGCTTTGGCCACAGTCAGAGTCATGCCACCTTTGATAGGACGAAGATCATTAAAAAGATTTTCTGATTCAAAGTTTTGAAGCTTATCATTCAGATTTTCAAGTTGTTTATTTTTGTCTTTAACGTCAGCAAAAAGAGCTGAAATCTTTTCAAGAACTTTTTCTTCTTTAACCGAGAAGCTCTTTTCAACTTCCGAAAGAATTTTTGAGCGGTTGAGAAGATACTCAATGGCATTAGTTGAAGTAATAGCTTCAATACGACGGATGCCTGATGCCAGAGATGTCTCTACTATAATTTTGAAAAGTCCAATATCACCGGTCTTCTTAACGTGAGTTCCACCGCAAAGCTCACAAGAAAAGTCGCCCATAGTAAGAACTCGAACTTTATCTCCGTATTTCTCACCGAAAAGTGCCATCGCACCTTTCTTCGTAGCTTCATCTTTAGTCATCTCATCTGCAGAAACATTGTAGTTTTTAGTAATGGCCGAATTGACGAGCTCTTCAACTTTTGCAATTTCATCTGGCTTTAGTGCTTCATTATGAGTGAAGTCAAAACGAAGACGTTCCGGTCCAACTGATGAACCTGCTTGTTTAATATGAGTTCCTAGAACCTTAATCAGTGCTGATTGAAGTAAGTGAGTCGCTGAGTGGTTACTCATGGTGAGGCGTCTTTCCGAACCATTGACGTGCAACTGATAAGTTTCACCAACAGTTAAAGCATCAGCATCGTCAGAAATATGAACATGCAGACCATCAACAGGTTTTTGAGTATCAGCGATCGTTGCGAGTTTTCCTTCTTTCGAGAAAATTTCCCCTTTATCACCTTCTTGACCTCCGCCCTCTCCGTAGAAAGGAGTCTTGTCAAAAACGAGATAGAACTGACCATCAATTTCTTCTTTAGCGATAAGCTTCCCACCGGTCTGAAGTTCTTCATAACCAGAAAACTTAGTGGCACCAAATTTTTCTTTAATGCCATAGAAGAGTTTAAGGTTATCTTCTTGAACTTTAAATTTTGTTCCAGCTTTTGATTGGGCTTTTTGTTTTGCCATCGCATCTTCGAAAGCTTTGGTATCAAGTTCGAGATTCTTTTCACGAAGGATCACTTCAGTCAGATCTAGAGGAAAGCCGAAAGTATCGTAGAGTTTGAAAGCAATCTCGCCAGAGAATTTTTGGCCGGCTTTAACTTTAGTTAGTTCTTCATTAATGAGTGCCAAACCAGTATCAAGAGTTTTTCTAAACTTCTCCTCTTCGAGTTTGAGAAGTTTTTCTGCTAAAGCAGCATTGGCGGCATTATCCGGATACTCTTGACCCAGAGATTCAACCACAGAAGGAACGAGTTTATGGAAACTAATATCTTTAAGACCTAGGTTAGATAAGTGACGAACAGCTCGACGGATAATTCTGCGAAGAACATAGCCGCGACCGTCGTTTGAAGGAATCACGCCATCAGTAATAAGCATTGTGCATGAACGGATATGATCTGCGATAACTCGGAAAGAAGATTTAACGTCTTCCGATTTATCAGTGTAGTAATCTTTGCCAGAGAGTTTTCCGATCGCTTTCATGATCGGTTCAAAAATATCTGAATCGTAGTTGTAGTACTTACCTTGCATAACCGCTGCAACACGCTCTAGGCCCGCACCTGTATCAACTGAAGGTTTAGGAAGAAGCTTGCGCTTGATCTCATTGCCCTCTTTGTATTTTTCATACTGCATGAATACGAGGTTCCAGATTTCTACATAACGGCCTTCATCATCAATTTCCTGACAACCAACAGGTACACCTGTTGAGCGGGCCTCACCATGATCGTAGAAAATTTCTGTACAAGGACCGCAAGGGCCAACGTCGCCCATTTCCCAGAAGTTTGATTTATCACCAAGCTTGAAAATGCGCTCCAAAGGAATGCCCATATCCTTGTGCCAAATATTGAGAGCTTCATCATCAGAGTCGTGAACAGTAACGAGAAGTTTATTTTTATCGATTTTTAAATCAACAGTGAGAAGTTCCCATGCAAATTTGATTGCATCTTTTTTAAAGTAATCACCGAAAGAAAAATTTCCGAGCATTTCAAAAAAAGTATGGTGACGAGCCGTGAACCCAACGTTTTCAAGATCGTTATGTTTACCACCTGCACGAACACATTTTTGAATTGTGACAGCACGACGATTTGGAGCAACAGCTTTACCGGTAAAAAAATCTTTGAATTGGTTCATCCCTGCATTGGCGAACATGATGGTTGGATCATTGTACGGAACCAAGCTTGATGACTTATGTTTGTCATGACCGTTTCTAATGAAATAGTTTGAAAATGCATTCCTGATTTCTTGAGCGCGCATAGCTTCCCTTTGCAGTTTTTGGAGTGCAAATAAGCTAGCATGAGGTAGGTGATTTATCTATGATGACACAGAACACTAAAACGCTCTGGAGACAGTTTTTATTAGATTGAGTTACCAAAGTTGAATGCTGCAGTTTGAACTTCAGCTTTTGGGGCCGAGTCATCTATAACTGGAGCAGCGTCAGAGCCAAAATTACCAGCTTCGATATTATTTTCAGCAAGGTTTTGTTGAAGATTCTCACGAACTTCAGAAGTTGCTTCCCCACCAAAACGGAGACGAGTTCCTTCTAAGGGACCATTTGTTAGAGTTACCATATAAGCATTCTGGTCAATTTGATAAAGCATTCCTGCAAATTCCTGACCATTCATTTCGTAGTTAAAGACATTCCCGTTCATTTCAGAAAAGCTGATTGAAACTCCCTGACCGTCGGGAAGAGAAACCGCAAGTGATTCGATAAGGCCGTTATTGGCAGTAAGACTTCCATTGAACTGGCTTGTGGCCAGACCCTTTTGCCATTTCTGTGGATTTACAACTTCGATAAGATTAAGCGTAAGTTCTTCGGTAATGGCAGCATCAGAAACAACCGCTTCGACCACTTTGTTTTCAAATGAGCCAGCAGCAGGAGCAGCTTGAAATGTTCCTGTTTTAACTATGACAGGAGTGATTTTTGACCAAGTTGTTTGAGAAGCGACCTGACGACCTTGAGTTGTCACACCATAGATTTCATCTAGACGCTTAGCTAGTTTCATATCTGTAAGGTTAGAGTCTGAATTCATAACGACAGCGTTATAAAGGCCCGTGATAACGAAAGCGCCGAGGATGACTGATCCTAAGAATTTTTTGTTATTTAAGCTTTTCATTTGTTAACCCCTTAACAGTTATATGCTTCTTATAAAGCAAGCTGAGTGCCAGAGTTGGGATGGGTAACTAGTTGAAAAATGGAGCTTGTCTGTAGCTTTTTCATACACTGTCTAAGAATTGGACGCTTATATTGGGGTCTATAACAAATTGTTAGAGATTCCCGTTTCACTATTTCTTTTTATCTTTTCTCTTTTTATCCAGATTAATTGTATACCCAGCACTCACATAAACTTCGTAGGTGTAGATTGGTGACTGAGTAATACGCCCAGAATCGCTTCCCAGGAAAAGAGCATTATTGATCTTACCAACATGCCCACGGTTTGAGGCCTGAAGAAAAAACTGATTACCATTTTTTAATCTGTATCCAATTCTAAGGTTCGCATCAACGTGTGCTCCCCATCCTGCAACGTGAAACTTGTTGTCCACATCACGCCAGTTTCCATACTCTCCGTCACGAATCATCACTCGAGTTTTAGGAACAAGAACCCCAGCACCGGCTCCGCCGATCACTTCACCGAAAAGGCGCTTGTTACGGGTTTCGAAGATCTTTTGCGTATAGAGAGCACTCAAGTGTGGATAGTTGTAACCATCACTGTGTTCAAAATGAACGAAGTCAGCGTTTTGGGCTGCCTGAGCATCTGCGAAAGTTGTCTGATGATCGTTTCCCATTTCGCCATTAGCAAGATGGTCACGTGTCCAAAGTGGTTTATCGTAATTACCAGTAATCTCATACTTGCCTTCTGGAACAAAAATCCATTTCATGTGGTCGGTTCCAAGCTCGACAGAAAAATTCGAGTTGAATTTGTAACCTATGCGGAAGTTATATTGAGGAACAGTAAATTTTGTAGGATCCATGTATGTTTTTAATTCAGTCGTAGGACGATCTTTCCCTTGAGCACCGTGAATGGTAAACGTTCCATCTGGTGTGTGGAAAGTGGTATCTGTTTTGCTAAACCATGACCGGTTATAACCCCAAGTGATGTAGATCATCCCGCCAGTTTTCTTACTGTCTTTATTTTTGGGAACATCGATCTCAATTTTTTGTGGCTTAAGTTCTTTCAAATCTTTCTCTTTTACCACATCTTTAAGATGGGAACGCGAGAGCTCAATAGCTTCATTAACTTGAGACTCATCCATACCAATGTCCGTTAATTTACTGCTGTCCTTTAACTCAGAGAATTTTATAGAGGTCGTTTCGATCTCACTATCTTGGGCAAAAGCGGAGGTTACGACTAAGAGTAGAAAGCATGTCTTTAAAAACATAAACATGACCTTTGAATGTGTTTATAGTTCTATTTTATATCTGTTTAATGTCCACCGCTGCATAACGGATAAAAAACTCCTGCCCTGTTATTTTTTAAACAGTTTTTTGAACAGGGTGAATTTTAATTGATTGGAAATTAAACCGTGACGAGTAAAAGTCATTACTTTCAGATAGTTAAAGGCGCCCTTGCGAGCGCCTGAGAGAATTTAGATTTTAGGCTTAAACCAGCAGAGGGGACGAAGACCACTCGTGAAACCAAGCGATGGGTGACATGTGCCTTTCACTTCATCTTTCATTTTTTCTGAATCAACATCTTCGTTAAAAGATACTTCGCAAAGTGAACCTTGAAAGTATGTATCAAGACGACATTGGTGAGCAGGGTGAGAGCTGAATGTGCTCGATACAACTGCTGGATCTGGAGTATCAAATTTTGCGACAGGAAGTTTTTTGACCGCTGCAAAGAAATCTGCAACCGATGCTCCAGCCATACCAGTACGGATACAGATATTCTGTTCAGCTTTGTTTGGGAATGCTTTCATACAAGCGCCCGACAGAGTCGCTGGAACAGTCATTAATGAAACGATGGTTGAGTTGTCATCGTTCAGAAAAGTTTTTCTTAAGCATTTAGTAGCTGCGAAGTAGTCAGCTTGACCTTCGTTGGCCATTGGCTTGCCGAAAATTCCGATCGATGGAGCTCCACCAACCAGGTGACCAACTTCGTGACAAAGAACAAGTGCGAACCCATCTTCTGTGATTGTTTCGTGACGAGCAAGACCGCCATACATATTCACAGTCCACTTGTTACTTTTACGAGAAGCATTTGCATTAGCTGTTCCATTAGACCATCTGCGGTTAACGACAAGTTTTGCTCCAAGTGAAACAACAATGGGTGAATATATCTGTTCAACTTTTTCAATCACAGCATTGAATTGTTCTTCGTTCAAACCTGCATTTCGAAATGAATCAACTGGAATGAAGAGATCGTTGTCTTCAACAATCCCTGAAGTTCCATCGAGGTTGCAAGCAAAGCTAGGCGTGATAAGGAGAGATAGCATGAGGGCAGTAATGATGCATTTCATATAAAATTCCTTCTTTATATTGATAACAATTGATTGTTCACTACTGGAGAGTGATCGTCTTGCGAGGTAAGAGAATGTTTGGATTATACTAAGGGATTAATTCCGAGTAAAAAAATCAGGAAGGATTCCAAGAGATGGCAAAACCAGAATTAAGAGATAAACTTTTTTAATGAACTTTTATAAAATTGTTATTTTTTTGATTTTCAGTCTGCGGTCTCTCTCTGCATTGGCCTACATTGATCCTGGTGCAGGATCAATCATGATTCAGGTCTTTGTGGGTGTTTTTGCAGGACTTCTTTATTTCTTTAAAACCAAGTTCCATTTTATTAAATCTTTTTTTCTTCGTAAGAAAGAAAAGCAAAAAAAAGATCCATGAAAAAGATCTCTTCATCCTTCAGAGATCCGAGCGGTTTTATGTACGAGGAATCCGGCATCTATTATCGCGCTATCAATCACACCTATAGGGAAGAATATGATGCACTCGTAGCGGAATCCTTTTTCCAGAAGTTAATGAAGACCGGTATGCTTATTCAGCATGAAGAGCATGAGAATGTTTCACAGGAATTTTATAAAATTTTAAAACCGACCCAGCTACCAATGATTTCTTATCCCTATGAATGGTCATTCAGTCAGCTAAAGGATGCAGCCTTGCTGACTTTAGATATTCAGGATTTTTCTATCAAATCCGGTTTTACTCTCAAAGATGCCAATGGTTTTAATATTCAGTTCTTTGAGGGAAAACCTATTTGGATTGATTCACTTTCTTTTGAAAGATACCGCCCTGAGACTCCATGGGTGGCCTATGGCCAGTTCATCCGTCATTTCTACGCACCTCTTTTACTTATGACATATGTTGATTTGAGTCTGAATCAACTTCTTAAAATTCATCTGGATGGAATTCCTCTTAAGCTTGTGTCCGATTTACTTCCGGCGAAGACAAGATTTTATCCGAATATCCTGACCCACATTCATCTTCATTCAAAGTTTGAAAAAAGGTATGCAGAATCGAAGATTTCAGAAAAAAAAGAGGCTAAACTTTCAAAATCAAATCTATTGGCCATGATTGCCCATCTTAGAGAAGGTATCAATAAGCTTGAGTTTAAAAAACAGAGTACAGACTGGAGTCACTATAATGGTGAGACAAGTTATTCTCAGGAATCAATGGATTCAAAAAAAACTATTCTGCAAAAACTCTGTACAGGACTCCAAATCAAAAAAGTCTGGGATCTTGGCGCCAATGATGGAACCTATAGTAGAATTTTCTCCAATCAAGGATTCTCAACCGTAGCCTTCGACTTAGATCCGCTTGCAGTTGAAAAAAATTATTTGAAGACTAAAGGTTCCCAGGAGAAAGCATTGTTGCCCCTGATAATGGATTTGGTTAATCCTTCACCTGCCGTGGGATGGGGGAATATAGAAAGAATGTCCTTAAAAGAAAGAGGACCCGTCGACTTAGTAATTTCTTTGGCAATTCTTCATCATCTCTGTCTTAGTAAAAATGTAACGTTTGAGATGCTGGCCAAGTTTCTTTCAGACTTAACTTTTCAAATTATTATAGAATTCATTCCCAAAGATGATCCTCTTGCCCAAAAGCTTCTGGCTTCAAGAGAAGATATTTTCCATGACTACAGTGAAGAGAAATTTGAAGAAACATTCTTAAAGTATTTCTTGATCTCGCACAAGGAAAGAATTGCGGGGAGTAAAAGAATAATTTACTTGATGCGAAAAGGATGAACTAGAAGTCGGATACAACTGTCATTGCCATCTGAGTTATCGGTTTCTGTCATATCCTGTTTCTCGAAAATACTTCGCCCTAAAATTCGATCCCACCAGACAAACATTAAGCCCAGGTTTTTATCTTGAGTTGATTTTTGATGATGAATGGAATGATAGGCAGGACTCACGAATATTTTACCAAGCCAGCCGAGTGTCCAATTAAGCTTGGCATGTGAGATTGCGCTGAAAAGAAAGATAAAAATACTCAGTACGAGATAATTTCCAAATGGAATACCTACGGAACCAAGCATGATAAACAATGTTGTATGAGTGATAATATTCTCTAGTGGATGGAATCTTAAAATCGAATGCCATCTTAGATCTTGTGTTGAGTGATGTATGAAATGCATACGCCAGAGTGGGCTATGATGGTAAGCAAAATGCCAGAGATATCCCCAGAAATCTGCAAATACGATAGCAAGAGGATAGATGATAATCGAAGGCAATATAGAGGGTAGATCAATAAGCGCCCATAGGCCCGTTTTGATAAAATAGAATTTGAGAAATATGCTGACCGAGAAACTCACTAAAACTGGATTAATAAAACCAAAAAGTAGATCGCAAAAGAAAGCCCTACCTAATTTGAAACGTCTTTCTAGAAAACTAAAAGCGATGACGTTTAATAATAAGAAGCCTGACATGTATAAAAGGTAAAGGAGCATATTAGGTTTTGAACATGTCATTAAATTTGATGGTATTCAATTGTTCCATCCTTCTACATTTTTGAATTTCTTTCATCCATTCGGCATTCGGATAACGTCTTTCAAGACTGTCAAAACAATATTCTTTAAGTTGGGGGTTCGCAGTCCAAGCAGGAACATTAAATGAGAATATTAACTGAACAAGAATCCAACCCTCTAGCTTATCGAGAACTTCAGGGATTCTGGAGCTTAATCCATCTTGTGAAAAAAGAGAAAAATAAATAAAATCGAGCAGTTTAAGTTCTTTTTGGTCCCACTGATTATAAGTAAGCCTGAGTGAGGGTGGTATGTAAGCATGAATCGGTCCACTTCTCTCTTCAGTGCGCAGACATGCGGTAACACAGACTCCATCATGATGATGTGTTAAATGAATAAACTTATCACCAGGGTCAATCTGGACAACATCTCCAGCTTTTAAAACTTCATTCGCTATCACTTTGAGATTTCCTACGCTTAGCCATTCAAAAGGGACATCCGTTACTTCGAATGCAAATCTCAACTGATGATAATTTCCTTTGAGTATCTTGAAGGCACCATGAAAGTTATGATCGTGGATATTGGTATGAGCATCTTTCCAAAAGTAGAGGTCAAGATTGATTCCGTTTGAATTCAGGATTGTTAGTGGGAACTGACTGAATGCCTGTCCCTGAAACGTCTGGCGAGGAAGATTGGCCTGCGAAAGAAAAGTAGGCACTTCAGTGATCAAGTTCTCGTTGACACCGTGGGAATTTCTTAAGATTTGAGTGAGATCATCACAAGAAATGCTCCCAGATGTATCTAAAAGCCGACTTAGATCTTCGCCTAGTTTGAATAGGACTTGTTGATATGTTTCTAAAGTCATAAGATAATTTTATGACGGAAGATGATTTTAAACAAGTTTTTACTCAGGCGAATCTATCGTATAGATATAAGCCAGTACCAGAAGTTATCCAACGGAATATTGATGGTAAAATTTTAATCTTGTTATTTAATACTGACGATGAAATGTACGAGGTTGATGGGATTGCGATAAAAATTTGGGAAAAGATTGTTGAGAAACAAAACCTTCCATACTTTCTTTTTCAATACAGCTCAGAAAACAAAATTCCAACTGAAAGATTTTGTAAAGATACAATCTCTTTTCTGCAAGATCTTTTGAGTCGTAATATCATTCAATCAGAGTAAATCTCCGGAGAAATCAGCCGGAACGAAATGAAAAAAGATCATTGTGCAATGATCGCCTTGTGAGCGATCATCTCTCCAGTGGGGATGTTCTGTACCCTGATAAATGATGGCACTGTTCTCTTCAGGGACGAATTTGTGAGTGATTTCATTATCCTCAACATAGATTGGCAAAGGAATATCCTGTGACACGCAAAAGTCATAAGTGAATTGACATTGGATTCTATCCGTATGCTTTTTGCAGATTCCTGACGAACCATAGAATCCAATGTAGCAGTAACTCTTCTTTACTGGCCTGCCAAAATACTCGCTCATGAGTGGTTCCAGTAGCGTATGGTATTTTTGGATAACTGCTGGATTATGGTAAGAGTGTCGATTGAATTTTTCGTCCCATATTAATTCATCTTTTTTCAGGGCGAGATTGTCGGTCCAGTTCTTAATTAATTGGTGATCACTTTCCGGTAGTGCTGGGTATAAATATTTAATAGTCATGCAAAGCAATGGGTTAATTCAGGCATAGTACCTGGTATCCATTCTCCATTTGAAAAATTTAATAATCGTTGTACGTTTAGTTCTTCCGGATACCGACCCCAGTAGGGAGATTGAAGTTGTTGAACATCAGCTTTAGCAACAAAGAGAGGACAATTATCATACTTTTCTCCGGAAATCCGGTCACAAGTAATTTTAGGTACGACATGAGTACTCGTCATGTAGGGAGAAATTCTATCGACATAAATTTTAAAAAACCATTCTGCATACTTAGGATCAGTGCCAAGAAGGGCATGGTCAAAAAGCGTTAGATTTGACTTGGTATAAAAATCTCTGATTGTAAAACTGGAGGGTTTATTATTTCTTAAAAATGTAAAAAGACTCATACATTCTCTTTGCGCATGAAGAATTGCTTTGTTTTCATCAGCATGGGCTCCCATACCTATTACCATTCCTATGCCCTCTTCAATAGAGGAGATGAAAGCAACGATAACATGTATGCTAGGGTGGGAATGTGCTCTTCTGAAAATTGTTCTTGCACTTGAATCTTTAAAATCTTTTGCCCATTCATATTCTGCAGCTTTATTTTGGGGCAGACTGAATGGTCTCTGAGTAATAAAGTGGCAGAAAAAAGCATCTCTTTCATAAGATTCATTCATCGAACTGATCTTTGCTGATACCGGATCAGGATTTAGTGCAATACCATTGGTATGTTTCCAGTTATTATCCGTTACGAGTTGTCTCTCGATGGCTTCTACCGCTGCTTTTAATTGGGCCCTCCGCCGGTTCACATCACAACCATAACCAAGTGCATCTTTTCCAAGGCTTTCTATGGAACACGAATATAAATATTGGATATTATTATTTAAGCTAATTTTTGAATTGAGGGTAAAGGTTATTCCCCATCTTTCGCCTTTAGACAATATCCAAAAAAGCATTTCTTGTTCTAAAAGAGAAAGTTCCATGTGAAGTCATACTCAGTTGTGTTAATATTAAGAATCTTACCTTGGGGGAATTATGAGAGTCATTGCTTTTTTTATCTTTTTGATTTTTGTAATAGCTCCAGATTCCAGAGCTGAATCATTTATAGGCCATATTCAGTACCAAGTTCTTTACACCAAGGATTACACCCATGGTCCACTGCCACGTGAGAAAAGAGTAGATTTATATGTAAAAGATCACTTGAAGCTCATAATTGTTGATTCATTTTATAATAAAAAAAATGTGGTGGCTGGTTATCTCTTTGATGACAACAAGGCCATCTTGTCCCAAATTAATTACAACGATAAAACTTTTACTCCAATACCCTATAATACCATTCCTAACACTGAAATAGTTGAAGAAACGTCTCTGAAAAAAAATCCACGGGCACTTCTAAATCGTGCGATCAAAGGCCGGTATCTAGTTGATAAAAAGAAGAACCTTCACTACGAAGCTTGGTACGCTGATATTACAACCAAGCCTTTTGGCATGTATAAAATCGACACAGTTCACATAGTGGAACAATCTACAGGCAAGATTGCACTGCTGCTCGTCCGAGAAGTAATACCAGGCACTAAAATTATCTATAAGGCTGTCAAAATGGAAAAGATTGATCCCTCAGCGATATTATCAGTCCCTAAAGATTATAAACTTTCTAGACAATCGGTAGATAAGTAAAACCACCTGGTTCCTTACAATTTTCCAGATGACGATCAAGTTGTGAAATATTGTAACTTGATTTCCATTGATGGAATTGTCCCTGATAATCTTGATAGTAAACTCTCGTTTCATTTTGGCAGCAAACAAATCGTGTAAAAGGGCCTGGCCTATAAGACGTATTCCAGTTGAAGATATCAGGTAAAAGATAATTCTTCATGAATATCTCAAACTTCAATTCTCGCAGGGACGTTTTTGTTTTTAATTCAAAACTTTCTTTTTTCCAGCCCAAATAAAAAATGCATTGGATCATCAACATCAGAAAAGGATGTGGAGTGGAAAATGCGTACTTCATAAGATTAATTAATTTTTTCTCTGAATTCATACTCCATTTTTTTTCTAATTTTTTTGATGCTTTTCCATGATGATAGAAACGTTTCAGATAGGCGATAAATCCATGAGACCAGAAAACCTGCGACCGCATTGAAGGCACAACACTAAAAATGAAACCTTCAATAAACAAACGATATCCCAAGTCTGAATCTTCACAACGAAGCAGATTCTCGTCAAAACCACCAATTTCTAGGAAATGTTTTTTTTGAATTACAAAGCATGCAGAGTTGAGTTGCGGCAGACCATCGGAAGTTAGAAATGAGCAGTAAGTCCCATCTGTTTTTTCTTTTGAATAAAATTTTCTAAAACTCAGTAATTCGTTTTCTTGGCCAGCCGGAACTACTGGGCCTTGATAAACTACTTTGAGAGGTGATTGAATTATTTCATGAATATTCTTGCTCCAGTTTTTATCTAGAACAACATCTGCGTCTAAAAAGACTAGCCATTTTCCCGATGCAAGAGATGCTCCATAGTTCCTTGCCACCGACCGATTCTTGGACTTAATTGAATGAACCGTCGCTCCCGCATCTCGAGCCCTCTGTCCAGTCCTGTCGGTTGAACTGTCATTGATGACTAGTATTTCAATTTTCCAGTTGAATGTATTTTCAATTACAGAACGAACCGTGAGGTATATTCGATCTTCTTCCTGATGAGCTGGAATAACAAAGCTAAAGAGGGTCAAGGGCCAAACGGACCAAATGGACCGAAAGGGCCCATAGGAATAGGACCACAACCGAAAGGCCCGAAAGGTCCAACACATGAGATAGGTCCTAAAGGGCCTACGCAACACATGGCTGATTGGGCAACAGCAAAGATCGCCTCAGCGATTTTAATTTTCTTCACTTTGAGGCCACCGAAATAGTATTCGATTTCTCGTTGGTCCTCAGTACATTCTAATAATATTTTCTTAGTCATAATTTTTTATGATATTGTAACAGATAGACAAATTTAATCAATCGAGAAACCGTAAGCAAAAATACTGAAAAAATTAAAGTACTTAGGAATCCCATCTCTTGATAGAGGCTCTTTTCCCGGGGCAAGATTAACAATTCATGGGTTAAAGCGGATGGTACTAGTCGGGGGAGAGTCACTGGTTTAGACGAATCAGGGTAGATGATTCCTGTAACTCCTGTATTGGCGACCCTAATTACGGGCAGAGAAAATTCGAGGGCCCTCACACGATTCATAAAAAAATGCATAGAAGGTTCAGATGTATTTCTAAACCATCCATCATTGGCAATATTGAGAATGAACTGAGGAGAATCATACTGAAACTTGTTGAGAAGATCTCTTATATAGGATGGTTTCAAAGACTCATAACATATGAGACCTAAAAATTTAACTCCCCGTATATCCAGCAAGTTTTGATTCACCCCTCTTTTGAGTTCGTATTCAATTCCGAACCATTCTTTCATGTATAGACTTAGTGATTGGATCGGAAATTCTTCTGCAAAAGGTTTCAGTATGCCTTTGTCATAACGTTGAACTTTCTTATTGCTCCACACGAAGAGACTGTTTGTGGCTTTGTCGTCTCCTTTTTCTTTTAAAAATACTCCCGATATAAGATCTGGTCTGACCTTTAAGATTTTTTGAAATAACATACTTTGTTCTGGGCCGGGAGAAATTTCATTGAAAGGTATCGCAAACGGAATGGCAGTTTCTGGCCAGAACAATATACCTTTCTCATTTTTTGAAAGATGGATGAGAGTCTGAACGATCTGCTTTAACGCTTTGCGATGGCCTTTCTCTGAGACAATTTTTTGCAGATTAGGAACATTAGGTTGAACGAGTACGACGGGTAATTTTCTAATGGTGGACTGAGTGTATTTATTCTTTTCATGCAACTCCAGAAACTGACCTAATGTAATAATAAGAATAAAAAAAGAGGCAAGTGTTAAAACCTTTAATCTCAAATCTTTTATGCTCAAAGTAACTAAGCATATAAGCACGATGAGAAAAGTAATAAAAGGTGTTCCACCTAGGGATAGCAGCTTTTCCGAATGGGGCAACATACTGATTATGTTCCCTATTTGAAGAGTTAAGATCTGAGGGTAATAATTGTCTGCCAAAGCAGTGAGCAAACCCACGATAACGGATAATTCAAATTCAGAAAATCGATGATGATAGCGCCGAGTTGCATGAAATACTAAAGTTAACAAATAATAATGGCTAAAGTTGAAAACGAAAAAGGCAATCCCCATTAAGTGAGACCATGGAGAGGAAATCCCCTTAAATTCTTCAATAGGTAAAGTTACCCAATAATAAGTTAACAGGTAATGGCTTACGAGAAATATGGTGAGTACCTTGACTCGATCCCAACTCTGACAATTTTTTAATGAATAAAAGGAAAGTAGGCAGCCTAAAAACGAAATCAGGAACGCGATAAATGATGGGGTTAAACCTTCTTTAAAAATCAGTCCAGGTAAAGGGAGCGAAAATAAAATAGAAGCGATCAAAGATTTTAGAAGAAGTTTGGTCATCACTTCATCGACCGATTGAGATTCCAGGCCAATCCTATTTTTGATAAACAAAAGTTAAACCATTTAGTGGGATCATAGGTCCATGTTGTGCGTCCCGATCGATATTCCCTAGGACTTAATGGATGATTAAGATGATAAATAAAGATCCTGCTCAAGCCTAATACCATAAAACCAAACCCTGGAGATGCTCCAATCCATCCAATATGTGCATACCAAAACCGCGGCTAATGGGGGATGGATCAAGTTTGGTATCATCAGTCAATTGGTGGTTCTGTCTGAGATCCTGAGCCCATTTTTTAGCGGAATTTATGAAATGAGAAGCGCCAAAGTATTTAAGGGCCTGGGAACTTTCAGAGCTGCGGTATGAAAAGTACCGATTATAGACTGAGGGAATAGATAAGGATGAACACACCAGATATAGAATTGAGGTCGCAATAAGTTCAGGGAAAACAAAGAATTCTCCCAAAAAAAACAGAATAAATCCCCACAGACCTAAGATATTGTAAACGACGAAAAAAAAAAGGTTTTGAATCTTTATCTTGGAATAAATGTTCCTAAATGTAAGAATCAATGTAACCTCGGAGTTTTAACTTGAAATTGATTATCGTATTAAGAGATTATGTCAAAGTTTCATCTACGTCCGAAACAATTATTTTCAGTGATGCTGAGTTTTCTCTTTCATTTCAATCTGTTGATTCTAGATTATTGATGCGCCATTGGGAAATCGACTTTGATAAATGGTCATCAATAGAGAATATGCTTAATCTCAAGGTCGCTTCGGAGCTTATATCTTTGGGCTGGATTTTCATAGAAATTGATTCAACTGGCATCTATCTTGAGAAAGCATTGGATTTGAACTGCTTGTTTAGAGAGTTTATTTCACAAGATGAACCTATATTCAATCAGACCTTGATAGTTAAACACCAAGACGCTGAAGTCATTCTTTTGAACCACGTTCAGGGAATCCGCATCAGAATTCCTCTAAACTTATACTTACTTTCATTAGAAAGAAAACTCACAACTCATCAAGTAGACCTTTTTTTAAAACTGGGGATCCTGACAATACATCACTATGAATCGGACTTAATGAGCTCCGTTTGCGGTGCTTTGAATATTCTCCAGCTTAATAGTGATCCGGATGGTGTGAATACTCAGCATGATTTGAGTATGACCATGCCTCCACAATCTGATCTGAAACTGCGTGACGACTCATTTGTTCGAGTCTTAAAAAATAGAAAGTCTTCACAAAAAGAAATTTCTGGAATCCCAACAATTCAAGAACTTGAAGAATTTTTAGTAAACGTTTCTGGATCCCATGGAAAATGGAATTACCCTGCAGCCGGTGGTCTTTATTCAACCTATCTTGTAATTGAAATTCCAGACAAAGGGTTCTTTAAATTTGATTCTAATTCTGCAAAATTGAAGTTCATAACCAACACATTGTCTCAACCCTGTTCATTTATTAAAATTCTGTTAGTTACTGATCAAAATAGATTGAGGAAGCAGTATAAAAACTTTTTTTATCGTTTGGGGCTTTTGGATTCAGGAGTGATCCTCCATCAGCTTTCCATAGTGACCGCATTATTTGGATGGCAGGGGCGACCGATAGGTTGGACTAATGAAACAGTTTTAAGAAAAATCTACACATCTTTATTAACCACTGATGATGTCGTAACAGGAGAGTTTCATGTTGCGATTAATTAACAAAATATTTTTATTTCTATGGTTAGCGCCGGCTTACGGGGCTCACCATTTTAATAAAATTCAAATTGGTGGTTCTTTCCAAAAAAAAGAATATAAAAACCAGGTATTCAAAGGGATTATTTTTCGAAATGTGAATTTTTCTCGTAGTCAGTTTTCTGGATCGACATTTGAGAATGTGCAATTTATTGACTGTGATCTTGGAGGTGCCAGTTTTCATCGTGCAAAATTGAGCAATGTTAATTTTTTTCGTAGTCGCGGTCCAAGAAGTTCTTTTTGGGATGCTAAAATGTTTAATGTTAATTTCGAGGAATCTCATTTTCCATTCCTTGATATGAGCCAAGTCGAATTACAGAACGTGACATTCAATAAGACTATTCTTTCCCACTCAAATTTTTCATACGCTCATCTATTTAATGTCAATATGAATGCTTCTGAGGTCTTTCAAATAGTAATTGTTAATTCCAGTGCATGGTCAGTGATCATCAATGGAACTCCTATTGAAGAAAGTCCCTATTCTTATACTAGTCCTCCATTTCGGTTTGAAAGGAAGGAGATTTTCAATGTTTGGTCATTGGGGCTTGTAAGATCTCAAATTCCGGTAGAGTGGATGAGTCAGTATAAATTTACTGGACTTAGAATTATGGATGCGGCTGAACCTTCAGAAAAATGCCTCGAAGATTATCCTTCAAATGATCTTCTTGGAAAAAATGGAAATCGAGTTCTCTCTTTAGTTGATAATAGAGATATTCATCCTTGTTATTCACTTTGTACAAATAAACTCAATATAAAATTGCGATTTAATCTTCATCAGTATCCCGAAGAAATAAAATCCAGGTTGGTGGTTTGGCTACGCTTAGATGAAGAACATACGAAACTTGAGACCATTCCAATAATGAAACGCATGGGTCAGGAATATACCTTTAAACTAAATAATGTTAAGGATAGAGAAATCACACTTT
>JBBARF010000074.1:0-17296 GCA_040399925.1 Bacteriovoracaceae bacterium
GCGGCGGACACAACATCAAATCAGGTCGCTAAAGGAATTGCTGACGGTGAATCCAAAGCGATTTTCACAGGCCGCATTCATATCTTTAAAGATGCACAAAGGGTCGCTGCGGGCCAGCTCAATAAGAACCTTCTCCTTTCTAAAAAGGCGCAGATCCATTCTCAGCCTCAACTAGAAATTTTTGCTGATGATGTGAAATGCTCTCACGGATCAACTACCGGACAGCTTTCAGACGAAGAGGTCTTCTACTTCCAGACTCGTGGTATTCCTCAGGAACGCGCCAAGAGTCTTCTGGCCTATGGTTTTGGTCTGGACGTTGTGATGCAAATCACTAACCCTGAGGCCCGTGCCATTGCTGAAGTGGTAGTTAAAGAAAAACTTAAGACAAAATTCCAACTGGGAGGAGAGCTATGAGTATTATCGAGCACAATCCATACCGCAAAGATTTTCCCGTTGCTGATCAGGTAATGAATGGCAAGCGCCTCGCCTATCTCGACAGTGCTGCGACCACACTCAAGCCCATCGTTGTAATTGACGAGCTTGATCGTTACTATCGTCAGGAAACGTCAAACGTTCACAGAGGTCTTTACTGGCTTTCTGAAAATGCTACAACGAAATTTGAAGCCACTAGAGATAAGATTAAAGATTTGATCAATGCTCCCGACCGCAAACAGGTTATCTTCACTAAAGGCACGACCGAATCCATCAATATCGTGGCCCAGTGTTATGCTCGTACTTTCCTTAAAGAGGGTGATGAAATTCTCGTGACTCAGATGGAGCATCACTCAAATATAGTGCCTTGGCAGATGATTGCAGAAGAGAAGAAATTAAAACTGAAAGTCATCCCTATTAATCAAGCGGGTGAAATCCTGATGGATCAATATAAAGAGCTATTAACTGACAAAGTAAAACTCGTTTCCGTTGTCTATATCTCGAATGCTCTTGGCACGATTAATCCTGTTAAAGAGATGACAACACTTGCCCACACCAAAGGTGCAAAAGTTTTCATAGATGCTGCTCAGGCGATTGCTCATGCCAAGGTTGACGTGCAGGATCTTGATGTTGATTTCCTCGGCTTCTCTGGTCACAAGATGTTTGGTCCCACAGGTGTAGGCGTTCTCTTTGGTAAAGAAGACCTCTTAAATGCCATGCCCCCTTATCAAGGTGGCGGCGATATGATTGATGTCGTGACGTTTGAAAAAACCACATACAACGTTCTCCCTCATAAATTTGAAGCGGGAACGCCTTCAATTTCTGCCGTGATTGGACTGGGCAAGGCGGTTGATTACATCAACGCCATAGGGACTGAGACCATCAAAAAAGTGGAAGATGAACTGCTGGAGTATGCGACAAAAAAACTTCTGACTATTCCTGGACTCAAAATCTATGGGACCGCTAAAAATAAGGCTTCAGTCGTCTCTTTTGGTCTTGAAGGTATTCACCCCCATGATCTTGGTTCTATGACAGATAAAGAAGGAGTGGCGATCAGAACTGGTCACCACTGTGCTCAACCCCTGATGACTTTTTTGAAAGTTCCGGCGACATGTCGGGCGTCACTCTCAATTTATAACAACAAAGAAGATATTGATCAGCTCTACAATGCTCTGATTAAGATCAAAAAACTATTTGAGTAAAATAATGGAAACACAAGTTATGAGCACAACAACACAAATTTCGACACCACATCAAGAGCCGTTGGATATCGTGATTCAACCCACGCCGAATCCTAATGCGCTAAAATTTATCCTCAACCGTGACGTCATGATTGAAGGAAAAGTGTCATTCAAGGCCCCTCAGGACTGCAAAGACATTCCGCTGGCCGCAGCCTTGTTTGATCTGCGAGGAGTGGACCAGATCCACTTTTTTCAGAATGTGATCACCATCTCTAAATTCAGTTTTGAAGACTGGGACTCTTTAGAGCCAGCAGTACAAACCTGCATTGAGAGTTTTGTGGATGATCACGATCCAAATATCAAAGTGATTAACCCAGAATCCGAGCGCCGTGCAGGACTCACTCCTGAAATGCAAAAAATCGAAGAGATTCTCGATAAGAAAATCCGTCCCGGCCTTCAAGGCGATGGTGGAGATCTTGTTGTGAAAGATTTTAAAGACAATGTTTTAATCGTTAAATATCAAGGTGCTTGTGGAACATGTCCCAGCTCTACCACAGGAACCCTTGAGGCCATCAGATCAATTCTTAAAGATGAATTTCACCAAGACGTGGAAGTTTATCTGGCACCTGAGGTTTAGCCCATGCTCGTTTGATTCTTAAATTTCAAAGATGGCGAAGAGCTCCCTTAAAAGGGGAGTTTATCCCATTCGTGGGATAAAAAAATTTCGCATAGCTTCGCCGGCGCGAAAAAAACTAACTTGGATTGAAGCACAGAACTGGAATGAGAAAAAAAGATCAAGCATCATAAATAACAGTTTATTCTTGCAACCGCGCTTCTAAGACCTTTTTAAACTTTGTAAATAATAAATCTGAAACAACTTCTCCCTGGAGCTCCAGAGATTGAAGAATCTCCGCCGTTTCAACTTCATTTAATTTTGTATAGGGAACTCGTGTTCCATGCCAAGCATTGCCCCAGCTTTGTTTGCCTAAACGAATGGGTGAACGGTACCCAGCTCTAACTCCGGTGTACATAAGTCTAGCGATATATTGGGCCCCCGTTGTCGCGACACAATCACGCAAACCAAGGTCAGCGGCATCTCTTTCATCTTTAGTTCCGCCGGCCCAGAAAAAAAGGTCATGCTCCGTACAGCAGTGTTCCCACTGCTTAGGGCGAGAGAGAGTTCCTTCTGGAAACAGAGTGCAGCCGTTAGTCGTAAAATCCGTCACTTCCGCAAAAGCAGAAAAAGAAAGAAGCAAAGGAATTGAGAATAAAAATTTCATTACCAGGCCTTGGGTGTGTAGTAGCTCCACATTTTTTCATGCGGGGAGCCTGCAGCAGGTTTGTACTGATAACTAAACTTGCACCTGGCAGGAAGAGAGATCAAAATGGAATCGGTGCGACCATTGGTTTTCAAACCAAAAAGTGTGCCACGGTCATGCAAAAGATTAAATTCAACATATCGGCCGCGACGGTGAAGCATGAAATCTTCATCCTCTTCGGTCCATTTTTCATTGATTCGGTTTTTTACGATAGGAAAGTAGGACTCAATGAAATGCTCTGAAAGATGCTTCACCATCGCCATATCAGCTTGAGTTTTTCCGGTATTAAAGTGATCAAAGAAAATTCCACCAATCCCACGCATCTCAACCCCACGATGAGAATTGTTAAAATACTCATCACAGGTTTTTTTCATCGTATCGTATGTGCCATAAGGACCAAGGGCCTTTTTCCAGACGCCATGAAAGTGAGTGAAGTCATCTTCCATGGGATAATAAGGAGTAAGATCGGCTCCACCGCCAAACCAGAACTTGTCACCCTGATGGATCATGCGAAAGTTCGCATGCACAGTTGGGATCTTAGGATTGCGGGGGTGAATAATGAGTGAGATCCCAGCGGCCCACATGGTGTCCCCAGTGCCTTGCAACGCTTTAGCAAACTGCGGATCAATTTTTCCAAAGACGCACGAGGTGTTAACCCCAGCATTTTCAAACAGAAGCCCTGTAAAAGCTCGAGTTGAACCTCCGCCTCCGGGTTCTCCAGAATGATCCAGCCTTTGCCACTTATCCTCGTTCATCACGAGAGTCGGATCGAGCTTTTGCATTTCCTGAGTAATTCTGTCTTGCAAATCTTTGACGTGCTGATGAAATGATAATTTGAGTTCTTCCAGATTCATAATGGTCCCTGCCTGTTGCTAGTATTCCAGAGGAAGTTTACAATTAAAATGATTTAAATCATTTTTTTAGGATAACCACGTGTTTAAAAAGTACATCCTGCGCACAGCTAGGCCTTTGGGCATTTTTGTTATCTTTACCTTCTCCGTGGTCTTTATTTTTCTCTCCGCTTTCATTGTGACCGAAACTGGAAATGGGGCCCTTGGAACAATTGCGAACTACGCTACATCTTTTGAGAACCGCTTCTATGATTTCAGGATGAGGAAGCTCATTGATCCCAATGTTCAAAGTAAGGAGCAAGTCCTAGTTAAGATTGATGACTATTCTTTGGAAAAAATCGGAACATTCCCTTTTCGCCGAACAATTTATGCTGACTTTATCAATAAGGCGAAAAACTTCGGTGTGAAAATCATCGGGATGGACGTACTCTTCCCGGAGAAGTCCTTATCCTGCGGTGGAGAATCGCCGGATAATGTTCTTATTAAGACCTTTAAAAATTTTGGAAAAGATGGCCGCGCAATTTATATATCTTATGGCGTATCGGAAGACCCTGATGATGGAATAAAAAAGTTCCCTGAGGATCTTTACTTTTTTATGGCAAACACCCAAAATCTTACTAGCGGCTTCATGAAACCCATGTATGTGAATAAATACACATTCCCCATTGAGTCTTTTACAAATTCGGGAGTCGGGATGGGTTTTATTAATTCCAGACAAGATTCGGATGGAGTTTTTAGAAATTATAATATTATGGTTAATATTGACAGCGTTTACGTGAGCTCCTTGGGAGTTGGGATCTATGATAGTTATGCAGACCAAAAAAACAAATCAATCACGATCATCCAAAAAGATGGAGAAGGTTTATTAACCGTCGGAGATAAATCGGCTGAACTCAATTACAATGGTGAAGTTAAAATCCGTTGGTTCGGATCACTTCCCCAATTCCCTTCGATATCCCTCTATGACTTTCTCATGGCCCCAGACAATGACCCTAAAATGCATGAACTGCTAAATGGTAAGATTGTTTTTTTAGGATCAACTGCTTTAGGTGCCCATGATCTTCGTCCTTCCCCGGTTGATGGAATCATGCCCGGAGTATTGAATCATATGAACCTTGTTCACATGCTCATTCATAAATATTTTTACAAAAATTCTATCAACTCTTTTATCCTCTCGCTGATCCTTCTCGTTCTAGGCTCATTAGTATTCTGGGTGGCGTCTCGTCTGGGCTATGCTTCGATTGATTTATTTACATTAGTGTTCATGATCATCGGATCTTATTACGCCGATAAGTATTATTTTTTACCAGCTGGTTATGAACTTAAACTCTTTTACTGCTATTTTGCTTTTATCGCATCTTACTCGTGGAATACTTTCCTTAACTTTTCAGAGGCCAACAAAGAAAAAAAACAAGTTCGTGGAACGTTTGCCCGATATGTGGCCCCAACGATTGTGGATGAAATGCTCAAAGATCCCGAAAAACTCGTAGTGGGAGGATTCAGACGGGACATCACTTGTCTATTTTCCGACGTAAGAGACTTTACCAGCATTTCAGAGGGTCTCTCTCCGACCGAACTGGCCCAGTCACTAAATATGTACATGGGTAAGATGACCGATATTGTGTTTGAGACTAAAGGAACTCTAGATAAATATATCGGGGATGCGATTGTGGCGTTCTGGGGAGCTCCGCTCGAGATCGGAAACCACGCTCAATTTGCGGTAGAAGGTGCTCTTAAGATGATGGAAATTCTTCCAAAGATCAATGAAGAATTCAGAAAACTAAACCGTCCAGAGTTTAACATCGGGATCGGGCTTAACTCCGGTGAGTGTAACGTCGGAAACATGGGTTCATCGCGCATTTTCTCCTATACAGCACTAGGTGATAATATGAATTTGGGCGCAAGACTAGAGAGTTTGTGTAAGCACTACGGGACTCAGATTCTTATTTCACAATACACTCTGGCCCGTCTTGATACGACTCATATAAAATACAGGCCTATAGATAATGTTGTTGTGAAAGGAAAAACCACTCCGGTCGCCGTCTTTGAAATCATTCATTCTCATCACTTTATGAGTCAAAATAATTTTGCTTACGAGAGTTTTCTAGCTGCTCATTCAGCTTTCTTGTCCCGTAAATTTCAGGAAGCAGCGGATCTGTTTAAACAGGTCCTAGATATGAATGAAACAGACAAGGCGAGTAGACGTTTTAAAGAAATGTGCGAGAAGTTTGCTGCGGATCCAGAACTGGCGGGAGAGAATTTTAGTGTAACGGTAATGACGGAGAAATAGAAATCCAATAGCGGCGCTTTAAGGTGCCGCCATTTTTTGGATCATAGAATCCTTCAAAGACTCCCCCATTTTTTTCAATCACTTTAAATGAGCCCACATTATTATCGTCACAAGTGACCAGCACCTTTTCCAGACCCAACTTCGAGCAATAGATAAGGGCCTCTTTTAACATCAGAGTCGCATACCCTTTTCCACGATGTTTGAGTAAGACTCCATAGCCGATATGACCACCGACAAGTTTTAAAGAATCATTGAGTCTGTGCCTGACTGAAACTTTGCCCACGATCTCGTCTCCAACAAAGGCATAGAGGCCTGTACTAGGAAAGTTAGTTCCAGTGGTCTTGGATTCTTCTTTCATTTCCCGACAAATACCCAAAAAACTTTCAAAACTCATGCCTTCAATCAGACCGTAAAGCATATTGAATCCGGGAGCATCATCCCACTCGTCCAGCAGCGATTCAAAGGACTTCTCGTCGGTAAGGGTTAACTCACGCAGAACAAGTAAACTCACTGGGCCCCACGACTTTCACGTTTATAATCTTCATCAAAGCACCAATGAGTCCAGCTCATCTTACGGTTGATGCCACCACGAGATCCATCAGGAAGATTACTTTGTGAGAAAACTACGATGTCGAGCTTACGAAGAGTGGTGTTCTCCACTAAACGCACGCGGCGATCATTCCACTTACGGCACATGAAGCCTCCGTAGTAACGAGCATAATCAGTGCGCTCAGACATATTTAAATAAAATTTCCGCCAGTGTTCATTGGCGACCTGTTTATAAAATTCTTCGGACTTAATCGTGTAAACGTTCTTGACACCTGTCAGAAGCTCGATGTCAGTGCCATCTGAGAGTTTTCCATTAACTTCAATCCAGACGTTATCAAGTTTTGGAAAGGGAGCAAACATATTCCACTCTTGGTAGAGATGGAGGTAGCGGGCAACATTTTGAAAAAAGGGTGACTGAATTCCCCAGACCTTAATGGTTGTCACGTTCCACATAAAAAGCGTCATGAAAAGAAAGGCACCGGCCAATTGATAAAGAAATGAAAGTGTAGCAATTCTTTTCCGAGCGGGTTTGATGGGAAAGAACTGACTTATTTTTGCCACTTCACCACGGTGATTTGAAACCCAATGATAGATCATTGACCCAATTTTATGAATGGGATTACGAGCAAAGACTGGGGCCAAGAAGCATAACAAGGGCGATGATTTTATGAGCGTGACGAAAGCATCAAACTTGAAAAACTTTTCATTTTTTGAGTTAGTGATCACCCATGAATTATTTTTTTTCATCTGAGCATAAACAGCTGGATACTTCTGAGCAGGAAGTATCTTTGTATCAGAGAAAAGAAAAAACTCTCTTAAGATCAGCACCGCTTTCTTACAGAAGTGACATTCTTCATCAAAATAAAGTGTCAGTTTTTCAAAACGGTGTTGAAGAACAGCGAAAATTTTATCCCAAAATGGAGCTGGCAGAAAAAGACACCACATCACAATACAGGTGTAAGGAAAGACTCCAATCCACATAGAAAGAATAATACCAATATGAAGCACCCAGAATAAAAAAACCACCAGCGTTCGGCCAATCCACCAGAACCGGCCCAGAACCGCGCAAAAGACTAAAAGCAAGGGACCTAAGCATTCTAAGTAGATGGTAAAGATGGTTGAAAGCTTTTGAAAGAGAGGAAATTCTCTCAACCAAAATCCTAGAGGAGTCGTAAAGATATCCAGACGTGAAGCATAGAAGATACCGGTAAAATCCTTGCGCCAGATATCGTGATCTTTAAGGATGTAACTGACAAAATAAATCACGAAGGCCTGAAGCAGAAAGGTAAGACCCCATGTTGAGAAATGCGCCTCCTGCGGCTTTTCTTCAGTCTTTTCGGTCAAGGCCGAATCCAGTGAGAAGCATTTATTTAGGGGTAAAAAGATAGAAATAAATAAAATAGCCCGAAGGATATCGTCTCCCCCATTATTAACCAGCCAATCGCGGTTATGAACCGAGACATTTAACACATAAGAGAAAAACATCGCCCAGGGAGTTTTATAACCCAAACAAACCATAAGGCCAAACACAAACTGGATGGCAAACATGATAGTAATAAAATTCAACGATCCATTGGCCAGATGAAGAGAAAATGACCAGGGCATAGACATTTCGCCCGTGAAAAGTGCGCGCGGAACCAGGCCCACATCGGTGTAAAAATCCAGCAGATCGGGCCATCGGTAGACCACATCGGCCATGATGATAAGGCCCATAAGAAATCGATAGAGCGCCAGCGACCTTAAATCTAAACTCAGAGTTGTCCGGATAAATCGTAATAGGCCCATTTCTCACCTGAATATGTTAAACAATACTTATGATTGTAACGGATTTCATGACTTTTTCGAGAGATTCGTCTAATGTTTCGAGACTTAAACGTCGAAATATTAATGCTCCGCAGGGTTCTCGTTCATGCTCTACAAAATTCGTGATGAAATTAACCAGGACTACGATGTTATTGTAATTGGTTCAGGTCTTGCCGGAATGACGGCGGCCAATATCATGGGCAAGCACGGTCACAAGGTTCTGTTGCTCGAGTCCCACAATAAGCTGGGTGGTTTTGCGACGTGGTTTTTTCGTGAAAACCGCGAGCATGTGTTTGATATCTCTCTTCATGGCTTTCCAGTGGGCATGATCAAAACTTGTCGCAAGTACTGGAGTAAGGATATAGCCGAATCCATCGTTCAATTGAAAGATGTGCGTTTCGTGAATCCTCAGTTCGAAGTGCAAACCGATTTTACTAAAGAGCACTACTCTCAGGTGCTGAATGAACATTTCAAGATTCCTGAAGAAACTGTCACGGCTTTTTTTGAACATCTCGCCCAGATGAATTTTTATGACAACTCTCAGATGAGTAATGGAGAGCTGTTTGAAAAATTCTTTCCTGGCCGCAACGACGTGACTCGTTTTCTTATGGAGGCGATTACTTACGCCAATGGATCGACACTGGAAGATCCGGCCATCACTTACGGTATTGTGTTCTCAAACTTCATGAGCAAGGGTGTGTACACTTTCCGCGGCGGAACAGATGTTCTAATCAACAAGATGAAGGATGAACTCCTTCTAAACAATGTTGATATGAAGCTGCAAACCAAAGTTGAAAAAATTCAGATAGAAAACGGCAAGGCGATCGGTGTAATCTTGAACGGGAAACTGGTCCGTGCACGCGCGGTTCTGTCTAATGGAAATATCCGTTCAACCATCCTCAATATGGTGGGCGAAGAGCATTTTTCTCCTGAGTTCATTGAAAAGACCAAGGCTGTGAGGCTTAATTCATCTAGCTGTCAGGTTTACATGGGTCTAAAAAAAGGGGCAACTATCCCTTATATCGGAGAGCTGGTCTTTACCTCCAGCTACCCGACTTATAATCCAGAACGTCTCCTCGATATTAAAGTGAGCTCTCGAACGTTTTCAGTTTATTATCCGGATGTGTCTCGTCCCCAGGACGAAGGTGCTCGTGTGGCGATTGTTTCATCCACGAATTGCCACTATGATGACTGGAAAAGATTGAGTCCTGAAGAATACCAGAAAGAAAAAGAATTTATGATCGAGGAGACCTTGAAGGGTCTTGAGAAATTTATTCCAGATATCAGAGATAAATTGGAAATAGTAGAAGCTGCAACTCCCCTTACGGTTGAGCGTTATACCCTTCATCAGAAAGGTTCTTCATTTGGAACTAAATTTGAAGGACTTGATGTTTCGATGAATCTGCACAAAGAACTGCCTGGATTATTTCATGCGGGCTCGGTCGGAATTATCATGTCTGGATGGTTAGGCGCCGCAAATTACGGTGTGATCCAGGCCAATGCTATAGAGAGTTACTTACACAATTAATGGAGTTGTTATGTCGTCATTTGAATCTCAACATGTCATCGTCACCGGCGGAACTCGAGGTATCGGAGCTGGAATTGTCGAATCTTTTTTACAAAAAGGTGCCACTGTCATTGCAACCTACTCAGGTAATGATGAAGCTGCTCGTAACTTTAAAGAAAAGAATACAGCCTTTGGAAACAAACTCATCCTCAAAAAATTTAACGTTTCAAATACTCAGGAAGTAGAAGCATTCTTTAGTGAGTATGAAAAAGAATTTCCAACACTAGAAATCCTCATCAATAATGCAGGGATCAGAAGAGACTCAATTATCCCTAGCATGACTGAGAATGACTGGGACCTCGTTCTCGATACCAATCTCAAGGGAACATTCAACATGACCCGTTCTGCAGTTCTTCAGATGATGAAGAATCGTTATGGGCGCATCGTGAATATGTCGTCAGTGGGAGGAAAACTTGGTTTACCAGGTCAGGCCAATTACGCTGCTTCAAAAGCGGGACAGATTGCTCTTTCTCTTTCTGTTTCAAAAGAAGTCGCGAAAAGAAATATTACCATTAATAACGTGTGCCCTGGATTCATTGATACAGATCTTTTGAAGGATCTGCCTGATGAGCAAGTTAAAGAATATAAAACTCAAGTGCCTATGAAACGTTTTGGTAAAGTTGAAGAAGTCGCCTATGCTGTGCTTTTCTTTGCTTCAAAAGAAGCTTCTTACATCACTGGTTCAACTCTAGATATCGCCGGAGGTCTCAATGCTTGAAACGATCCTTAAACATATCCCTCAGCGCGACCCCTTTCTATTTATCGAAAGCATCGTTGATCATACCGAAGACTCCATCACGACTTCAAAACACCTCACCGGTCAGGAAGATTTTTTTCGCGGCCACTTTCCAGGCTCTCCGGTTTTTCCGGGAGTTCTGATGTGTGAAGCCGTTTTTCAAACTGGTGCACTTCTCATGAGTCTTAGGGGAAAATCATCCAATGATGAAACAACGGCACTAGTGACCCGTATTCAAGGTGCAAAATTTAAAAATATGGCGCGACCAGGAGACACTCTCCACATCACTGTTGATTTTGTTGAAATGCTCGCTAATGCTGCTTTTATGAAAGGCAAGATCACCGCTGGTGGAAAGACCATCATGAGTATCGAATTTGCAGCGACCATTGTCCCTAAGGCAGATGCGTGATGGATTTTTTAAATCTCAAGGGCAAGGTTTTTTATATTGCCGGTGTCGCTAATAAAAAAAGTGTAGCAACTTTTACCGCCCGAACACTGATAGAGAGTGGTGCTAAATGCCTCTTCTCCGTTCAAAATGATACTCAGCTCGATGCCGTTAAAAAAATATTTCCGGATTCACCTGTCTTTGTCTGTGATGTCGAAAATAAGGCCCATCTTCAAAATCTTCCCTCTGAAATTAAACAGCATACTGACAAACTCGATGGTTTTCTTCACTCGCTCGCTTTTGCTAATTTTTCTGAAGGTCCAAAACCCTTTCTCCAGACGAAGCGAGAAGATTACTTGCAGGCAGCTCAAATATCTTCATTCTCTTTGGTTGAAGTGGCCAATGCTCTTAAAGACTCTCTCTCGACCAATGCTAGTATCGTGACCATTTCTATTTCAAATACCAAGGCAACTAGTTATGGTTACCTCGGTCCCATCAAAGCGATGCTGGATGCAACGGTTCCTTTTCTAGCAAAATCTTTTTCTGAATTCTCCAAGGTCAGAGTCAATGCTATCGGTGCAGGTCCCCTTAAAACATCGGCTTCCGCAGGTATTCCCGATTACATCGAGAACTATCTTTATGCTGAAGAACTCACTCTCCGTAAAGAAGCTCTCCAGACTCAGGAAGTCGCTAACACCGCCTGTTTTCTTCTTTCTGAAAAAAGTTCCGGCATCAATGCCACGACTCTTCTCGTTGATGCGGGAATGAGTTGTAATACTTTTGATCAGAAGATTGTTAAAGACTTCGCTCGTTCTATTTCACAATCAATAAAATAACCAACGCATGATCCAAAGTTCAGAGAGAGTCATCGGTCTTGAAGGCATGCGTGGAATTGCGGCCTTCTGGGTTTTTACCCATCACTTCATCCTTATTTTTTATCCTACTTTTTATTTTGGTCCTCACAGCTGGATCAATCATATTCTCAATGCAGATCTGGCCGTAGCATGGTTTTTTGTTCATAGCGGTTTTGTTCTCTCCTTAAAATCGGCCTCTACCACAGATAAGCTGCTCTATTTTTCTAGGCTGACAGATCAAGCTTCACGTCGCTACTTGCGCCTCATGCCTCCAGTTTTATTTTCAATTCTTATGACCTATTTCTTGATGAAGGCGGGTCTCATTTTTAATCAAGACTACGCAGCTATTATAAAAAATGAATGGCTCTCGCGTTATCTGAACTTTACGCCAGATTTTTATGAGGCCCTGAGACAGAGTTTCTGGGGTACTTATTTTAATTTTCAATCCGGTACGACTCTAAATCCCAATCTATGGACGATTGGTTATGAGCTTGTGGCCTCTTACTATCTCTTCGCGATTTTGGGATTTTTACCTTGGTGGCGGCCCCTTTTCTGGCTTCTGCTACCCGTGGCCTTTGTGATCGGCCCTTGGAAGGGACTTATGGGTTTTGTTTTGGGGGCCTTTCTCACCAGAACATATCAGATTAGAATACCCAGGCCTATTCTCTGGGTCCTGACCATTCTAGGTTTTTACCTTTCAGATATTGAGGGTCCCTACCGAGGGGAGGCGTTGGGGCTATCGGCCGGTATATTGATGCTGGTCTTGCTTAAGTCACTAAAACTCAGAGAGATTCTAGAGTACCGATTTTTAAAACGGTTAGGAGAGCTCTCTTACAGTCTCTATGTTCTTCATTTTGCAGTTCTTGCGAGCTTTACATCCTATATGGGAATACGTTTTGGGGTTCATAAGTCTCAATGGGCAATTATTGGTTTGTATTTCATAACGACCCTTGTCCTCTGGGGGATTTCCGAAATAGCCGAGCGATTTGTAGATCGCCCAGGGGTAACTCTTTCTAAAATCTTTTCTCAAAAAATCTTCCGCCTCCTCTCAAAATTCCACTGATCAAGACTAAAACAGACATGAAAAATGTACCTGACGTCCTTAGAAGGTCATTAATCCGAGTTATTATTATGGAAACTTCATTATTTATGCTTCTTCCGTTGGTTGGTTTCGGATTGTTTTATTTGCTGGGATCATTCAAACACAATCCCACAGATGTCTCTGTGTTAAATGCAAAGTAAGACAAAATGAGCAGCTTTTTAAGAAACCTTTGGGTTAAATCATATCGAAATCAATATCTCAGAGGATGACTATGCGATACCTTCTACTCTCTCTTGCCCTTCTATCAGCTGAAACATTTGCTCATGGAGACCGCGATTGGAGAGAAGACTATCAGGCCTATCTTTCTGTTGAATATGAAATCCCCTTCAGCAATACTCCTGACGCGAAATCAATGAGCGCCTCGCGCGTAGATATGAGCTACTTCAAAGAAAAACTCGCTATTCTCTCTGGGGCGCAAAACTACGGAACGCTGACAATTGCTGAAAGAAATAAAAAAGAAAACCTCGATCTTGCTCGAAGCTTCCTTAAAGACGAGTACGAAAAACTGGGCTTTAGTGTGAGCTTGCATGTCTTCGGAAGCGGCGTAAATTTCATCGCGGAAAAGCTGGGAACAAAAAATCCAGGTAAAGTTCTTATCCTTTCATCTCATATCGACTCGGTTAAAAACCGCGGGGCCAATGATAACGGCACAGGTACAATTGGTCTTTTGGCCGTGGCCCGAGAGTTGGCAAAGAATGAATACAGTTCGACGATTCGAATTTTAGGTTTTGATAAAGAAGAAGTTGGTCTGATTGGGTCAGATGCCTATGCAACACTGGTTAAATCAAACGACATCATCGGAAACATAAACTTCGAGATGATGGGAGTGAATGGCCGCAAAGATGGCGCCTTCCACGTTATTGACTGTAATCGCGCTGAATCTCTCTTTTTGAGTCAGGAAATTAAAAACTCTATCGCAAGCCTTGGTCTTCCTCTCTCAGTGGTTAAGACCTGTACTGACCGCAGTGATCACGCCTCGTTCTGGAGAAATAAAATTCCGGCCGTTGTTATCTCAGAAAATTTTTTTGGAGGGGATGCTGATCCTTGTTACCACGCTAAGTGCGATGTGATGGATGAGCGTCTGAATTATGATTATATGGGAAATATTCTTGAGGCCACACTGGACGCCACAGAGAAGCTAATTTGGTAAATCCTTCATTCCAATCTTGAGATGATCTCTAACCTGGAAGGTTTTTTTCAAACCTTCCTCGATGGAGACTCTCGGATAGTAACCAAAATCCCGCTTCGCCTTCTCATGAGAAAAGTAATGAGACTTTCCTAGATTAAGTGCCACAAATCTCGTCATAGGGGGCTCTGGTTTTATAATTCCTGCGATCTTAAATGATTTTTCAAACAACCATCCCATACGGTAAGCCGTCTTCAAATCGATGATCTTCATCACGGGCTCAACTTTCACGTGCCCTAAAATATCATTAATAAAACTCCACAGCTTCACGGGTCTTTCCTGTCCAACAAAATAGGCCTGACCACAAACCGAAGAGTATGGCTTCAGATGTTCAAAGGCCTGTACGTGGGCCAGGGCCGCATTTTCGACATAAATAATATCAACGAGGTTTTCACCATCGCCAACAATCCGAAGTTTTCCTTCCTTACCTTTTTGAATCACTCTTGGGAAAAGATGCGGATCGCCTGGTCCCCAGATGAGATGCGGACGAATAGCACAGGTAAGAAAATTTTCGCCATCATTCATCTGCAGCACGAGCTTTTCGGCCATGCACTTGGTTTCACCATAAGAATTTAAAAAAGTTGTAGGATAAGGAGTTTCTTCATTCACCCCCATCAGATCATCTTTTCCAAAAACGACTGAAGGAGTAGAAGTATAGATAAACTTTGGGATGCCTTTTTCACGTCCCACTTCTAATAAATTTTTTGTACCAAAATAATTAATGTCTAAGTAGTCTTGATGCCTGCCCCATACACCGGCCAGTGCCGCCACATGAAAAATCGCATCAAACCCCTGAGACAGGGCACGCTCCACATCTTCTTTATTCCGGATGTCCCCTTTAATGGTCGGAACCGCAATATCTTCTAAATGAGAATAAGTGTGACGAGAGAAGTTCGTCACCATGTAGGTAGGATTTTTTAAAAGCTCATTGATGATGTGAGTTCCAAGGAACCCCCCTCCACCAGTTACTAAAATGCGCATAGTTTATTTTAATGGCACTGGGCCTACTTATCAAAGAAAGAATCAGCTTTTAATTCTTCCCAGAAAATAGGCAAAGTATCGTAGGCAAGGGAGCCAATCAAAATACCAATAAAGAGCCCTGGGAAACCTAAAAGGATGGCCCCTCCTAAAACGCAGATAAAACTCGCAATCGGTGGAATTTTACTCTCACCTAAAGTGGTAAAGTAGGGTCTGAGGATATTGTCGACCACTCCACTAAAGGCACCGACGATGGCTATAATTAACGCTGCTGTGCCTTCATCCTGGAACCAAGCAATGATGGCCGCAGCAAAGGCGACAGGTGCGGCCCCTACGATGGGAATAAATGATAAAATGAGTGTGATAAAGAAGACTAAGAAAAAGTCCCCGATGCCGGTTAAGGTCACGACGGTCGCAACTAAAAGAGACTGGATAGCACCGGTAGCGATATTGGAAACATAAACACCACGCGAGTCTTCCACATAAATTTTAGTCAATTCATTCATGCGATTATCATTAAACCCAAATAAGGCCTGAAAGAATGCTTTGACTGATTCGGCATGCTTGAGAAACGAATAGATACAAAGAATCATCACCAAAAAATAGAGAAAGACTTCCGGTAGATTGGTGGCAAAGTTCTGGAAGAATTTCAAAAGATAAGTGGTGATGTTATTAAGATATCCATCAATTTTTTTATTCGTCAAAAACTGAGCGAATTCAAATTTTGAAGTATGCTTATGAATGGTTTCAACAAACTCCATCCGGATAGTCTTAACCATATTCTGCATACCCTGACTCTGAAATTGCTGACTATCGTGATAATGCTCGAGCTTTCCAGTGACAGCAATTGTTCCCTGAATGAGAAAGAAGAAAAAAGGAATCGAGATGACGATAGTGAAGACGGCAGTTAAAAGTGCCGCGGCACTTTTTCGCTTAAACCCCTTGGCCTCAAGTTTGAGTAATAAAGGAAAAATCGCCAATGCTACGGTCGAAGCAAAAACCAGTGGAATAGCAAAAGGAGAGATGAGAATGAGAGAGAGAAGAACTAAAATCACCATGTAGATAGTTTTCATCGTCTTTTGTTGATGTTTTCTAGACATGAATTCCCTTTTCTTGCGCCCACGCGGTCAATTTTAAACGATCGATTTTAATATTATGCCGAACATCTACCGGAAAACCCGGGTGCAAATAAAACTGATGGATGAGTTCACTGGAGCTCGTCTTAAGCCTCAGTTTTTGTAAATCACTCAAGAAAGTATCTGCCATTTTGGTGCAAGCATCTTTACGCTCAATGACGATGACCGGGGTGGCGGTACCTTGATCCATCACTTTCACTAAGGCCGTGCGTTTTACTTCAGGATGCTGATTAAAAATCGCTTCAACCTCTAATGGATAGAGCGTCAGCTCTGGGCTGATTTCAACTCGATGGGACTTTCTGCCCAGAAACCACAGATTATTTTCCTCATCCAAATGACCCATATCGCCCATTCTATGCCAGATGGTTTCCCCGATTTGAATCTTCGCCTTCCGAGTTTCTTCCGGCATCTCAAAATAGGCCGGAGTCACTTGATCGCCACTTACGAGAATTTCCCCGATAGATCCCCTGGGAAGCTCATGAATCTGACTCTCCGGAATATCCGAAGTTGGGATAATTTTGATACTCGTCCGTGGAACGGCCCGGCCAATACAAGTTCCGAACCCTTTGAGAGATTTTTGACTTTTTCCATTCAGCACTTCGCTACCTGAAATTAAACTCACCGGTAAACATTCCGTCGCTCCATAAGGAGTATAAGTATCACCACCCACCAGAACTTTTTTAAAGAGTTCGTGAATCTCGGCCCTGACAGGAGCTCCAAACATCACAACCTGTTTAACACTAGGAAGCTTGATCGAATGCTCTACACAGTAATTCCCTACTTTCTCCCAAATAGCTGGAGATCCAGCGACAAAAGTGCTGCGACTATCGATGATATTCTGAACAATTTTTTTGGGATCACATGAGGCAGGTTTTGTAGGGTCCATATCAGGAATGGTCGAAGTCATCCCCATCGCAAGCGTAAACA